>JAEUPI010000148.1 GCA_016790175.1 Burkholderiaceae bacterium | reverse complement strand
CCTGGTGGAAGACAGCGCCTACGAGTTCATCTGCGACAAGATCTGCAGCGCCGTGGCGGCCGGCTGCGACGCCGTGCTGCTCGACCTGCACGGCGCGATGGTGACGCAGACCCATGAGGATGGCGAAGGCGAGCTGCTGCGCCGGCTGCGGGCGATCAACAAGTCAGTGCCGATCGGCGTGGCGCTCGACATGCACACCAACTTCTACCCCGCGATCGCCGAGCATGCCACCGCGGTGGCCGGCTACCAGACCTATCCGCACATCGACATGTTCGAAACCGGCCAGCGTGCCGGCCGTGCCATCCTCGCGCTGCTGGCCGGCAAGGCCCGCCCGACGATGGCCTGGGGCAACAAGCCGATGCTGCCGCACGTGATGCGCCAGGGCAGCGACGATTCGCCGAACCGCGAGCTGCAGGCGCGCTGCAAGGAGATGGAGCGCGACGGGGCACTGTGTGCGTCGGTGTTCGTGGGCTTTCCCAACGCCGACATCCGCAACGCCGGCCTCTCGGCCGTGGTGGTTACCGACAACGACGCCGCGCTAGCGCGGCGCTGGTGCGACGAACTGCTCGACATGGCGTGGGCGCAGCGCCAGGCCTTCGTCTACCAGATCGAGCCGCTGCCGGCCTCGATGGCGCGCGCGAAGCAGCTGGCCGATGCGGCCGACGGCAAGACCGGACCGATCGTGCTGCTCGACCACAGCGACAACTGCGCGTCCGGCGGCACGATGGACACGATGACCGTGCTCGGCGCGATGGTCGACGCGAAGCTGGACGACGCTGCCGCGTTCGCGATCTTCGATCCGCACGCGGTGCAGGTGATGGCCCGTGCGGGCGTCGGCGCGACGCTGGCGCTGCCGCTCGGCGGCAAGCTCGACATGCCGAGCATCGGTCTGAAGGGTGAGCCGCGCACGCTCACCGGCCGCGTGCGGCTGCTCAGCGACGGCGTCTATCGCAACTACGGCCCCATGGCCCGCGGCGAGACCAACCACATGGGTCCGACCGCGGTATTCGTCGTGGGCGGCATCGAGATCGTGGTCATCAGCAACCATGTGGAGCCGCACGACCTGGCCGCTTTTCATGCCGTGGGCATTGCACCGGAACGCAAGAAGTACCTCATGCTCAAGAGCCGCGTGCACTGGCGCGCCGGCCTGCGCCCGCTGGCGCGCGGCATCGTCGAATGCGCCGGCAAGGGAGTGTGCACGTCCGACTACGCGCTGTTGAACTTCAAGCACGTGCGGCGGCCGATTTATCCGCTCGACGCGATGTGACGGATACGCGGATCGTAAGAAGCTTGTCAACACGCGGAGCTTGACTGCCGCCGAGGCGGGACCCCGATCGCCTAGCGAGGCGCGGCAGCCCGCCGACCCGATGCGGCCTGCATCGAGAGAAGCTCGCAGCGTGCTGCGTCGATCGGTTGGCCCGCGCCACGGAAGCGAACAGCGGCCGCAGCGAAGTGGGGCGCGATTTCATCGGCAGAAGCTCCCTTCGCCGCTGCGACGTGGCCTCGCACCTCGTCATGTGCGGCGTACCACGCCGGCAGCCGCATCACCACATTGGCCAGGTAGGCGCATTGCGCCTCGTGCTGTTCGGCCAAGTCCACCTCGCCCGCGCGCGCGGCGGCGATCGCGGCCGGCACCGCAAAGGTGATGCGACAGCCCGGGCAGGTCTCGAGCGGCCCGCGCACCGACGAGGCGGCATCCTGCATGACGTGCAGAGCGGCTTCCGGGTCGTCGGCGTGCATTGCGATGCGAGTGCCGTAGATCCGGTCGAGCAGGTGGAAGCCGATGTCGGTCTGGCGCGCGAGATCGAGCGCCTCGTCGATCAACGCGCGGCCTTCGTCTCGCCGCCCTTCGTGCAACGCCACTTCGGCCAGCCGCTGCAGCGAGTGCGCCTCGCCGACGGCTCCGCCGATCGTCCGGTGCATTCGCGCGCCCTCGCGCAGGTGCTGCCGCGCCGCCGTGAGGTCGCCCGACAACCAATCGGCCTCTCCTCGCAACGTGATGCCGAAGGCCTGGCCGCGTGCGGCACCGAGCCGCTTCGCCTCGGTCGCGATCGCGTCGGCGAAGGCGATCACCTGCGCGTACGGCCGAGCGCCGTAGAGAAAGCGCTGCGTGATGCATAGATGACCGTCGAACACACGCATGGCCAGGTGCGGCACGTGTGTCGTCTCCTGAAGATCCGCCCAGACGCTCTGGTGCAATTCGCCGCGTGCGTGCGCGGCTGCGGCCTGGGCCCACGACGCGACCACGATCGACGCCGTGTCGCCCGATTGCAGCGCCAGCCGACGCGCCACCGCCGCCTTCGCGGTTCCCATCGCCGGGTCGGCCACGCCGAGCGCTGCGGCTCCGCTGTAGGCCAGCGCCTCGCACAACCGGCCTTCGACGCTTGTCGGACGCAAGCCGGCCAGCAAAGCCAGAGCGCCCTTGGGATCGCCCTGCTTGACCTGGGCCAGTGCCGCCTTGGCGAGCAGGTCGTCGGCGCCGGCCGCGCCGGCGGCATCGGCCGCGAGGCGGTAAGCGCTCGGCGCCGCGGGGTCGCCCACGGCATCGAGCGACTCGGCACGCAGGCGCAACGCCTCGCTGTGATGCACATCGAAAGCGAGCAGCGCATCGAGATGCCGCAGTGCGTCGCTGAAGGCAGCCAGACGCACCGCGTCTCGGGCAGCCGCCAGCAGCCAGGGCACCGCTTCGCGCGACCTGCCGCCCGCGCGCCAGTGACGAGCGATCTCGGCCGGGGCCGCCTCCTGCTCGCTCAGAAGTTGGGCGATGCGGCAGTGCATCTGCGTGCGGCGATGCGGCGCCAATTGATCGACCAGCGCCTGACGGACCAGGTCGTGCCGGAATCGGTACCAGCTGCCACCCGGCACGAGAACGCCTTCCTTCAGCGAAGCGTCGAGTGCCGACATCACCGAGGCCTGGGCAGCGCCGGCCAGTGATTCGATCGTGGCGAAGTCGAACGTGTCGCCGCACATCGCCAGCCACTTGAGCAGGGCCAGCGCATCGTCGGGCACATCGCACAGGCGCGCCAGCACGGCCTCCGTGGTGCCTGCGGGCAGCCGCTCGCCATGCGCAGATGCGGCGCAGCGCGCGAGCTCGATGGCGGCGAACGGATTGCCCTGCGCCGCGCCCACGACGCGGGAGACGACCTCCGGCGGCAGCGGCGCGGTGGACGCGCGCAAGACCAGGCGACGGCACTCGTCATCGTCCAGCGGTTGCAGCTCGAGCTGCTGCAGCGCCCCGGCGGCCTGCAGTCGAGCGCTTCCACGTGCGAGGGCCGTGCCCGCCGCCGGCGGCCGGGCGGCGAGCAGCATGCCGACCGGCGCGCCGGCCACCGCCAGCTGCATGAGCACGTCGACGTCGGCATCGTCGGCGAGATGGACGTCGTCGACGTGAAGCAAGACCTCGGCGCCGGCCGCCCAGGCGACCAGCAATCGGCGGATCGCGCCGACGACCTGGTGCCGGCCGAGCGGGCCTGGCAACGGCTTCGCCGGAGCAGCCAGCGGGGTGAGCAAAGCCAGCACGTTGCGCGCGCCATCGCCGACGCGGTCGAGCGGCGCGCGGCTTTCGAGCAGCAAGCGTTCCGCGATGGCCGCGACCACGGCATAGGCGCGGCCCGAAGCGCTGGCCTGCACGCGCAGCACGCGCCAGCCGCGATCGCGCGCCTGGGCCTCGATCTCCCGGCCGAGGGCGCTCTTGCCGATGCCGGCCGGCCCCTGGAGCAGCACGCCTCCGGGCCGCTCGCTTGGCGCCATGCCCAGCCAGGCCATCACCTCCGCGATCGCGAGCGCACGGCCGACGAATGCCGGGCGCACGGACTGCAGGCTCGCGACGCATCGCTCGTACAGGGCATCGGTTTGCCGGTCGGGCGCCACGCCGAGCGTTGCCTGCAGCGCCTCGCGCACATGCGCGTACCAGCGCAACGCCGCGGCGCGGTTGCCGGCTTCGAGCTCACGCTGCATCAACGCGCGGTGTGCAGGCTCGTCGGTCGGCTCCAGCTCGGCCAGCCTGTCCCACTGGCCGGCAACCCGCAGCAACTCGAGGTTGCGCGCATGCAGGCGCTCGCGGGACGCCTCGGTCCACGCCTCGTAGCGCGAACCGGGCAGCAGGTCGCCGCCATAGCTGCGGGCGACTTCGGCACAGGCGGCGGCGTCGCGCCGACTCAGCGCCACGTCGGCGCGGCGCTCGAAGTCCTCTGCATCGGCGATCACCGGCCGCTCCGGCCACAGCAGCACCTCGCCGCCCTGCACGACCACCGCGTCGTGCCGGCCCAGGGCCAGCCGTGCGTGGTGGATGGCCTTGCGTAGATTGGCACTGCCGGCGTCGGGCTCGAGCTGCGGCCAAAGCGCGTCGATGATCTGATCGCGGGTCAAACGCCGGCGCGGCTGCAGGCCAAGCAATTGAACGAGATGCGCGGATCGCAGGCTGGGCCAGCGCTCCGATGGCAGCTCCGAGCCTTCGATGCGGACAGTGAACCCGCCAAGCATGTGGACTTCCAGCGTCGGCAGTGGCGCGCCTGATGGGTCGACCCGGGCGGATTCCATGCGGGTAGTGTGCGCGCCGGCCGCAACGCAAGACAAGCTCGTGCGGGCCCAGGAACGTTTCAGGAACAGGCGCCCGGCACCATGACATGCGTCCGGATCGTCCGGCGCCACTTTCCTGAAGGAGAACCCATGGAACCCCGTGAACCGACCCTTCCCCGCCCCACCCGCGAATCGGCCCAAGTGGCACCGTCCCTCGACAGGCGGCGCGACATCGATGACCCGGGAGCGATCGAATTCGCATCCTGGCTGCGGCTGCTGCGCCAGTCGGCGCCCTCGCCCCAGGCAACGCGACCCGCTCCTTGAGGAAGTAGACGAGATGAGCAGCCCCACGACGACTTCGCTCTACGACCGGCTCGGCCGACACGAGGGCATCGAACGGATCACCCGCACACTGATCGCCAACCACATGGCCAACCCGCTCGTGAACGCGCGTTTCGCGGCCAGCGACATGCAACGAGTCGAGCGGCGCGCCGTCGAGTTCTTCTGCGCCGGTGCCGGTGGCATGGAGACCTACACAGGCAAGGACATGCTCGCCACGCACAAGGGCATGAACATCAGCGAGCAGGAATTCGTCAACGTGGTCGACGACGCGATGGCCGCGCTCGAAACCCACCGCATCGATCCCGCCACGCGCAACGAGGTACTGGCGATCCTGTGGTCGCTGAAGGGTGAGGTCGTGCGCGTGTGAATTGCGATCGACGCTGTACGCCCCCTGGCACGCTCGTCACGGTTTGGTCGGTTCGTGGCCCAGGTCTTCCCAATCGAACGACTGCCACGAGTCGGCACCGTCGAGCAGCCTGATGCGAAAGTCGCCGGCCTCGGCCGGATCGAACATGCGCATGTTGACGCCCATGCGCGGGTACGTTGTCGGATCGAGCGGCGACCAATGCGTGACGCAGCCGCAGGTCTTGCAGCGCACGGTGCGCAGCGTGCGGTCGCCTTGCACGTAGCTGTCGGTGTGCTTGGGGTCGCCGGTGATCTTCACCTCGCTGCACAGGTAGTAGGCCCACAGCCCGCCCACGCGGCGGCACAGCGAGCAATTGCAGTTGGTGACTTCGGTGGGTGGGCGCGGAATCGTCACGCTCACCGCACCGCAGTGGCAGCGGCCGGTCAATGCCAACGGCGCAGCGCCATTGCTCAAGACGGCCTCTGGCGATACCACCACGCCACCACGACGCCCAGCACGAGAATCAGCAGGCCGTCGAACACCATCTGCTTGATAGCCAGGGCAGCGGGCGTCGGCTGGACGACGAAGTAGATCGTGTACGTGGGCACGACCGTCAACAACGCGATCGCGATTCCGAAGCGGACGCCCTGCCCCGGCCATGGCTTGCCCGCCTCGCGGCCGCGCGCGTAGATCCAGGTGAACGCGCCCGCGAGCAGCACATGCGCAAGCAGCATCAGGGGAAAGTACTGCTGCGAATCCTGCTCGGTGCGGAACAGCTTGCCCTGCAGCGCGGCATAGTCGGCGCCGAGCAGCGCGCCATGCACGA
>JAEUPI010000071.1 GCA_016790175.1 Burkholderiaceae bacterium | reverse complement strand
CCAGGATCGGCACCACGATGAACGCGATCTCGAAGAAGTCGATGAAGCAACCCAGGATGAAGATCAGGATGTTGACGACGATGAGGAAGCCGATCGCGCCGCCGGGCATGCTGTCGAACAGATGTTCCACCCAGATGTGGCCGTCGGCGGCGTTGAAGGTGAAGCTGAAGACGGTGGAGCCGACCAGGATGAACAGCACGAACACCGACAGCCGCGCGGTGCTGTCCAGCGCCTGCACCAGCAGCGACCAGTTCAGCCGCCGGCGCGACACCGCCATCACCAGCGCGCCCAGCGCGCCCATCGCGCCGCCTTCGGTGGGCGTGGCGATGCCCAGGAAGATGGTGCCCAGCACCAGGAAGATCAGCACCAGCGGCGGAATCAGCACGAAGGTGACCTGCTCGGTCAGCCGCGACAGCAGGCCGATCTTGAAGACGCGGTTGATGATGGCCCGCGCCAGCGCCAGTACCGAGGCCACGGTCATCGACATGATCACCACCTCGTCCCCCGGTGCCGGCAATTGCCGGCCGACCAGCGGATTGATGACCGACTGATGCACCTTCGACCAGGCGTAGCCGGCCACCGCGCACAGCACGACCAGCAAGACCAGCGAGCGGTGGCCGCTGCCGCCGTCGGGCTCGCGATAGATGCGGGCCTCGTCCGGCAGGGCCGGCACCCACGACGGGCGTACCAGTGCCACGATCACCACGAACAGCAGGTACAGACCGACCAGCAGCAGGCCGGGGATCAGCGCGCCAGCGTACATGTCGCCGACCGAACGGCCCAACTGGTCGGCCAGCACGATCAACACCAGCGACGGTGGGATGGCCTGCGCCAGCGTGCCGGACGCAGTGATGGTGCCGGTGGCGATGGTGCGGTTGTAGCCGTAGCGCAGCATGATCGGCAGCGAGATCAGGCCCATCGAGATCACCGCCGCTGCCACGACGCCGGTGGTGGCCGCGAGCAGTGCGCCGACCAGGATCACCGCCACCGCGACCCCACCGCGCACCGGGCCGAACACCTGGCCCACGGTTTCGAGCAGGTCCTCCGCCATGCCGGATCGCTCGAGGATGATGCCCATGAAGGTGAAGAACGGGATCGCGAGCAACGTGTCGTTGCTCATGATGTTGAACACGCGCAGCGGCAGGGCCTGGAACAGGCTGGTCGAGAACAAGCCGACTTCCATGCCGATGAAGCCGAACAACAGACCGGTGGCCGCGAGTCCGAAGGCCACGGGAATGCCGGTGAGCAGGAAGAACAGCAGGCCCGCGAACAGCAGCGGCACGAAGTTCTGTGCGATGAAGGCGCTCATGTCAGCGGGCCTTTCCGGCGGCGAGTTGTTCGTCGTGCCGTGCCGCTTCGGCTGCGAGCTCCTCGGCCAGCTTCTCTTCGTCGGTCTTGTCGTGCTCGACGCTGAACGGCTCGTTGCGGTGCCCGCTGAGGAACGCGAGGCGCTTGATCAGCTCGGACACGGCCTGCGCCAGCAGGATCACGAAGCCGAGCGGCACCAGCATCAGCACCGGCCAGCGGATCAGGCCGCCGGCGTTCTGACTCATCTCGCCCGACACGAAGGCCTGCCGGAACAGCGGCCAGCCGAGGTCGATCATGATGATCGACAGGGGGATCGTGAAGACCACGATGCCGATCGCGTCGATGATCGCATTGGTGCGTTTCGACAGGTGGCTGGCGATGAAGTCGATGCGGACATGGGCGTTCTTCAGCATCACGTAGCCCACCCCCAGCATGAACACGGCGGCGAACAGGTACCACTGGATCTCGAGAAAGGCGTTCGAGCCGATGTTGAAGGCCTTGCGCACGATGGCGTTGCCGGCGCTGATGAGCACCGCCGCCAGCACCAGCCACATGATCAGCTTGCCGAGCCAGTGGTTGACGGCGTCGATCAGCGCCGACAACTTCAGCAGTGCGTTCACGCGGATCTCCTCGTCATGGGCGGGTGCGCCCGCGCGATTCTAGGAATCGAGGACGATCGCGCCCTCGGGGTGTATCCCGGGTTGCCCCCGAAAACGGGGCCGGCCGCCGCGTCAGCGCAGCGCCGCCGCAGCCATCACCAGGCGCGTCGAGCGCGCGCCCGAGCGGCAGAACACGAGGAGCGGCCGCGGTAGCTGCTCCAGCAGCTGCGCGAACGCGGCAATCTCCTCGGGCGACTGATACATGCCATTGACCGGCAGGAAGCGGTACTCCAGCCCGGCCGCATGGGCCGCGGCCTCGATGCTGGCGTTGGTGGGCTGATGGGGGCCTTCCTCGAAGTCGGGCCGGTTGTTGATCACGCTGCGAAACCCGGCGCCGGCGGCTGCCGCCATGGCCTCCGGTGTCAACTGGGGCGCGACATACACGTCGGGCGCCACCGGGCGAATCGGCAGGCTGTGGCTCATGGACCCGAAGACTAACGCGAGAGCGCCTGCTTCACCGCGGCCGACACCAGTGCCATCTCGGCTTTCGCCGCGAGCTGGGCCTTGGCGGCGGCCATCACCTTGCCCATGTCGCCAGGGCCGCTGGCGCCGACGTCGCGCACGATGCGCGCAACCTCGGCGGCGATCTCGTCGGCCGACAGCCGTTGTGGCAGATAGGCCTCGAGGACATGGATTTCCGCGGTCTCCTTGTTCACCAGATCGGTGCGCCCGGCCTTGTCGAAGGCGGCGATGGAATCCTTGCGCTGCTTGATCAGCTTGTCCACGATGCCGATCACGGCAGCGTCGTCGAGCGTGATGCGTTCGTCGACCTCTCTTTGTTTGCAGGCGGCGAGCAGCATGCGGATCGTCGACAGGCGTTCGGCCTGCTTGGCGCGCATGGCGTCTTTCATGTCTTCGGTGATGCGGTCCTTCAGGCTCATGGTCTGGCTCCTCGCGTCACAAACGCAAAAGCCCGCAGCGGCGTCGCACGCGGGCTTGGCTAGCGGTGCGCCGGTCAGGCGCGGCAAACGGGCGTGGTTAAGGGCGCGGCGTCAGTACAGCTTCTTCGGCAGCTGCATGCTGCGTACGCGCTTGAAATGGCGCTTGACCGCTGCCGCCTTCTTGCGCTTGCGCTCGGAGGTCGGCTTCTCGTAGAACTCGCGGGCGCGCAGTTCGGTGAGCAGGCCGAGCTTCTCGATGGTGCGCTTGAAGCGGCGCAGAGCCACGTCGAACGGTTCGTTTTCCTTGACGCGAATGGTGGTCATGAAGCGGGCAGATCCTGGTTTCGGAGTGTGGACGTCGGTTGGGCGCCTCGGGCCCACGGCGCCGGGTGACGGCCAGCGTTGCTGTTCACCGAGGCCACACTCCGGGCAAAGACGCGCATTCTAGCCCGAATCGCCCGGGGCACCGGACGGGAAGGGCAGCGCTCGGGCACAGGCGGCCGCGCTGGCCCACGCCCACTGGAAGTTGTAGCCGCCGAGCCAGCCCGTCACGTCGACCACCTCGCCGATGAAATACAGGCCCGGGCAGCGGCGGCTTTCCATCGTCCGGGAGCTGAGCTCACCCGTGTCGACCCCGCCGGCAGTGACCTCGGCCTTGCGCCAACCTTCGGTACCGGTGGGCACCTGTTGCCAGCGGGCCAGGGTCCCGGCCAGGCGCTGCAGGTCACGGTCGGGGCATTGCCCGACCGGCTGCGATGCGTCCAGCCTTTGTCGCGCCAGCCAGATGGCCGACAGGCGCTGCGGCAGCCACTCCGCCAGCACATTGCCCAGTTGCTGTCGCGACAAGGTCTTTGCGCCGATCAGTTCGCGCGCGAGGTCGCGCCCATTGGTCAGATCGATGTCGATCGGTTCGCCCGGCCGCCAGTATGTGGAGATCTGAAGGATCGCTGGACCGCTCAGGCCACGGTGCGTGAACAGCAGGTCTTCCTGAAACTGTTGTCGAGCGCGTCCCGATCCGGTGGCGACCACGACCTCCAGCGACACGCCGGCCAGCGTGGCGAATGCCTGCCACGTCTGCGCATCGAAGGTCAGCGGAACCAGGGCCGGTCTGGGCGCAATGATGCGGTGTCCGAACTGCCGGGCCAGCCGATAGCCGAGGTCCGTGGCGCCGATGGCCGGCACCGACAGGCCACCGGTGGCCACGACCAGTGAAGTGCACGCCACGGGTGCACGGTCCGTGCTGACGTGGAATTTGCTCTCGGTGTGCTCGACGCCGAGCACCTTGCAGGGCTGCCAGTGTTCCACACCGGCAGCGGCTGACTCGGCGAGTAGCATGTCGATGATGCGGCGGCTGCCTTCGTCGCAGAACAATTGGCCCCGATGCTTCTCGTGCCAACCGATGCGGTGTCGCGCGAGCAGCGCCAGGAAGTCTGCCGGGGTATAGCGGGCGAGCGCCGAGCGGCAGAAGTCGGGGTTGTCGGACAGAAAATGCTCCGGGCCCACGACGCGGTTCGTGAAGTTGCAGCGACCGCCGCCGGAGATGCGGATCTTCTCGGCAACACGGGGCGCGTGGTCGATCAACAACACCGACTGGCCGCGCTGACCGGCCAATGCGGCGGCATGCAGCCCGGCGGCTCCGGCGCCGATGATCAGGACATCGAAGCGCGACGTCACGTCGCCAGGGCGGTGCCGCAGCGGCGCAGCGGAGTCGTGGTGCGAGCAGTCATCTTGTTGTCGTGAGGCTGTGCACGGGGTGTGGCGATGCGTTCACATCACCCTCCGCGTTCGCGGGGGTTCGTCGGGGATTGTGCGACGCACAAACCATGACGTCTGCGAGGTGCGTCGCTATGATGCCCCGACGACGGGCTCTACGGCGATTGCCGCTTGTCCATGACCGCCGCCGCCGAACTCAACGCAGCCGAAGCGAGCGCCACACCGCGTGAGGTGCCCGCCGGTGTGCTCGCGGTAGTGGGCCGGGCCATGATGGCCGCGGCGGCGCAGGGCGGTGTGATGGTCGGCGTGAAGGACGCAGCCGACGGTCGGTATCTCTGGGTGTCGGAGTCCCTGGCCGGTTTCTACGGCCGCGGCGCGGGCGAGGTCGTCGGCCGAAACGATTCGGAGTTGCTCGATCCCACATTGGGTGCTGCCATGCGCGCGGCCGATCAGACCGCGCTGGCGCATGGTCGACAGATCACGAGCGAACATCGATTCGACTGGCGCGAATCCAAGCATGATTGGGAAGTCGTGCGGGTGGTCAGCGAGGTCGATGGTCGCCGCGTACTGGTGTCTGTGTGGCGTGATCTGCTGCCGCAGCGTCAGCGAGAAATGCAGCTGCAAGCCGCACTCGAGCAGATCGAGCAGCAGCAGGCGGCCAATCAGCAACTGCGTCGTGAATACGGCGAGCAGGTGATGCGCGACAGTGCCACCGGGCTGAACACGCGCGCGCATTTCGAGGACCAGCTGCGACGCGAAGTCGACCTGTCGACCCGGGAGCACCGCGAGTTCGCACTCGTGCTGGTGTCGCTCGACGACGACAGTGCACGCGTGGCAGCGCTGGGTGCGCGGGCGCTGGACCGCGTGCTCGAGGCAATGGGACGCCTGCTGCGCGGCAACACGCGCGCGATGGATGCGTCGTGCCGCCTGCAGGAGAGGCGCTTTGCCGTCCTGCTTTCGGGCGTGGGGCTGGCGACCGCCCATTCGCGCATGGAAGGTCTGCGGCGGCAATGCGCCACGCAGATCGTCGTGCTCGACGGCGAGGAGCTCGGCTTCACCGTATCGATGGGTGTGGCGAGTTTTCCGCATACGGCGCATTCGCAGGCCGATCTGCTCACGGCGTGCGAGACGGCGCTCACCGAGGCGCGGCGGCGTGGTGGCAACACCGTCGCGTTGGCCAGCATCCGGTTCGATCCCAACGCCGTCTGAATCCTCTCACGCGGTCAGGCCTCGCCAGACCATGTAGGCGGCCAGCGCGTAGAGCAGCAGCGCAAAGGCCGCCGAAAGGCGGCGCGTGTCGGTCGCGTGCGCGACGCGGGCGCCGAGCGGCGCAGTGGCCATGCTGGCGATGGCGATCATGCCCAGCACCGGAAGCACCACGTAGCCGATGGCGCCTTGCACCGGCGTGACCAGCCGCCACGAACCCAGCACGTAGCCCGTGGTACTCGCCAGCGCGATCGGCAATCCCATTGCCGCACTGGTGGCCACGGCGTTGTGGATCGGCACGCGGCAGCGCGTCAGGAAGGGCACCGAGAGAAATGCGCCTCCGGCCCCCACCAGACCAGACATGAAGCCGATTGCGGCGCCCACCATCGCCTGGGTCCAGCCGTTCGGCAGTGCACCTGTCGGCGTGACATGGCGTCGGATCAGCATGCGCGTGGCCGAGTAGCCCACGAACAGCGCGAACGCGACGGCGAGCCATGCCCCCTTGATGAGCGCGAAGGCTCCGGCACCAGCCAGCAGGCCGCCGGCCACGATGCCCGGACTCATGGTCCGCACGATCGGCCAGCGCACGGCACCACGGGCGTGGTGAGCACGCAGGCTCGAGATCGACGTGAACATGATGGTGGCCATCGAGGTGGCAATCGCCATCTTCACGGCCAGCCCGGCGTCGACACCGCGCGACGACAGCATCCAGGTGACGAAAGGCACCATCATCATGCCGCCACCGACGCCCAGCAGCCCGGCGAGAAAGCCCGCCACGCCGCCGAGCACGAGAAGCTGCAGCGCGAGTGCCGGCTCCAGCAGCGAAATCAACGTCGGGGCTCGCGTATCGACGAGCGACGTTCGGACGCGTGCCACGTGGCCCCGCCGTCTGCAGCCACGCCCTCACGCACGCGGGATGCCGGCACGGAACCGGTCATGCCTCGAGCAGGCGTGTCACTGCTCGCCACTCGTCGGCGGTGACCGGCGTGATCGACAGTCGATTTCCCTTGCGCAGCACCCACATCGAGGACAGGTCCGGACGATCGCGCATCTCGGTGAGCGGCAGCAGGCGCGTCTTCTTCACCAGCTTCACGTCGACATTCATCCAGCGGGGTGCCTCTGGTGTCGACTTGGGGTCGAAGTACTTGCTCTTGCGATCGAACTGCGTCGCATCGGCATAGGCGGCGCTGCAGACGCTCGCGATGCCGGCCACACCGGGCTCGGCGCAAGACGAGTGGTAGAACAGCACGCCGTCGCCGATGCGCATTTGGTCGCGCATGTAGTTGCGGGCCTGGTAGTTGCGCACCCCGAACCAGGGCAGACGTTTGCCCTGCGCACGGGCGAGATCGTCGATCGACACCTCGTCGGGCTCGCTCTTCATCAGCCAGTATTGCGGCACGTGGTTGCCCTCGGAGACGCTTGGCCGCGATGGCCAGGTGAGGCAAAGTGTCCGCCGCGCACCGAAGGCCGCCTTCCTGAACCCAGGGGATTCAGGTGGGCCCGGTCAGCAAGGCTTCGGGTTCATCTGACGCGAGACGATCGCACCTGCCGAGCAATGTTCCAGGCCCTAGCTCGTTGAGCATCGGTTCAAGGAAATAGAACCCCCGCGAACGCGACGGACGATTTCATTCTAGTGCCAGCCTGCGATGCGTGGTGCGGCGTTTTGCCGCGACGCGGACTCGGCAGCTAAAGCAACCGTCCGTCGTCACGCAGCGCGGTGTCGATGCGCTCGATCAGTCGCGCGATCTCGGGCTCCGCGGCCTTGGCCTTGGCCGCGGCATCGCGTGGCGGCATCTCGGCGAGCTGGAAAGCGAGATTCAGCGCCGCGAGCACCGCGATGCGCTCGCGGGCCTTTACCTTGCCGGCATCGCGGATCGCGCTCATTTCGCGATCGACGGCGGCCACCGCCTCGAGCAGGTCGCGCTCGCCGCCGTCGGGGCAGGCGAGCACGTAGCTCTGGCCAAGGATCGTGACTTCGAGCTGGCTCAACGCGTGCCTCTGCTCATTGCCCACCGGACGGAGCGCACAGCCGGGCCTTCCACAACGTTCATGAGCCGCCCACGCGTTCGCCGCCGGAGGGCAACCGCTCGAGCAGCGCCTCGATACGAGAACGTGCGGCAGCCAGTCTGGACTTGAGGTTCTCGCGCTCCTGCGTCACGGTGGACAGTTGCTCTTCGAGCAGCACATTGGTGCGTTTGAGCTCGTCGTGCCGCAGCACGAGGCGCTCGATCCGCTCGGCGAGGTCTTGCAGGTTGGACATGGTGACGCTGACCTACGAAGATGCGGAGGATTGTAGGCGGGCCTCGGGGCTTTTCGCGAAGGCACAGACCGTCCGGATCGCGCAAGCCGCACATTGCGGACTTCGGGCCGTGCACACGTATCGGCCGTGCAGGATCAGCCAGTGATGGGCATCGTGCAGATAGGCCGGCGGCACGACGCCCAGGAGCGCCTGCTCCACGGCCTCGGGTGTGGTGCCGGTGGCAAGCCCCGTGCGGTTGGCGACGCGGAAGACATGCGTGTCGACCGCGATCGTCGGCTCGCCGAACGCGACATTGAGCACCACGTTGGCCGTCTTGCGACCGACACCGGGCAAGGCCTGCAGGGCTTCGCGATCTCGCGGTACTTCGCCGCCGTGGCGTTCGATCAGGATGCGGCAGGTCTGCATCAGGTGCCTGGCCTTGTTGCGGTACAGGCCGATGGTGCGGATGTGCCCGCACAGCCGTTCTTCACCGAGCGCCATCATCGCGCGCGGCGTCGGTGCGCGCGCGAACAGGACCCGCGTCGCCTTGTTGACGCCGACATCAGTGGCCTGCGCCGACAGCAGCACCGCGGCCAGCAACTCGAACACGCTGCTGTACAGCAGCTCGCTGTGCGGCGCCGGGTTGGCTGCCGCCAGCGTGCAGAAGAGCGTTTCGACGTCCGGAGCGTTCACGACCGCTCACCCCGACGTGCGTGAACGAGCCGCCGCACGTGCGCGTTCGATCGCTGCCATCACAACGGAGCGCTTGCGCTCGAGCGCGTGCGGATCAGTCAGGCTGGAGGCCGCCGCCAGGTCGGTCAGCTTGGCGGTGGCCTTGGCGATTCGCCTGTCCTGTTGCTCGGTGGCGTCGCGTGCCAGGCGTTGCTGCCGTTCCTGGTACCGGCGTCGGGCCTCGACCGCCAGCGACGGGCTCCAGGCTTGCCAACCCGTGGCCGTGCCGCTGACCGGTCGCATGGCGATGCAGTCGACCGGGCAGGCCGGAACGCACAACTCGCAGCCCGTGCATTGATCGTCGATGACCGTGTGCATTCGTTTGGATGCGCCGACGATGCAATCCACAGGACAAGCCTCGATACACAACGTGCAGCCGATGCACCAGGCCTCGTCGATCACGGCCAGCGCACGAGGACCTTCGGTGCCACAGCTTGCGTCCAGCGGCAAGGGCTCCCGGCCCGCCAGGTGGGCCAGCCGTGTGATCCCCTCGGCACCGCCCGGCGGGCAGCGGTTGACCGCCGCGCCGTCGATCACGATGGCGCTCGCATAGGCCCTGCAGTCGGGGAAGCCGCAGCGCGTGCACTGCGTCTGCGGAAGTGCGGCGTCGATGCGGTCGATCAGCGCGCTGGCGTTCGGGTCGGAAAGTCCGTCATCCACGCGCCGGATTATCGGCGCGTGGTGCGGCCGGTCTTGCGTGTGCCGCGGTCTGCGCGGCGTGCGGCGGCGCGTGCCGTCTTGCGCAGCCTCGGCGACGCGATACGTTCACCGGGCTTGTTGAACCGCTCGATGAAACGCTGCACGACCGGATAGACCTGCTCGCGCCAGCGCCGGCCCGAGAAAATGCCGTAGTGGCCCGCGCCGACGGCGTCGTAGTGCTGCTGACGCGACGCCGGCACGCCGGTGCACAGCGAATGCGCGGCACGCGTCTGCCCGGCGCCGGAAATGTCGTCGAGCTCGCCTTCGACAGTGAGCACGGCGCTCGTGGTGATGTCCTGCGGCCGCACCGGTTCGCCGTCGACCGTCCAGCTGCCGTTGACGAGTGCGAACTCCTGGAACACGGTGCGGATCGTGTCGAGGTAGTACTCGGCCGGCATGTCGAGCACGGCGTTGTACTCGTCGTAGAACTGCCGGTGAGCGTCGGCGCTTTCTTCGTCGCCGCGCACCAGATCGAGGAAGTAGTCGTAGTGCGAATTCATGTGGCGATCGGGGTTCATCGCCACGAAGCCGGTGTGCTGCAGGAAGCCCGGATACACGCGACGCCCGGCGCCAGGGTAGTTCGGCGGCACGCGATAGATCACGTTGTTCTCGAACCAGTCGTGGCTCTTGTTCATCGCCAGGTTGTTCACCGCGGTCGGCGACTTGCGGGCATCGATCGGGCCGCCCATCATCACCAGCGCCGGTGGCGTCGGCTCGCCGCGGCTGGCCATCAACGACACGGCCGCGAGCACGGGTACCGTGGGTTGGCAGACCGAAATCACGTTCACGTCGTGGCCGATCGTGCGGATGAACTCCTGCACGTAGGTCACGTAGTCGTCGAGGTGGAATGCCCCGTGCTCCAGCGGCACCATGCGCGCGTCGGTCCAGTCGGTGATGTAGACCTTGTGATCGCGCAGCAGCATCTTCACCGTGTCGCGTAGAAGCGTCGAGTGATGCCCCGACAGCGGCGCCACCACCAGCACGGTCTTCTGCGTCTTCATCTTGGCCAGCACCGGCGCGTGGTCGGTGAAGCGCTTGAATCGAAGCAGGCGGCAGAACGGCTTGGCCAGTGCAACCTGTTCCTGAACGGCGACCTCGACCCCGTCGACCAACGCGCTCTGAATGCCGAACTCGGGCTTCTCGTATTCCTTGGCCAGCCGGTGCATCAGGTCGAAACTCGCGGCGAGGCGCTGCGCCATCGGCACGTGGGTGAACGGCGACAGCGGATGGCTGTACAGCTTCGACGAGGCACTGGCAAACTCCGCGAAGGGGGCCATCAGCGCGCGCTGGGACTCATACAGCTGGTAGAGCATGTGCGGGGCACTCCTGGGCGGGCTGCGGCGGCGGGCGCCCGATCGATGTAATGGTGCGCCGCAGCAAAGTACGAATACTACGCCAACAGCCTGCGCCGTTGCTGACAGCGCTGAAAGCCCGAGCAAGCGCATCAAGTCCGGCCAGTTCAACCTGGCCGGCTGGCGGGATCGCGCCGATTCAGGTTGCCGGTATCGTCACAGTACCTTGGCGATCGATCGCGCCACGTGGTCGATGTTGCGAGTGTTGAGGGCCGCCACGCAGATGCGACCCGAATCCACGCCGTACACGCCGAACTCACTGCGCAGGCGCAGCATCTGGGCCTTGGACAGACCGGAATAGCTGAACATGCCTTGCTGGGCCGTGATGAACGAGAAATCCTGGGTCACGCCGGCCTCGGCCAACTTGCCTACGAGTTCGCCGCGCATCCGGCGAATACGCAGCCGCATCTCGGCCAGCTCGTCCTCCCACTGTCGACGCAGCGCCGGGTCGGACAGCACGGTGGCGACCACCTGGGCGCCATGGGTCGGCGGGTTCGAATAGTTCGTGCGGATCACGATCTTCAGTTGCGACAAGACGCGGTCGGCCTCGTCTCTGGAGTTGCAGACCGCCGACAGCGCGCCCACGCGCTCGCCGTACAGCGAAAAACTCTTCGAGAACGACGTTGCCACGAAGAAGGCGACGCCAGCCGAAAGAAACTTGGCCACCGCGACGCCGTCCTCGGCGATGCCCTGACCGAAACCCTGGTACGCCATGTCGAGGACAGGTACCCAACCTCGGTTCGCGGCGGAGTGAACGACCTGGTCCCACTGAGCCGGGCTCAGGTCGTATCCGGTCGGGTTGTGGCAGCAGGCATGCAGCACGATGATCGTGCCCGGGGCGGCGGATTCCAGCGTGGCCAGCATGTCCCGGAATCGCACGCCGCGGGCCTGTTCGTCGTAGTAGGGGTAGGTCGAGACCTCGAAGCCCGCGAGCGTGAACAAGGCCCGGTGGTTCTCCCAGCTCGGGTCGCTGATCAGCAGCTTGGCGCTCGGGTTCAGTCGCCTGAGGAAGTCGGCACCGATCTTCAGCCCACCGGTGCCGCCCAGCGCCTGCACCGTCGCGATGCATTTGTTCTGTACGGCCGGGCAATCGGCACCGAACACCAGCTTCTGCACCGCCTGGTCATACTGGGCCATGCCGTCGATCGGCAGGTAGCCGCGAGCCTTGGGTGCCTCGGCCATGGCCTGCTCGGCCGCGGCCACGCACTTCAGCAGCGGCAGTTTGCCGTTCTCGTCGTAGTACATGCCGACGCCGAGATTCACCTTGGCGGGGTTGGTGTCGGCCGCGAACTGCTCGTTCAGGCCCAGGATCGGATCGCGCGGGGCAAGCTCCACCGCGGAGAAGAGGCTCATCGTTCGGGATTCCGGGGGTTGATGGGGCGTCCAGCCGGGACTCCGGCTCGCCACGGCGGCGTGGCTGGATTAGGCTCGACAGTTTCGCCGCGGCTTGAATGCTGGCCGCGACCCCAAATTGTAGGACTGCTGCCTTCGTGTGGCCGAAGCGATGATGCGATATGAGTGAACCTCAGGTGATCGAGGCGGGCCAGGTCCAAGGCGAATTCGTGAGCTTTCCGGGCTCGCCGTTCCAGCTGTTTCAGCCCTATCCGCCGGCGGGCGACCAGCCGCAGGCGATCGACAAGCTGGCCGAAGGCCTGACCGACGGCCTGGCCTACCAGACCTTGCTCGGCGTGACCGGCTCGGGCAAGACCTTCACGATGGCTGGTGTGATCGCGCGTCTGGGCCGCCCGGCGATCGTATTCGCGCCGAACAAGACGCTCGCGGCCCAGCTCTACAGCGAGTTCCGCGAGTTCTTTCCGAAGAACGCGGTGGAGTACTTCGTCAGCTACTACGACTACTACCAGCCCGAGGCCTACGTGCCGCAGCGCGACCTCTATATCGAGAAGGACAGCTCGATCAACGACCACATCGAGCAGATGCGGCTGTCGGCCACCAAGAGCCTGCTCGAGCGGCGCGACGTGATCATCGTGGCGAGCGTCAGCGCGATCTACGGCATCGGCAATCCGAGCGACTACCACCAGATGGTGATGACGCTGCGTGCCGGCGACAAGATGGGCCAGCGCGACGTGATCGCGCAGCTGATCCGCATGCAGTACGGCCGCAACGAGACCGAATTCAACCGCGGGCACTTCCGGGTGCGGGGCGACACGATCGACGTGTTTCCCGCCGAGCACAGCGAGCTGGCGCTGCGCATCGAGCTGTTCGACGACGAGGTGGAATCGCTGTCGCTGTTCGATCCGCTCACCGGCCGCGTGCGGCAGAAAATTCCGCGCTTCACCGTCTATCCGTCGAGCCACTACGTGACGCCGCGCGACCGCGTGCTGGCGGCCATCGACAGCATCAAGGCCGAGTTGCGCGAGCGCGTCGCCGAGCTGGTGGCCGCGGGCAAACTGGTGGAGGCGCAGCGGCTCGAACAGCGCACGCGCTTCGATCTGGAAATGTTGCAGGAGGTGGGCCACTGCAAGGGCATCGAGAACTACACGCGTCATCTGTCGGGTGCGGCGCCCGGCGAGCCGCCGCCGACACTGGTGGACTATTTGCCCAGCGACGCGCTCATGTTCCTCGACGAGAGCCATGTGCTGATCGGCCAGCTCAACGGCATGTACAACGGCGACCGTGCGCGCAAGGCGACGCTGGTGGAGTACGGCTTCCGCTTGCCGAGCGCTCTGGACAACCGCCCGCTGAAGTTCGAGGAGTTCGAGCGCAAGATGCGGCAGGCCATCTTCGTTTCTGCGACGCCGGCCGACTACGAGCAGCAGCATGCCGGGCAGGTGGTGGAACAGCTCGTGCGGCCCACCGGCCTCGTCGATCCCGAGGTCGAGGTGCGACCGGCGGCACATCAGGTCGACGAGGTGCTGCAGGAGATTCATGCTCGCGTGGCCGTCCACGAGCGGGTGCTGATCACCACGCTGACCAAGCGCATGGCCGAGCAGCTGACCGACTACCTCTCGGACAACGGCGTGAAGGTGCGGTACCTGCACAGCGATGTCGACAATCTCGAGCGCGTGGAGATCATCCGCGACCTTCGGCTCGGCGTGTTCGACGTGCTGGTCGGCATCAACCTGTTGCGTGAAGGGCTCGACTTGCCCGAGGTGTCGCTCGTGGCCATTCTCGATGCCGACAAGGAGGGCTTCCTGCGCGCCGAGCGCAGCCTGATTCAGACCATCGGCCGCGCGGCACGCAATCTGCATGGCAAGGCGATCCTGTTCGCCGACCGCATGACCGATTCGATGTCTCGCGCGATCGACGAGACCGAGCGTCGACGCGCGCGGCAGATCGCGTTCAACGAGGCGCAAGGCATCATTCCGCGCAGCGTGGTCAAGCAGGTGCGCGAGCTCATCGACGGCGTGGTCGACGCACAGGACGACAAGAGCAAACTGAAGGGCATGGCCGACGCGGCGCAGGTCGAGGCAATGTCCGAGAAGGACCTCGGCAAGCACATCAAGTCGCTCGAGCGCCAGATGCTCGAGCACGCGCGCAACCTCGAGTTCGAGAAGGCCGCACGCGTGCGCGACCAGTTGGCGTTGCTGCGCGAACAGGCATTCGGCGCCGCGGGCCACGACGACCGCGTGGTGCCGATGCCGGCGGCTCAGGGGCGAAGGGCATGACCGCGTCGCTGCGCGTGCTGATGGTGTGTACTGGCAACATCTGCCGCTCGCCGACGGCCGAGGCCGTGTTGCGCAAGATGCTCGGCGAGGCCGGACTGCATCGGTCGGTCGAGGTCGACTCCGCCGGCACCGTGGACTATCACGCTGGCTCGCCGCCCGATCCGCGCGCCCAGGCCCATGCCGCCAGGCGTGGCTACGACCTTTCCAGGCTGAGGGCCCGCAAAGTCGTGCCTTCAGATTTCGAGCGATTCGATCTTCTGTTGTGCATGGATGCGGATCACCTCGAGTACCTCGGCGAGCGTTGCCCGCCCGAGCACGCCCACCGCATCCGGATGCTCATGACATTTGCCGCGCGGGGTTCGGCTGACGCCGAGGTGCCCGACCCGTATTACGGCGCCCCGGCGGGGTTCGAGCAGGTGCTGGACCTGGTGGAGGAGGCCTGCGAGGGCTTGTTGGGCCATCTGCAGGAGCGCCTCGCCAACGGGTCTTGATCGGCGTCACTGTCAGGAAGACCCGAAGGCCGACAAAATCACTCGGCTTCCGCTATACTTGACTTCAACGCTCGGGTTTCCGGTGTTTCTTGGCATCCCGGGCATGCGTCTAGAGGGTCGCGGCTGCGCTCACCGGGCGTTGCCGAAGGCCGACGAGGCGCCCTGCAGCCAACTAGGAGCAACCCATGCGACTGACCACCAAAGGCCGATTTGCCGTCACCGCGATGATCGATCTGGGCCTGCGCTCGAGCAACGGGCCGGTGGCATTGGCCGCGATCAGCCAGCGCCAGCAGATCTCGCTGTCCTACCTGGAGCAGCTGTTCGGCAAGCTGCGCCGTCACGAACTGGTCGAGAGCACACGCGGTCCGGGCGGCGGTTATTCACTCGGCCGCAAGGCCGAGGAGATCACGGTGGCCGACATCATCGTCGCCGTCGACGAACCGATCGACGCCACAGGCTGCGGCGGCAAGGAGAACTGCATGGGCGACGACAGCGGCCGCTGCATGACGCACGACCTGTGGGCCAGCCTGAACCAGAAGATGATCGAGTTTCTCGACTCGATCACGCTGAAGAAGCTGGTCGACGATCAGCTCGCCAAGGGCGTGGCGATCGAGGAGGCACCGATCAAGCGTGCGATCTCCACGACGCCGGTGGTCAAGCCGATCAAGGTGACCGCGCCGAACTCGGTGTTCGCGCTGGGCAATGCCTTGAGCAAGTAGAGGCATTGCGACGGTCCATCGCATTCACGACAGCCACCATGACACCGCATCACCCGATCTACATGGACTACGGCGCGACCACGCCGGTCGACCCGCGAGTGGTCGACGCAATGATTCCCTGGTTGCGCGAGCACTTCGGCAACCCGGCCTCACGCAGCCACGCCTGGGGCTGGGAGGCCGAAGAGGCCGTCGAACGTGCCCGCGTCCAGGTGGCCGAGCTGATCGGCGCCGATCCGCGAGAGATCATCTGGACCTCTGGCGCCACCGAATCGGACAACCTCGGCATCAAGGGTGCGGCGCATTTCTACCAGACCAAGGGCAAGCACCTGGTCACCGTCAAGACCGAGCACAAGGCCGTGCTGGACACGATGCGCGAGCTCGAACGGCAAGGCTTCGAGGTGACCTACCTCGACGTGCAGCCCGATGGACTGCTCGACCTGCAGCGCTTCAAGGAGGCCCTGCGGCCCGACACGATCCTGGCATCGGTGATGCTCGTGAACAACGAGATCGGTGTCATCCAGGACTTGGCCGCCATCGGCTCGCTGTGTCGCGAGCGGGGAATCATCGTCCACGTCGATGCCGCCCAGGCCACCGGCAAGGTGGCGATCGATCTGCGCACGCTGCCGGTCGACCTGATGAGCCTGGCCTCGCACAAGACCTACGGTCCGAAAGGCATTGGCGCGCTCTATGTTCGCCGCAAGCCGCGCGTACGCATCGAAGCCCAGATGCACGGCGGCGGGCACGAGCGCGGGCTGCGTTCCGGCACGCTGCCCACTCACCAGATCGTCGGCATGGGCGAGGCGTTCCGTATCGCGCGCGAGGAAATGGGCACCGAAAGCGAGCGCGTCCGCATGCTGCAGCAGCGGCTGCTCCGTGGCCTGGCCGACATCGAGCAGGTGTTCATCAATGGCGATCTCGAGCGCCGCGTGCCGCACAACGTGAACGCCTCGTTCAATTTCGTCGAGGGTGAATCGCTGATCATGGGGATCAAGGGCATCGCCGTGTCGTCGGGCTCGGCCTGCACGTCGGCGAGCCTGGAGCCGAGTTATGTGCTGCGCGCGCTCGGTCGCAGCGACGAGCTGGCGCACTCGAGTCTGCGCATGACCATCGGTCGCTTCACGACACAGGAAGAGATCGACACCGCCATCGCTACGCTCAGGGATCGCGTGGCCAAGCTGCGTGAGCTGTCGCCGCTGTGGGAGATGTATCGCGACGGCGTCGATCTATCGACGATCAAGTGGGCAGCTCACTGAACGTTTCAGGAGTACGGACATGGCATACAGCGACAAGGTGATCGACCACTACGAAAACCCCCGCAACGTCGGCTCGTTCGACAAGGGTGACGAAACGGTGGGTACCGGCATGGTCGGCGCGCCGGCCTGCGGCGACGTGATGAAGCTGCAGATCAAGGTGAATCCGGAAACCGGCCTGATCGAGGACGCACGGTTCAAGACCTACGGCTGCGGCTCGGCCATCGCCTCGAGCTCGCTGGTCACCGAATGGGTCAAGGGCAAGTCGCTCGATCAGGCGATGACGATCAAGAACACGCAGATTGCCGAGGAGCTGGCGTTGCCGCCCGTGAAGATTCACTGCTCGATCCTCGCGGAAGACGCGATCAAGGCCGCCGTCGACGACTACAAGGCGCGTCACGGGCAGACGGCGCAGGCGGAATGATTTCGCCATGGCCGTGACCCTGACCGAGGCGGCAGCCCGCCATGTGACCCGCTATCTGGGCAAACGCGGCAAGGGCGTTGGCGTGCGCCTGGGCGTCAAGACCACGGGCTGCTCGGGCCTGGCCTACAAGCTCGAGTACGCCGACGACGTCGCGCCCGAGGACGTGGTGTTCGAGGCCCATGGCGTGAAGGTGCTGATCGATCCGAAGAGCCTGCCCTACATCGACGGCACGCAGCTGGACTACGTTCGCGAAGGCCTCAATGAAGGCTTCAAGTTTCACAACCCGAAGGAGAAGGACCGCTGCGGTTGCGGCGAGTCCTTCCGTGTCTGATTGAAGATCGACAGCGATGATTTCGAGCTGTTCGGGCTGCCACGCCGCTTTGCGTTGGAGCGGCGCGAGCTCGACGAGCGCTGGCGCGCGGTGCAGGCACAGGTCCACCCAGATCGCTTCGCAGTCGAAGGTGCGGCGGCGCAGCGCGTGGCCATGCAGTGGGCCATGCGCGTCAACGAAGCCTATCGACGGCTGAAGGATCCGGTCGAACGCGCCGCTCTGTTGTGCCAGCTGGCGGGCGTGGTGATCGACAGACATGACAACGCGGCAATGCCGCGCGAGTTCCTGATGCAGCAGATGCAGTGGCGCGAGGCACTCGAGGAGGCCGCCGACGGGCTGGCAGTGCGCGGGCTTCAGAGCGAGGTGGAGCAACATCGAAAGGGCCTGCTCGACGATCTTCGAATCGATCTCGACGATCGAGCCGATGCCGCCTCGGCCTCCGCCCGTGTGCGCAGCCTGATGTTCGTCGATCGGTTCCTCGATGACGTGCACCGACGACTGGAGGCCCTGGAGGCCTGAACGGTCGTGGCACTGCTGCAGATATCCGAGCCGGGTCAGAGCCCCGACCCGCACGCCCGACGTGTGGCGATCGGCATCGACCTGGGCACCACCAACTCGCTCGTCGCGGCGGTCCGCCATGGCCATGCGGAGTGCCTGCCCGATGAGCACGGACGGGTTCTGTTGCCCTCGGTGGTGCGTTATGCGCCCGACGGCGGTCGCCAGATCGGAGACGACGCGGTCGCTGCCCAGGCCGACGACGCCGAGAACACGATTGCCTCGGTCAAGCGTTTCATGGGCCGCAAGCTGGCCGACCTGGTGGATGCGAACCGGTTGCCCTACCACCTGGAGGACGGTGCCGGCATGGTGCACGTGCTCACGCGCGAAGGCAGCAAATCGCCTGTCGAGGTGTCCGCGGAGATCCTGGCGTCGCTGCGCCAGCGGGCCGAAGACACCTTCGGCGACGAGATCTATGGCGCGGTGATCACCGTGCCGGCATATTTCGACGACGCCCAGCGGCAGGCCACGAAGGATGCCGCACGACTGGCCGGGTTGAAGGTGCTGCGATTGGTCAATGAACCAACGGCTGCAGCACTCGCGTACGGGCTCGATACCGGCAGCGAGGGCTTGTATGCCATCTACGACCTGGGCGGGGGCACCTTCGACGTGTCGTTGCTGCGGCTGTCGCGCGGCGTCTTCGAAGTCGTGGCGACCGGTGGCGATTCGGCGCTAGGCGGTGACGATTTCGATCGCGCACTGGCCGCCTGGGCGGCCACGCAGCTCGGCGTGATCGCGGTCAGCGCCCACGACAAGCGCACGTTGCTCACCGCTGCCCGCGTGGCGAAAGAGGCGCTGAGCGCAGCGTCGGAGACGTCATTGCGCGCCAGGTTGCAGGGCGGTGAAATCGAGCTTCGCATCACGCAGGCTCAGTTCGCGCAGCTGACGCGCCCACTGGTGGAGCGCACGCAGGCCGTGTTGCGCAAGGTGCTGCGCGATGCGCGGCTTGGGCGTGAGGAATTGCAGGGCGTTGTGCTGGTCGGCGGCTCGACACGCATGCCCAACGTGCGTCGGGCCGTGGCCGAGACGTTCGGTCGCGAGCCGCTGACCGACCTCGATCCCGACCAGGTGGTCGCGATCGGCGCCGCCATTCAGGCCAACGCGCTGGCGGGAAACTCACGCGACGGCGAACTGCTGCTGCTCGACGTGATTCCGCTGTCGCTGGGGCTGGAGACCATGGGTGGGCTGGTGGAGCGCATCATCGAGCGCAACACCACGATTCCTGTGGCCAAGGCGCAGGATTTCACGACGTTCAAGGACGGCCAGACGGCCATGGCCATCCACGTGGTCCAAGGCGAACGCGAGCTGGTGCGCGACTGCCGATCGCTTGCGCGATTCGAGCTGCGGGGAATTCCGCCGATGGTGGCCGGCGCCGCTCGCATCCGCGTCGCGTTCGAGGTCGATGCCGACGGCTTGTTGAGCGTGTCGGCACGCGAGCAGATCTCGGGTGTGGAAGCCGCGGTCACGGTGAAGCCGAGCTACGGGCTCGGCGACGACGAGATCGCCCGCATGTTGCGGGAGGGTTTTGCCACGGCCGATGTCGACATGCAGGCCCGAGCGCTGCTGGAGGCCCGCGTCGAAGCCGAACGCCTTCTGCTGGCCACGCGCGCGGCGCTGACGGCTGACGCCGATTTACTGAGTCGCGACAGCGCGGACCGTATCGAGGGCCGGATGCAGGAACTCGCGCGCGCGGTGTCGGGCTCCGAGGCGAAGGCGATTCAGGCAGCTGTCGATGCGCTGGCCGACGCGACCGAAGCCTTCGCGGCTGCGCGCATGAATCGCGGCATTCGGGCGGCGCTCACCGGCCGGCGGGTCGACGAGGTCTGATCATGCCGACGATCCGCATCCTGCCGCATCCCGAATACTGCCCACAGGGCCGGACGATCGAAGCGGCCAGCGGCACCTCGCTGTGCGAGGCGATGCTCGAGAACGACGTGCCGATTGAACACGCCTGCGAGATGAGTTGCGCATGCACGACCTGCCATGTGGTCGTGCGCGAAGGCTTCGAGTCGCTGGGCGAAATGGACGAGTCCGAGGAAGACCTGCTCGATCGTGCGTGGGGGTTGACGGCGACGTCCCGCCTGTCCTGCCAGGCGATCCTGTCAAATCGTGACGTCACGATCGAGATACCGAAGTACTCGATCAACTATGCGAAGGAGTCGCGCTGAGTCGCGGAAAGAAGAAGGCCCGCTGTTGCGGGCCGACCGACGGGAACTCAACGGCGGAGCCGCTCAGCGCACGATCGGGTCGCCTTGCAGCGTACGGCGGATCCAACCGCCCAACGGCCCGAGCAGTCCGTTCTCGGGCAATTCGTCGCGCTCCAGCACCAGACCACGCTCGACCAGCATCTGCAGGAACACCCGCACTTCGAGCTTCGACACGCCGCTGCTCTCGCACAATTGCGACACCGACACGTATCGGTGGGACATGTCGCTCAGCATGCGCCGATAGGCGATCTTGTGATAGTTCGCTGGCAGTTCTGGCCAACCGGTGAGCTTGTACTGTTTCATGATCCCGACGACTGCGTAGAACAGGCCGTTCTGCACCCTCTATTCAGACCGACCGGGTGGCAAGGGTAAGCCGCGGGGTCCAGTGCAACAAGCCCTGTGGGCAACATTCCGGGTATCTCCGGTGCGGCCATGTGACGTATTGCAAGTCCGCAGGCTGTGAATCGGGCCGTGATACGTCCCGATACACTGACCCGAATGAAGGTGTTGGGCATCGAATCCTCGTGCGACGAGACCGGTGTTGCATTGGTGGAGGCGGTTGGTGCGGCAACGCCACGGCTGCTGGCCAATGCTCTGCATAGCCAGGCGCAAATGCATCGCGACTACGGCGGCGTCGTTCCGGAACTCGCGTCGAGGGACCACATCCGGCGCGTCGTGCCGCTTGCCGATCAGGTGCTGCACGAAGCCGGCGTGGACCGGCACGCGATCGATGTCATCGCATTTACCCGTGGCCCTGGTTTGGCTGGGGCACTGCTCGTGGGGGCCGGCATGGCTTGTGCGCTCGCTGCAGCGCTCGGCCGTCCGGCGATGGGCGTTCATCACCTGGAGGGGCACCTGCTGTCGCCCTTTCTTTCTGCCGATCCGCCGTTGTTTCCGTTTCTCGCATTGCTGGTGTCGGGCGGGCACACACAGTTGATGCGGGTCCGCGACGTGGGGCACTACGAACTGCTGGGCGAGACGATCGACGATGCGGCCGGCGAAGCATTCGACAAGAGCGCCAAGACGCTGGGGCTGCCCTATCCCGGCGGACCCGAGTTGGCGCGCCTGGCCGAACAGGGCGACGCGCGTGCCTTTGCGCTGCCACGACCGCTGTTGCATAGCGGGGACCTCGACTTTTCATTCGCCGGCCTGAAGACGGCAGTCTGGACTCAGCGGCGCAAGCTCGGCGACTCACCGTCGCCGCGACAGCTCGCCGATCTCGCTGCGTCGACGCAGGCTGCCATCGTCGATGTGCTCGTCGCCAAGTGCGAACGGGCAATTGAACGATCCGGGCTGTCGCGCCTGGTGGTGGCCGGAGGCGTCGGTGCGAACCGTGTTCTGCGAGAGCGCCTGACACAGGCTTGCCGACGCAGCGGCACGCAGCTGCACTTCCCGGAATTGGCTCTGTGCACCGACAACGGCGCGATGATCGCCCTTGCCGCCGCCATGCGGCTGCAACGCGACGCGAACGCCTGTGATGCAGGCTATGCCTTCGACGTGCGGCCTCGCTGGCCGCTCGAGGAACTGCGACTCGGCTGAGGCCTGCGCTCGAAACCGCGGACAATCGGTGCTGACTTCCGCGGAGACCGCATGCGTGACATCGTGATGGCCATGACCAGCTCGCGGATCCGCGAGGTGGCCAATGCGTCGCTGAAGAATCCGGATGTGCTGGCCTTCTGGTTCGGCGAGAGCGACGAGG
This sequence comes from Burkholderiaceae bacterium, assembly GCA_016790175.1. GTDB lineage: Bacteria > Pseudomonadota > Gammaproteobacteria > Burkholderiales > Burkholderiaceae_C > JAEUPI01. Next base: position 6,504 of record JAEUPI010000071.1, on the reverse strand, counting down.
TCACCCCCCGGGCGATCAGCGATGCCGCGGTGGCGTCTTTGAATCGCGGTGAGACCTTCTACGGCCACAACCTGGGGCTGCAGGAGCTGCGCGAGGCGCTGGTGGACTACACGCGCAAGCTGCACGGCCCGATCGGATTCGACCGATTTGCGGTCACGTCCTCAGGGGTCAACGCGCTGATGCTGGCCACCGAGTTGCTGGCCGGCGCCGACGACGAAGTCGTGGCTGTGGTGCCCGTCTGGCCGAATTTGACCCAGCAGCCGACGATGATGGGCGCGCAGGTGCGTCGCATCGGGCTCAGACCCGACGCCCGCGGCGTGTGGCACATGGACGTGCAGGCCATGCTCGACGCGGTGACGTCGCGCACCAAGGTGCTGCTGGTCAACTCGCCGAACAACCCCACGGGCTGGACGCTGACACGAGACGAACAGGTCGCGCTGCTTGACCACTGCCGAAAGACCGGCACCTGGCTGGTGGCCGACGAAGTCTACGAACGCATGTGGTTCGGACCCGGCAACTGCGCGCCGAGCTTTCTGGACATCAGCACGCCCGACGACCGGTTGATCGTGGTTCACAGTTTCAGCAAGAGCTTTCTGATGACCGGCTGGCGCCTGGGCTGGATGGTCGCGCCGGCGCCGGCGATCGTGCAGATCGCCAAGCTGATCGAGTTCAACACGTCCTGTGCGCCCGAGTTCGTGCAGCGCGCAGGCCTGGCGGCGCTGTCGATGGCTGACGACTTCGTGCCGGCGCTGGTCGCGCGACTCAAGGCGTGCCGTGACCTGTTGCTGAGCGAGCTCCAGGCGCTGCCCGGCGTGACGGTGGCGGTACCGCAAGGTGGGCTGTATGCGTTCCTGCGCATCGAGGGCCAGACCGACTCGCTGGCGTTGGCCAAGCGGTTGGTCGCCGAGCATGGGCTTGGCCTGGCCCCCGGCCTGGCATTCGGCCCCGAGGGTGAGGGCTGGCTGCGCTGGTGCTTCGCCTCTCGCGAGCCGCAACGGCTGCGCCTGGGTGTGCAGCGGCTGTCACAGGCACTGAAGCTATAATCGCCGGTCTTTGCCCGGCTGGACGGTCGGGTCAGTCGCACGGCGCCGGTCGGTTTCACCGGCGACCGCAAGTCCACACCGAAACCGCACAGGGCCACGCCAGGCCGCCGCGGTTTCACGCATGAGGAAATCGTTCATGAGTCTGGCTCAAACCCAGAAGTCCGAAATCGTCAAGTCCAGCGCTCGCAAGGCTGGCGACACCGGCTCCCCCGAAGTTCAGGTCGCGCTGCTGACGGCGCGCATCAACGAACTGACCCCACACTTCAAGACCCACCTGAAGGACCATCACGGTCGTCGTGGTCTGCTGCGCATGGTGAGCCGGCGCCGCAAGCTGCTCGACTATCTGAAGAACAAGGACGCCGAGCGTTACTCGGCGCTGATCCAGAAGCTCGGTCTGCGCAAGTAGGCGCGAGTAATTTTGGAGTCGCACCGGGCATCGCAGGCCCGGCCGGCTCCGACCCTCGGAGCGAGGCACCCCACTTGGCGCTGCTGTGTCATTCCACCGAGGCTCGCATGGCGAGCCGCGCTGGAATGGCATCGCGCCGCTGGTCGTGTTCGCTCCCGGTTTGCGCGCCGCCGAGCCTGGCGCGCCCCATGCCCATGGAGCACAACAAATGAGCATGTTCAACAAGGTCACGAAGACCTTCCAATGGGGGCCGCACCAGGTCACCCTCGAAACCGGCGAGATTGCCCGCCAGTCCTCCGGTGCCGTGCTGGTCAACATCGAGGACACCGTGGTGCTGGCCACCGTCGTCGCGGCCAAGAAGGCCAAGCCGGGTCAGGACTTCTTCCCGCTGACAGTCGACTACATCGAGAAGACCTACGCCGCCGGCAAGATCCCCGGCAGCTTCTTCAAGCGCGAGGGCCGTCCGAGCGAGCTCGAAACGCTGACCTCGCGCCTGATCGACCGTCCGATCCGCCCGTTGTTTCCCGACGGCTTCTTCAATGAAGTGCAGGTCGTCGTGCACGTGCTGAGCCTGAACCCCGAGGTGCAGGCCGACATCGCGGCGATGATCGGTGCCTCGGCCGCGCTGGCGATCAGCGGCATTCCATTCAACGGGCCGATCGGTGCCGCGCGCGTGGGCTACGTCAACGGCCAGTACGTGCTCAATCCCGGCAAGACGCAACTCGCCGACTCGAAGCTCGACCTGGTGGTCGCCGGCACCGAATCCGCCGTGCTGATGGTGGAGTCCGAGGCCGACCAGCTGTCGGAAGAGGTGATGCTCGGTGCGGTGGTCTACGGCCACGACCAGGGCAAGGTGGCCATCGAAGCCATCCACGATCTCGTGCGCGATGCCGGCAAGCCGGCCTGGGACTGGCAGGCGCCGGCCAAGGACGAGCCGTTCATCGCCAAGGTTGGCGCGCTCGGCGAAGAGAAGCTGCGTGCCGCCTACCAGATCCGCAGCAAGCAGGCCCGCACCCAGGCCTGTCGCGAAGCCTACGCAGCGGTCAAGGACGGATTAAAGGCCGACAACGTGGACTTCGACGAAGTCAAGGTCGAGTCGCTGTTGTTCGAGATCGAGGCCCGCATCGTTCGCGGCCAGATCCTCGCCGGCGAGCCGCGCATCGACGGCCGCGACACCCGCACGGTGCGGCCCATCGAGATCCGCGCCGGCGTGCTGCCGCGCGCCCACGGCTCGGCGCTGTTCACCCGCGGCGAGACGCAGGCGCTGGTGGCTGCCACGCTCGGCACCGAGCGCGACGCACAGCGCATCGATGCGCTGGCCGGCGAGTTCGAAGAGCGCTTCATGCTCCACTACAACATGCCGCCGTTCGCCACCGGCGAGACCGGGCGGGTCGGCAGCCCCAAGCGGCGCGAGATCGGCCATGGCCGGCTGGCCAAGCGGGCGCTGGTGGCCTGCCTGCCGACCAAGGAAGATTTTCCGTACTCGATCCGCGTGGTCTCGGAGATCACCGAGAGCAACGGCTCGTCGTCGATGGCCTCGGTGTGCGGTGGCTGCCTGGCGCTGATGGACGCCGGCGTGCCGATGAAGGCCCATGTGGCCGGCATCGCGATGGGCCTGATCAAGGAAGCGAACCGCTTCGCCGTGCTGACCGACATTCTTGGCGACGAGGATCACCTCGGCGACATGGACTTCAAGGTCGCCGGCACCGGCACCGGCATCACCGCGCTGCAGATGGACATCAAGATCCAGGGCATCACGAAAGAGATCATGCAGGTCGCGCTGGCACAGGCCAAGGAGGCGCGGCTGCACATCCTGGGCAAGATGCAGGAGGCGATGGGCTCGGCCAAGGCCGAGGTCAGCCAGTTCGCGCCGCGCCTGTACACGATGAAGATCAACCCGGAGAAGATCCGCGACGTGATCGGCAAGGGCGGTGCCACCATCCGCGCGCTGACCGAAGAGACCGGCTGCACGATCGACATCGCCGAAGACGGCACCATCACCATTGCCAGCACCGATTCCGACCGCGCCGCGTTCGCCAGGAAGCGCATCGAGGACATCACCGCCGAGGCCGAGATCGGGAAGGTCTACGAAGGCCCGATCACCAAGATCCTCGACTTCGGCGCGCTGGTGCAGATCCTGCCCGGCAAGGACGGCCTGCTGCACATCAGCCAGATCGCGCACCAGCGCGTGGAGAAGGTGACCGACTTCCTCTCCGAGGGTCAGGTGGTGAAGGTCAAGGTGCTGGAGACCGACGAGAAGGGTCGCATCAAGCTCAGCATGAAGGCGCTGCTGGAGCGGCCCGAAGGCACCGTCGAGGACGACCGTCCGCCGCGCCGGGAGTGGGGCGACCGCGACCGTGGGCCGCGCGGTGACCGTGGCGACCGCCCGCGCCGCGATCGTGAGGATCGTCCGCCACGCGATGACCGCGGCCCGCGCGAAGAGCGCGCCGACCGTCCGCCGCGCGAGGACGGTGCGCAGGGTGCCGCCGCCACCGAGGCCGGTGCCGAGGGCGCTGCCGCCGGCCAGGGCAGCGGCACGCCGCCCGCGCAGGGCGGCCAGGGCTGAGGCGCAGCCGCCATGCGCGCGATCGAGATCACGCGCTTCGGTCCGCCCGAGGTGCTGGTGCCAGTGGAGCGGCCGGAGCCGGTGCCGGCCGCGGGTGAGGTTCTCGTGGCCGTGCAGGCCTCGGGCGTGAACCGCCCCGATGTCCTGCAGCGCAAGGGCCTGTACCCGATGCCGCCGGGCGTCTCCGACCTGCCGGGCCTCGAGATCGCGGGCACGGTGGCCGCGGGCGCCGCGGCCGACCTGGCAGCTGCCGGGCTGAAGGTGGGCGACGCGGTGTGCGCACTGGTGGCCGGCGGCGGTTATGCCCAGCGCTGCGTGGCGCCGGTGGGCCAGTGCCTGCCGGTGCCGCCGGGCCTTTCGATGGTCGAGGCGGCGAGCCTGCCGGAGACCTTCTTCACCGTGTGGCAGAACGTGTTCTCGATCGCCCGGCTGCAGCCGGGCGAGACCCTGCTCGTGCAAGGCGGCTCCAGCGGCATCGGGGTCACCGCCATCCAGCTGGCCAAGGCCTTCGGCAGCAGCGTCATCGTCACGGCGGGCAGCGACGACAAGTGCGGCGCCTGCCTGGAGCTGGGGGCCGATCACGCCATCAACTACCGCACGCAGGACTTCGTCGCCGAGGTCAGCCGCCTGACCGGCGGCAAGGGCGTGCATGTCGTGCTCGACATGGTGGGCGGCCCCTACATCGAGCGCGAGCTGCAATGCATGGCCGATGACGGCCGGCTGGCGCTGATCGCCGTGCAAGGCGGCATCGACAGCCGCGTCGACGCCGGCCTCGTGCTGCGCAAGCGCCTGTCGATCACCGGCTCGACACTGCGCCCGCGCTCCATCGCCTACAAGGCGGCGCTGGCGCGCGAGCTGCGTGAACGCGTGTGGCCTCTGGTGGCCGCCGGCCGCATCAAGCCGGTGGTGCACCGGGTGTTCCCGGCCGCCGAGGCGGCCGCGGCGCACGCCCTCATGGAGAGCAGCACGCACGTGGGCAAGATCGTCCTCACCTGGTGAGGGCCGCGACGGTGGACAACACAATGCGACGCAAGCTGGTGGTGGGCAACTGGAAGATGCACGGCAGCCGGCCGGCCAATGCCGAGCTGCTGGCGGCGGTGGCCGGCGCGCGGCCCTACGGGTGCGACGTGGCCGTGTGCGTGCCCTTCGTGTACCTCGGCGAAGCGGCCGCGCAGCTGGCCGGCACCGATGTGCGCTGGGGCGCGCAGGACGTGTCGCCGCACGACCAGGGCGCCTACACCGGTGAGATCTCGGCGCCGATGCTGCAGGAGCTGGGCTGCCGCTACGCGATCGTCGGGCACAGCGAACGGCGCGCCTACCACGCCGAAAACGACGAACTGGTCGCTGCCAAGGCGCAGGCCGCGCTCGGGCGCGGCGTGACGCCCATCGTGTGCGTGGGCGAGACGCTCGCGCAGCGCGATGCCGGCGAGACCGAAGCGGTGGTCAAGCGCCAGTTGTCGGCGGTGATCCACACGCTGGCCCATTGCGCCGCCGAGATGGTGGTGGCCTACGAGCCGGTGTGGGCCATCGGCACCGGCCGCACGGCCACGCCCGACCAGGCGCAGGCCGTGCATGCCGTGCTGCGCGCCCAGCTGCACGCCGCCACCGGCCGCGGCGACCGCATGCGCATCCTCTACGGCGGCAGCGTGAAGGCCGACAACGCCCAGGCGCTGTTCGGCATGGCCGACATCGATGGCGGGCTGATCGGTGGCGCGTCGCTGAAGGCCGCCGACTTCATCGCCATCTGCCGCGCCGCCGGCTGAGCGCGCGTGCCACGAACAAATCCCTCAGGAGCTTCTCGATCATGCAATTCTGGTTGACGCTGGTCCTCGCCATCCAGCTGCTCTCGGCGCTGGCGATGATCGGCCTCGTGCTCGTTCAGCACGGCAAGGGCGCCGACATGGGTGCCTCGTTCGGCAGCGGTGCCTCGGGCAGCCTGTTCGGGGCCACCGGCAGCGCGAACTTCCTGTCGCGGTCCACCGCGGTGGCCGCCACCGTGTTCTTCATCTGCACGCTGGTGCTGGCCTACATCGGTAGCGGCGGCAAGCGTGCCGAAAGCGGCAGCGTGCTCGATCGGCCCGCGACAGCGGCCAGCGCGGCAGGCAGCGCAGCCGGCACGGGCGGTACTGGCGGCATTCCGTCGGCCATCCCCGGCGCCATCCCGGCGGCGGTTCCGGCGGTTCCTGCGGCGCCGGCCGCCAGTGCCGGCCCGGCCAGCGGCGCGTCGGCCACGCCGGTGGCTGGGGCAGCGTCGTCACCGGCGATTCCCACCAAGTGATTGGGGCTAGAATTTCGCGCGATCCTGCCCGGCCGTTGCTCATGCGAAGCAGGGTCGTACGACAAGCCAGTGACGTCGTGCCGACGTGGTGAAATTGGTAGACACGCTATCTTGAGGGGGTAGTGGCGAAAGCTGTGCGAGTTCGAGTCTCGCCGTCGGCACCAGCGAAGTTGAAGCAGACGAAGACGACAGGGCGCGCCCGCGTGCGGCA
>JAEUPI010000128.1 GCA_016790175.1 Burkholderiaceae bacterium | reverse complement strand
CCTTCTCGACCGCCTGCTTCCACATCATGATGCCGATGTAGGTGGCCTCCATCGGGTCGTTGGTGAGCGGCTTGTCCTTGTGGCCGGCGATGCCCTTGGCCTTGGCGTAGTCGCTCCACTTCTTGATGAAGGCGTCGTTGGTCGGGTTCTTGATCGACTGGAAGTAGTTCCACGCCGCCAGGTGGCCCACCAGCGGCTTGGTGTCCACGCCGCGCAGCTCTTCCTCACCCACCGAGAACGCCACCACCGGCACGTCGGTGGCCTTCAGGCCCTGGTTGCCGAGCTCCTTGGAGAACGGCACGTTGGAGTCGCCGTTGATGGTGGAGACCACCGCGGTCTTCTTTCCCTCGGAAGAGAACTTCTTGATCTTCGCGATGATGCTCTGGTAGTCGGAGTGTCCGAACGGGGTGTACTCCTCCATGATGTCGGCCTCGGCGACGCCCTTGCTTTTCAGGAACGCGCGCAGGATCTTGTTGGTGGTGCGCGGGTACACGTAGTCGGTGCCCAGCAGCACCCAGCGCTTGGCCGAGCCGCCGTCTTTGCTCATCAGGTACTCAACCGCGGGAATGGCCTGCTGGTTCGGCGCGGCGCCGGTGTAGAACACGTTCTTGGAGAGCTCTTCACCCTCGTACTGCACCGGGTAGAACAGCAGCGAGTTCAGCTCCTCGTAGACCGGCAGCACGCTCTTGCGCGACACGCTGGTCCAGCAGCCGAAGGTGGCGACCACCTTGTCCTTGCTGATCAGCTGGCGCGCCTTCTCGGCGAACAGCGGCCAGTTCGACGCCGGATCCACCACCACCGGCTCGAGCTTCTTGCCGAGCACGCCACCCTTGGCGTTGATCTCGTCGATCGCCATCAGCACGGTGTCCTTCAGCACGGTCTCCGAGATCGCCATCGTGCCCGACAGCGAGTGCAGCACTCCCACCTTGATGGTCTCTTGAGCGTAGGCCGGCGCCATCAGCGCCCCCGACAACGCGACGGCAGCGCTCACCGCCTTGAGCGCGAAACGACGATCCATGCTTGCTTCTCCAGTTGAGTTGAATGGCCCGAGGCAGGGCGTGTGATCCTCGGGCTGCGGATCTGCAAGCGGCATGCCAGTGCGCACCACCGCACTGTCCCACGCAAAGGCGGCAATCGACAGCACCACAACAGGGCGTTGGCGTGCGTTGGTGGTGCGCCGCACGCGCGTACAACGCGCAGGCCCCGGCGCGGTGCATGGCATGCGGCTTGCACTTCGTTGGCACAATCCGGCCCGCACGAACCGCCCGCCACGAGAAGCCGCAACGACGATGGACCTCACACCCCGCGAGAAGGACAAGCTGCTGATCTTCACGGCCTCGCTGCTTGCCGAACGACGCCGCGCCCGCGGCCTCAAGCTCAATCTGCCCGAGGCGACTGCACTGATCACGGCCGCGATCCTCGAGGGCGCACGCGACGGCAAGTCGGTCGCGCAATTGATGAGCGAGGGCAAGACCGTGCTCGGCCGCTCCGACGTGATGGACGGCGTGGCCGAGATGATTCCCGAGATCCAGGTCGAGGCCACGTTTCCCGACGGCACGAAACTGGTGACGGTCCACCAACCCATCGTTTGAACACACCCCCGCCAGGAGTCGATCTCGTGAAAACCACCGCTGCCCTGATGGCGACGCTGCTCGCCGCCGCTGCCCATGCTCACGAAGGCCACGGCCTCGCCGGCCCGCACTGGCACGCGAGCGACAGCCTCGGTTTCATCGTGCTCGCCGCCGTGGTGGCGGGTGCGATCTGGATCGCACGCCGCAAGTGAGCGCGCGATGATTCCAGGAGAACTCTTCACCGACGCCGGTGATCACCCGCTGAATCCTGATCGCCGCACGGCAACGCTGGTGGTGGAAAACAGCGGAGACCGGCCGATCCAGGTCGGCTCGCACTACCACTTCGCCGAGACCAATGCAGCACTGAAGTTCGACCGCAAAGCCGCGCGCGGCATGCGCCTGAACATCGCCTCGGGCACGGCCGTGCGTTTCGAGCCCGGGCAGCAGCGCACGGTGGAATTGGTGGACTATGCCGGCACGCGCACCGTGTTCGGTTTCCGCGCGCTCGTGCAAGGAAAGCTCTGAACATGGCGACGATTCCGCGCCGCGCCTATGCCGAGATGTTCGGCCCCACGGTGGGCGACCGGCTGCGTCTGGCCGACACCGCCTTGGTCGTCGAGGTCGAACAGGACTTCACGCTGCGCGCCGGCGGCTACGGCGAAGAGGTGAAGTTCGGCGGCGGCAAGACCATCCGCGACGGCATGGGCCAGAGCCAGGCGGTCAACGGCCCCGGTGCACACGAGGCCGCCGACTGCGTGATCACCAACGCGCTGATCGTCGACCACTGGGGCATCGTGAAGGCCGACATCGGCATCAAGCGCTCGCGCATCGCCGGCATCGGCAAGGCCGGCAACCCCGATGTGCAACCGGGCGTCGACATCGTGATCGGTCCGGGCACCGAGATCATTGCGGGCGAGGGCCTGATCGTCACGGCCGGTGGCATCGACAGCCACATCCACTTCATCTGCCCGCAGCAGATCGACGAGGCGCTGATGAGCGGCGTCACCACGATGTTCGGTGGCGGCACCGGGCCGGCCACCGGCACCTTCGCCACCACCTGCACGCCCGGGCCCGACCACATCGCGCGCATGCTGCAGGCGGCCGATGCCTTTCCGATGAATCTGGGCTTCCTCGGCAAGGGCAACGCAAGCCGGCCCGAGGCCCTGCGCCAGCAGATCGACGCCGGCGCGGTGGGCCTGAAGCTGCACGAGGACTGGGGCACGACGCCGAGCGCGATCGATTGCTGCCTCGACGTGGCGGAAGCCACCGACACGCAGGTGTCGATCCACAGCGACACGCTCAACGAGAGCGGCTTCGTCGAGGACACCATCCGTGCCACCAACGGCCGCACGCTGTGCGCGTTCCACACCGAGGGCGCGGGCGGCGGCCATGCGCCCGACATCCTGCGCGTGGTGGGCGAGGCCAACTTCCTGCCCAGTTCGACCAACCCGACGATGCCGTACACGGTGAACACCGTCGACGAGCACCTCGACATGCTGATGGTGTGCCACCACCTCGACGCCGGCATCGCCGAGGACCTGGCCTTTGCCGAGAGCCGCATCCGCCGCGAGACGATCGCCGCGGAGGATGTGCTGCACGACCTGGGCGCGATCAGCATGATGAGCAGCGACAGCCAGGCGATGGGTCGCGTCGGCGAGGTGATCATCCGCACCTGGCAGACGGCGCACAAGATGAAGGCGCAACGCGGCGCGCTGCCGGGAGACCCTGCACGGCACGACAACGGCCGCGTCAAGCGCTACGTCGCCAAGTACACGATCAACCCGGCGATCGCCAACGGCCTCGCGCACGAGGTGGGGTCGATCGACGTCGGCAAGTGGGCCGATCTGGTGCTGTGGAAGCCGGCGATGTTCGGCGTGAAGCCGAGCTTGATCCTGAAAGGCGGCTTCATCGCCGCCGCAGCCATGGGCGATCCCAATGCCAGCATCCCCACGCCGCAGCCGGTGCACTACCGGCCGATGTTCGGTGCCTTCGGCGGCGCAATCGGGCGCACGTCGATCAGCTTCGTCAGCCAGGCTTCGCTGCAGCTCGGTATCGCCGAGGCCTATGGCCTGCACAAGCAGATTTCGGCGGTCAAGGGCTGCCGCGCGGTGAGCAAGCGCCATATGGTGCACAACGCCGCGCTGCCGAAGATGGAGATCGACCCGCACACCTACACCGTGCGCGCCGACGGCCAGCTGCTCACCTGCGAGCCGGCAAAGGCGCTGCCGATGGCGCAGCGGTACTTTCTCTTCTAGGAGCGCTGTACGCGGCGGATCGTGTGCTCGCGCAGCCACTGCGCGAGCGCGTCCTCACCGACGCTGCCGGCAGCCACATTCAGCATGGTGCGCGTGGCGTCGAGCTGAGTGGCGATCAAGCGCTTGCCGTTCATGGCCAGGAACATGCCGACAGCGAGGAACGCGACGCGCTTGTTGCCGTCGACGAACGGATGGTTCTTCGCCTGTCCGACGCCGTAGGACGCCGCGAGTGCGCAGACGTCGGGCTCGCCACAGGCGGCCAGATTCAGCGGTCTGGCGAGCGCGGAATCGAGCAATCCTTCGTCTCGCAACCCTGCAGCGCCGCCATGCTCGGCCAGGCTCTCGTCATGCAACAGCAGCAAGGCCCGCTTGTCGACCCAGAACCAGCGCTTCACTTCGCGAGCTGGTGGAAGGTGTCGCGGAACTCCTGCATGAACTCGCGGCCGCGCTCGAGCTGCTCGCCCAGCGTGGGGTCGTAGGGCGTCAGCGTCACGCCGTTGACGGCATCAGTGACATACACGGTGTCGCCCTTGCCGAGCTTCAGACGCGCGAGCACCTCCTTGGGCAGGACCAACCCCACGGAGTTGCCGATCTGCGTGAGCTTGAGCGCGGTCATGGCAGGCCTGTTCGAGGTTATAACGGACGTAATACTACCGGTTCGCCCCCGCCGCCGCAAGCCGGCTGCGCCGGCCGCGGCGCACGACGGCACCAACTATGCCGCGCTCTTCGCCCCCTTGCTGAGAATGCGCACCAGCGCCTGCTCCAGGTTCGCCACCGAGCGCTCCACGTGGTCGAGCTTCTCCAGCCCGAACAGGCCCACGCGGAAGGTCTTGAAGTCGGCGCCCTCGTCGCACATCAGCGGCACGCCCGAGGCCGTCTGCAGGCCCTCGGCGATGAAGGCCCTGGCGCTGTGCAGGCCGTCGTCGTCGGTGAAGCTGACGACCACGCCCGGGGCCTGGAAGCCCTCGGCGGCGACGCTCCTGATGCCGTGGCGCGCGAACATCGCGCGCACCCGCTGGCCGATTTGCTGCTGCTGATCGCGCAGCTTCGCGAAACCGAAGGCACGCGTCTCGAGCATCACGTCGCGCGTGCGCGCGAGCGCGTCGGTGGGCATCGTCGTGTGGTAGGCATGGCCGCCGCCTTCGTAGGTCTCCATGATCTGCAGCCACTTCCTGAGGTCCGCCGCGAAGCTGGTGCTCGTGGTGCCGTCGATCATCTTCCGACCATGCTCGGAGAGCATCACCATCGCGCAGCAGGGCGATCCGCTCCAGCCCTTCTGCGGCGCGCTGACCAGCACGTCGACGCCGGTGGCTCGCATGTCGACCCACATCGCGCCGCTGGCAATGCAGTCGAGCACGAACAGACCACCGTGCTCGTGCACGGCGTCGGCCACGGCCTTCAGGTAACCGTCGGGCAGCATCATGCCGGCAGCGGTTTCCACGTGCGGCGCGAACACCGCGGCAGGTTTCTCGGCGCGGATGGTGGCCACCACCTCGTCGATCGGCGCCGGCGCCCAGGGCTGCTGCCGGCCCGGCGCCAGCGGACGCGCCTTGAGCACGATCTGGCGCGCGGGAATAGCGCCCTGATCGAAGATCTGCGTCCAGCGGTAGCTGAACCAGCCGTTGCGGATCACGAGCACCGTCTTGCCAGTGGCGAACTGGCGCGCCACGGCTTCCATGCCGAAGGTGCCGCTGCCCGGCACGAGCACCGCCGAGCGCGCGGCGTACACCTCCTTCAGCACGCCAGAGATGTCGGTCATCACGCGCTGGAAGCGCGCCGACATGTGGTTCAGCGCGCGGTCGGTGTAGACCACCGAATACTCGAGCAGGCCGTCGGGGTCGATGTCCGGCAGCAGACCTGGCATGGCAATCCTCTCGTCTGGGCGACCCGCGACAGCGCGGCCGGGCAGGTTACCACCGCGGCAGCGCCGATGCGCAGCGGTGCTACGGCGTGCGCCTGGGCGCGGTCTGCAGCAGCTCGCGCAGCGCCTGGCTGTAGAACTTGGCGCGCCCCGTGGTGCCATGGCCCGAGGTGTCGTCGCTGGCCGGAATCAGGTGCAGCCGGCCGTTCTTCACCCGCTTGAGGGCGGCGTCCATCAACCCGGTCTCCGGCGGGTTGCGTTCATCGTCGGCGGCGTTGATCACCAGCAGCGCCGCGGTGATCTTCTCCAGCCCCGGCGCCGGGTTGTAGTCGCGCGAGCTGTCCCACTGGTACAGCGTGTCGTTGGCATCGGCTCGGAACGGCGCCTTCAGGCGGCTGTCGAGCAGCTTGTCGGCGGCCTCGCGCGTGGGCGCGGCCTTCTGCGTGGCGAGCGTGCCGCCATTGGTGGCGATGGCATAGAACACGCTGGCAAACTGCACCGACTTCGGCTGCGTGGTGTAGTCGCCGCCCTTCCACTCCGGATCGTTGCGGATCGAGTCGGTGATCAGACGGCGCAGCATCCAGTTGCGGCTCGACATCTCGGTGGGCTGCGACGCCATCGGTGCCAGCGCGTCCATGAAGTCGGGGTACTTCACGCCCCAGATCCAGCTGTGCATGCCGCCCATGGAATTGCCGGTGACCAGCCGCACATGCTTGATGCCCAGGCCCTCGGTGACGAGCCGGTATTGCGCGAGCACCATGTCGTCGTAGTTGTAGCGCGGAAACTTCGCGCGCAGCCCGTCCGACGGCTTGGCCGTCTGCCCATGGCCGATGGCGTCGGGCAGGATGATGAAGTACTTGCCGGCATCCAGCGGCTGACCGGCACCGAACAGCTCGCCGGCATACGCTGGCGTGAGCATGCTGGCACCCGAACCGGTGGTGCCGTGCAACACGATCACCGGTTCGCCGGTGGGTGCGCCCACCGTGCGGTACTGGATGCGCAACTCGGGCATCACTTCGCCGGTGTGAAACCGGAAGTCGCGCGCGATCCAGGTGCCCTGCACCGGTGCAGGGTAGTCGGCGGCCCGCACGGGCGCGCTCAGCGCGACGATCAGAAGCACGGCGAGGCGCCGGGCAAGATGCGTGATCTGCATGGCTTGTCTCCAATAGTTGTCGGGTTCGCGCGCATACGCTACCAGAGACCAGTGTGAAAAGCTGTCAGACTGCGGCCTCCGCCGATCGAGCGCCCATGCTGACCATCCACAAGATCATTCCTGCCGGCCGTGGGCTGGCCTCCGTGCTGATCAAACGCGCCGCCACGGTCGAGCTCGACTGGGACGTGCGCCACAAGAGCCGCTTCGACGCCACCGATTCCACCGGCCGCGTGATCGGCGTCTTTCTGCCGCGCGGCACCGTGGTCCGCGGCGGCGACGTGCTGGTGGCCGAAGACGGCTCGCTGGTCGCCGTGAAGGCGGCAGCGCAGCCGGTGCTGGTGGTGCGGCATTGCGCCGAGCATGGCAGCGCGTTCGACCTGTTGCGTGCGGCCTATCACCTGGGAAACCGGCACGTCGCGCTCGAACTGAAGCCCGATCACCTGAAAATCGAGCCCGACCATGTGCTCGCCGACATGCTGCGGCAGATGCACCTGATCGTCAGCGAAGAGACGGCGCCCTTCGAGCCCGAGACCGGCGCCTACGCAGCCGCTGGCCACGGGCACGAGCATGGCCATTCACACGGCCATTCACACGGCCATACACACGACCACGCGCACGACCACGACCATGGGCACCCGCACGACCATGGTCACGATCACCACGGTCACCAGCACTGATGCCGAGGGTTTCCCGCGAGGCGCCGCGCCTGACCGCGGCCGCGCTGATCGAGTTGATGCGCCTGGCTTCGCCGGCGCTGCCGGTGGGTGGATTCAGCTACAGCGAGGCGCTTGAGGCCGCCATCGAGCAGGCTCGTGTGGCCGACGAGGCCCAGGCCGCCGCGTGGCTGCAAGACCAGCTGCATCTCGTGCTGGCGCGCGGCGAGCTGCCGGTGGTGGCCCAGGCGTACAAGGCCTGGCAGCGCGGTGATCTCGCGCGCGTGGCCGAACTGAACGACTGGGTGCTGCGCACGCGTGAGGCGCGCGAGCTGGCGCAGCAGACGCTGCAGATGGGCCGCTCGCTCGTGGAGTGGATGCGGCAGCGCCTCCGGCCGCCGGGCGCGGTGGCCGAGGCTGCGGCGCTGCGGCCGGGGCCCAGCTGGCCCGTGGCCTTCGCCCTCGCCGCTGCGCACAGCAGTGCGCCGCTGCGCGAGGCCTTGCTCGCTTTCGGGGTTGGCTGGGTCGAGAACATGGTGGCCGCAGCCATCAAGGCCGTGCCGCTGGGGCAGATCGCCGGCCAGCGCCTGCTCGACGCGCTGAACGCGGAGCTGCCGGCCGCAGTCGATGGCGCCCTGCGTCTGCCCGACAGCCGGCGACAGGCGTTCGCGCCCATGCTCGCGATCCTCTCGTCACGGCACGAAACACAGTATTCGCGCCTGTTCCGGTCCTGAGCCGCAGGACGCGGCCGGCGCGCGGTCCGATACAGGCGCGCACGCCTGGCGAGCACTTCGATACGGGCGCTTCACATGCGAGCAACGCAACACCACCACGATCGCACCCTCACACCGACCGCGAGGGAGTCTTTCGATGCAACGACATCCGGCCTGTCTGGCTGAGGATCTGAATCGCCTGCTGCAGCTCGAGCGCCAGCATCTCGAACAACGGCGTCGCGCGCTGCGTGGCCTCACGGCCGGCGCCCTGGCCGGTGGCCTGCCCTGGTTGCTGCAGGCCTGTGGCGGCGGGGACGATGCGACCGCCTCCTCCGGTTCGACCTCGACATCCACCACGACCACCGGCAGCACATCGTCCGCGGGCAGTTGCAGTCTGATCCCATCGGAGACCGCCGGCCCCTATCCCGGCGATGGCACCAACAGCAATGCCTCTGGCGTGGTCAACGTGCTCACGCTCTCGGGCATCGTGCGCGGCGACATCCGATCCAGCATCGGCAGCGCGAGCGGCACGGCGGCTGGCGTGCCGATGACCGTCACGTTGAAGCTCGTGAACACGTCGTCCAGCTGCGCGACTTTGGCGGGTTACGCGGTCTACCTGTGGCACTGCACCCGCGACGGCGGCTATTCGTTGTATTCCGCCGGCGTCACCAGCGAGAACTTCCTGCGCGGCGTGCAGGTCAGCGACGCCAACGGCGAAGTCACGTTCACGACGATCTTCCCCGGCTGCTACTCGGGCCGCTGGCCGCACATGCACTTCGAGATCTACTCGAGCCTCGCCTCGGCC
>JAEUPI010000121.1 GCA_016790175.1 Burkholderiaceae bacterium | reverse complement strand
GCCAGCGCCGGCACGCGGGCGGCGACGATCGCCACCTCGTCGTCGCGCGGCAGGTAGTTCAGCGTCGCCACGATGTTCCAGCGGTCGATCTGCGCATGATTGAGCTTCTGCGCGCCGTGGTAGAGGCCACTGGTGTCGCCCTGGCCCACGGTGTTGGCGGTGGCGAACAGGCGGAAGTACGGGTGCGGCGCGAGCACGCGGTTCTGGTCGAGCAGCGTGAAGCGGCCGTCGCGCTCGAGCACGCGCTGGATCACGAACATCACGTCGGGGCGGCCGGCGTCGTATTCGTCGAACACCAGCGCCACCGGCCGCTGCAACGCCCAGGGCACGATGCCCTCCTGGAACTCGGTGACCTGTTTGCCATCACGCAGCACGACGGCGTCCTTGCCCACCAGATCGAGCCGGCTGATGTGGCCGTCGAGGTTCACGCGCACGCAGGGCCAGTTCAGCCGCGCGGCCACCTGTTCGATGTGCGTGGACTTGCCGGTGCCGTGCAGGCCCTGCACCAGCACGCGGCGGTTGCGAGCAAAGCCGGCCAGGATGGCGAGTGTGACGTCGGGCACGAATCGGTAGGCGGTATCGATCTCGGGCACGTGTTCGTCGCGCTCGGCGAAGGCCATCACCTCGAGCGGCGAGTGAATGCCGAACACCTCGCGCACGTTCACGTGCCGGTCAGGCTGCATGGACGGCAGCCCGCTCATCGGGCGCGCGGCTTCGCGGTTCGCGCCGGCGGCTCGCGCAGCGACGCGTCGGACTCGATGCGACCCAGCGCCTCGGCCGCCCGTTGCAGCGCGGGCAACCACTTCAGCGCGCGCTCCAGCGGCAGCCGCATCACCGGCGCCTGCAGCGCCACGCACAGCGCCGAGCGGCCGTTTTCGGCCGGCACCGGCACGGCCACGCAGACGAGCCCGGGCAGGAACTCCTCGCGGTCCAGCGCATAACCCTGGCGGCGCACGGCCTGCAGCTCGGACTCCAGCGCCTTCATCGCGGTGATCGTGTGGCTCGTGCAGCGCTCCAGCGGCGCATGCGCGAGCAGCCGCTCGCGCTGCGCCGGCGGCATCTGCGCCAGGAACACCTTGCCGCTGGCCGAGCAATGCGCCGGCACGCGCGAGCCGGCCTGCAGATAGAAGCGCAGCGGCGCGGCCGTCTCCACGCGGTCGAGGTAGACCACCTCGGCCCCGGCGAGCGCGGTGATGTTGCAGCTCTCGCCGATCTCGTCGACCAGTGCCCGCAGCACGCGGTGGCGCGCACCGTGGAAGGTGTCGTTGAGCATCAGCGTCTCGGCCAGACGGCGCAGCCGCATGCCGGTGGCGTAGTGACGGCCGTCGCTCTCGCGCTGCACCAGGCCCGCGCCTTCGAGCTGCTGCAGCATGCGGTGCAGTGTGGGCTTGGGCA
The DNA here is from genome assembly GCA_016790175.1 of Burkholderiaceae bacterium. Taxonomy (GTDB): domain Bacteria; phylum Pseudomonadota; class Gammaproteobacteria; order Burkholderiales; family Burkholderiaceae_C; genus JAEUPI01. The sequence goes on along the minus strand of JAEUPI010000121.1, from coordinate 10,222 downwards.
GGCCGGTGTCTTCCACCAAGCTTTGCAGAGAGAACAGCCGCTGTTGCGCCGCGATGACTTCGAGCAGCGCAAACAGCCGCAGCGTCGGCGAATCGCCGCTGACTTCCACCGCGTCGGAACGCTGGCGCACGAGCTTCATGGCGGGCGATGATAGCCGCGTTCCAGGAAATGAGCACACGCCGTCCCGGATTTCGGGATTTCAGTTGACGCTGCCCGGGGCGCTGCCTATAGTGCGCCGATCGCTGCCCGCCGTCTGGAAAGGCCCGCCATGAACGCTCCCCAACCGCTCGCCGCCCGCACCGTGGTGCAGGGCCTGCAGAAGATGACGCCGTCCGAGGCTTTCGTGGAAACGCTGGTCGCGCAAGGCGTGGACACGATGTTCGGCATCATGGGCTCGGCCTTCATGGATGCGATGGATATCTTCGCGCCGGCCGGCATCCGGCTGATCCCGGTGGTGCACGAGCAGGGTGCGGGCCACATGGCCGACGGTTATGCACGCGCCAGCGGCCGCCACGGCGTGATCATCGGCCAGAACGGCCCGGGCATCAGCAACGCGGTGACGGCGATCGCGGCCGCCTACTGGGCGCACTCGCCAGTGGTGGTCATCACGCCCGAGACCGGCACGATGACGCTCGGCCTCGGCGGCTTTCAAGAGGCGCACCAGCTGCCGATGTTCCAGGAGTTCACCAAGTACCAGGCGCACGTGAACAACAACAAGCGCATGGCCGAGCTCACCGCACGCGCGTTCGACCGCGCGATCCTCGAGATGGGGCCGACGCAGCTGAACATTCCGCGCGACCTGTTCTACGGCGAGATCCAGTGCGAGATCCCGAAACCGATCCGCATCGAGCGCGGTGCCGGCGGCGAGGCGGCGCTCAACGCGGCGGCAGACCTGATCGCCAGCGCGAAGAACCCGGTGATGATCGCCGGCGGCGGCGTGGTGATGGGCGAGGCCTTCAAGGAAGCCATCGCGCTGGCCGAGCGCATCGGCTGCCCGGTGGTGAACAGCTACCAGCACAACGATTCGTTCCCGGCCAGCCATCCGCAGTGGTGCGGGCCGCTCGGCTACCAGGGCAGCAAGGCCGGCATGCGGCTCATCTCACAGGCCGATGTGGTGATCGCGCTCGGCACGCGGCTCGGGCCCTTCGGCACGCTGCCGCAGTACGGCATGGACTACTGGCCCAAGAACGCGAAGCTGGTGCAGATCGATGCCGATGCCAAGATGCTGGGCCTGGTGAAGAAGGTCGACGTCGGCATCTGCGGCGATGCGAAGGCGGCCGCGGTCGCGCTGCTCGCGCGCCTGGCGAACCGCACGCTCGCCTGCGACGCCACCAAGGCCGAACGCGCGGCGAAGACCAAGGCCGAGAAGGACGCCTGGGAGAAGGAGCTCGGCGAGTGGACGCACGAGCGCGACGCCTACAGCCTCGACATGATCGAGGAGGCCAAGGGCGAGAAACCGTTCTCCGGCGGGCAGTGGCTGCATCCGCGCCAGGTGCTGCGCGAACTCGAAAAGGCGATGCCGGCCCACGTGATGCTGTCCACCGACATCGGCAACATCAACTCCATTGCGCACAGCTACCTGCGCTTCGCCGAGCCGCGCAGCTTCTTCGCGCCGATGAGCTTCGGCAACTGCGGCTACGCGTTGCCCACGATCATCGGCGCCAAGGTGGCGGCGCCGCACCGGCCGGCGATCAGCTATGCGGGCGACGGTGCCTGGGGCATGAGCATGGGCGAGATCATGACCTGCGTGCGCCACGACATCCCGGTGACGGCGGTGGTGTTCCACAACCGCCAGTGGGGCGCCGAGAAGAAGAACCAGGTCGACTTCTACAACCGCCGCTTCGTCGCCGGCGAGCTCGACAATGCCAGTTTCGCCGGCATTGGCAAGGCCATGGGCGCCGAAGGCATCGTGGTCGATTCGCTCGACGGCGTGGGCAAGGCGCTGCAGCGTGCGGTCGACCTGCAGATGAACGGCCGCAAGACCACCGTCATCGAGATCATGTGCACACGCGAGCTCGGCGACCCGTTCCGCCGCGATGCGCTGGCCAAGCCGGTGCGCCTGCTCGAGAAGTACAAGGACTACACCTGAGCACCTCGGCAGCGGCGCCTGCGAGCGAGCCCGCCACGGCGCCGTCGCCGGGCGCCGGTGGCGCCGTGTCCGCCGGCGACGCGCACATCCTGACGATCAACGCCGGATCGTCGTCGGTGAAGTACGCGTTGTTCGCGCACGCGACCGGCGCACGCGTGCACGACGGGCAGATCGAGGGCTTGGGCGTCGGCGGACTCAGCCACGAACAGGCGCTGCGACAAGTGATGGCGCAGATCGGGCCGGCACGGGTCATCGCGGTGGGACATCGCATCGTGCATGGCGGCGTGCGCTTCACCGCGCCGGTGCGCATCGACGACGAGGTGATGTCGGCGATGGCGGCGCTGGAACCGTTGGCGCCGCTGCATCAGCCGCACAACCTGGCCGGCGTGCGCGCCGCGATGCGTGCCTTCCCCGCCGCGCCGCAGGTGGCCTGCTTCGACACCGCGTTCCACCGCACGATGCCCGAGGTGCATCAGCGATTCGCGATCCCGCGTGCCTTGCACGAGGCCGGTGTGCGGCGCTATGGCTTCCACGGCCTGTCGTACGAGTCGATCCAGCGCCAGCTCGCCAAACGCGACCCGGTGCTTGCCGCCGCGCGCGTGGTGGTGGCGCACCTGGGCAACGGCGCGTCGATGTGCGCGATGCGCGCCGGCGCATCGGTGGCCACGACGATGAGTTTCTCGCCGCTCGACGGCCTGCCGATGGGCACCCGCTGCGGCCGCATCGACGGGGCCGCGGTGCTCTACCTCGCGCAGCAGTACGAGCGCGACCTCGATCGCGTGGCGCGGCTGCTGTATCGCGAATCGGGGCTGCTCGGGTTGTCGGGCCTGTCGGGCGACCTGCGCACCCTGCTCAAGAGCTCGGCCCCCGGCGCGCTGGAGGCGATTGAGTACTTCGTCGAGCATGTGCAGGCCGAGATCGCCGGCATGGCGGCTGCGCTGCGCGGCATCGACGCGCTGGTATTCACCGGCGGCATCGGCGAGAACGCACGCGCGATCCGCGAGCATGTGGTGCGTGGCCTCGAATGGATGGGTCTGAAGCTGGATACCAAGGCCCATGCGGCCAAGGCCGAGTGCATATCGGCAGCCGACAGTCCGGTAGCGATCTGGGTGCTGCACACCGACGAGGAGTCGGTGATCGCACGGCACACCGCGCGCGCGATCGCCGGCAAACCCGTCCGGTGAAACGCTCCCGACACCTGAGGCATTGGCATGCGGCCGAACGTCGGCTGCAGGCCCTGCCGCCCACGGTGCGCGGCATCCTCTGGACCAGCCTGGCCGGGCTGCAGTTCGTGCTGCTCAATGCGTTGATGCGCCTGCTGTCGCAGCAGGTCGACGTGTTCCAGACCCAGTTCCTGCGCTACTTCGCGGCGCTGTTGCTGTTGCTGCCGCTGCTGTGGCACCACGGCCTGGCGAGTTATCGGCCGACGAACGTGGCCGGGCAGTTCTGGCGCGGCGCCGTGCACACCGCGGGGCTGTGCCTGTGGTTCTTCGCGCTGCCGCGGATCTCGCTCGCCGACACCACGGCGATCGGCTTCACGACGCCGCTGTTCATCATGATCGGCGCGTACTGGGTGTTCAAGGAGCCGATGCGCTGGGAGCGCTGGCTGGCCACCGGCATCGGGTTCGCCGGCGTGCTGATCGTGGTGGGTCCCCGACTCACCGGCTCGGGTGGCTGGTACAGCCTGATCATGCTGGCCTCGGCGCCGCTGTTCGCCGCGTCGTTCCTGATCACCAAGGCGCTGACGCGCACCGAGTCGAACCGCGTGATCCTGATGTGGCAATGCCTGACGATCAGCCTGTTCAGCCTGCCGCTCGCGCTGCCGAACTGGCAGTGGCCCAGCGCGGTGCAGTGGGCCGGCTTCCTGCTGTGCGGCCTGCTCGGCAGCGCGGCGCACTACTGCCTGACGCGCTCGTTCCGCGTGGCCGACATCTCGGCCACGCAGTCGATGAAGTTCCTGGATCTCGTGTGGTCGGCACTGCTCGGCTGGATGGTGTTTGCCGACGTGCCGTCGCAGACCACGCTGCTCGGCGGCGCGGTGATCTGCGCGGCCACGATCTGGGTGGCGCGACGCGAGACGCGCGGTGCGGCGCCGACCCAGCGCGACGAGGCTCACGCCTGAGGGATGATGTGGGCATGAGCCTGTCGACCGCGGTCCAATCTGCAGATTCGAGGTATGCGTGGACGCGACTGGCGCTCACGCTCGCGCTGATGACGATCGGCTCGTCGGGCATGTACGTGGTGTCGGTGGTGCTGCCGGCGGTGCAGGCCGAGTTCGGCGTGGCGCGCGCCGATGCCTCGTTGCCATACACGATGCTGATGGTCGGATTCGGGCTCGGCGGCATCCTGATGGGCCGGCTCGCCGATCGCCACGGCGTGATCGTGCCGCTGCTGATCGGCGCCACCGGGCTGGCGGCCGGCTTCGTCGGCGCCGGCCTGTCGGGCAACGTGTGGTGGTTCGCGATCGCCCATGGCCTGGGCATCGGGTTGCTCGGCTCGTCGGCCACCTTCGCGCCGCTGGTGGCCGACACCTCGCTGTGGTTCGTGCGGCGACGGGGCATCGCGGTGGCCATCTGCGCCAGCGGCAACTACCTGGCCGGCGCCGTGTGGCCACCGATCGTGCAGCATTTTGTCGAGACGGTGGGTTGGCGCCAGACCTATATCGGGCTGGGCCTCTTCTGCCTGGTGACGATGCCGCTGCTGGCAATGTGGATGCGGCCGCGCCCTCCGGCCGCGGTGGCGGCGACGGCGAAGCCGCACACCGGCTCGCCGAGCGATCGACCATTCGGCCTTTCGATCGCCGGCGCGCAGGGTTTGCTGTGTGTGGCGGGACTCGCCTGCTGCGTGGCCATGTCGATGCCGCAGGTGCACATCGTGGCCTATTGCGGCGACCTCGGCTACGGCGCGGCGCGCGGCGCCGAGATGCTGTCGCTGATGCTCGGCTTCGGCATCCTGAGCCGGCTGATCAGCGGCGCGATCTGCGACCGCATCGGCGGCCTGCGCACGCTGCTGCTCGGCTCGGTGCTGCAGGGCGTGGCGCTGCTGCTGTTCCTGCCGTTCGATTCGCTCGTCTCGCTGTACCTGATCTCGGCCTTGTTCGGCCTGTTCCAGGGCGGCATCGTGCCGAGCTACGCGATCATCGTGCGCGAATACTTCCCGCCGGCCGAGGCCGGCGCGCGCGTGGGCACGGTGCTGATGTTCACGCTGCTGGGCATGGCGCTCGGCGGCTGGATGTCGGGCAAGGTGTTCGACCTCACCGGCAGCTACCAGGCGGCCTTCGTCAACGGCATCGGCTGGAACCTGCTGAACCTAGCGATCGTGCTGCTGCTGATGTGGCGCGTGCGGTCCACGCGGCTGCAGCCGGCCTGAGGCCGGCTGGCTGCGACTCAGCCGGCCTGCGTCGGGCCGCGCGCGAGCCGCAGGACCGCGGCATGCAGCGTGCCGATCTCCAGCGGCTTGGTCAGGTAGTCGTCGAAGCCGGCCTCGAGTCCGGCCTGGATGTCATCGGGCATCGCGCTGGCGCTGACCGCGACCACCGGCAGAACACGCGTGCGCGGATGCTCGCGCAGTCGGCGCAGCACCTCGAAGCCATCGATGCCGGGCAGCTGGATGTCGAGCAGGACCAGCGCCGGCGGGTCGTCGACAGCACGCGCCAGGCCGTCGAGCGGCCGGGCTGTGTGTTCGTAGACCAGGCCCGGCAGTCGCTCCAGCATGGCGCGCATCAACAGGGCGTTGACCTCGTTGTCTTCGATGTAGAGCACGCGCAGCGGGGGCGCCGACGGTGCGCCGACACCCTCTGGTGGCCGATGAGGCAACGCCGACGCGGCACGCGCGGAGCCGTCTGCCGCGGGCAGGCGGATCCAGAAGCGACTGCCGGCGCCGGGCTGGCTCTCGACGCCGATCTCGCCTTGCATGGCCTGCACCAACCGGCGGCTGAGCGCCAGGCCGATGCCCGTGCCTTCCACCGGCCCACCTGCCGCGCCGAGGCGCTCGAACGCGGTGAACAACCGCTGCTGCTGCTGCTCGTCGAGCCCGGGACCGGTGTCGTGCACGCTCAGCTCGCGCAAGTCGGCGTCATGCCGGACGCTCAGCCGCACATGACCGTTGGCACGGTTGTACTTGATCGCGTTGCCGAGCAGATTGAGCAGCACCTGCTTCAGCCGCATGCGGTCGGCGATCACGCTGCTCGACGTCGACGGTGAGGGCAGCGGGTCGAGCGTCACGCCTCGCTCGCGGGCGAGTGGCTCCATCAGCGCCAGGCATTCGGCCATCAAGGGCTGCAGCGGCACGGGCGCCAGGTCGAAACTCAGGCGGCCGGTTTCGATGCGGCCGAGGTCGAGCACGTCGTTGATGAGCCGCAGCAGGTGGCGTCCGCCGCGCAGGATCTCGTCGACCTGCTGCTGCTGTTCGGGCAGCAGCGTGCCGAGCCGGTCGATCTGCAGCAGCTGCCCGAAGCCCAGGATCGCGTTGAGCGGCGTGCGCAACTCGTGCGACATCAGCGACATGAAGCGCGACTTGGCCCGGTTGGCGCGCTCGGCGTCGTCCTTCGCCGCGGTGAGTGCCTCCTCGGCCATCTTGCGCTGCGTGATGTCGGTGCCGAACACGTAGTAGGTGCAGCGGCCGTCAGGCTGGGCCGGGCTGGCCACGTAGCGCAGCTCGAGATCGCGGCGCGGCCGACCGGGCAGCTCGGGGTAGTGGCGTTCGACCACCGGTGTCTCGCCGCCGCGCGAGCGCGCCATCAAGGGCAACAGCTCCGCGTAGCGTGCCTCGCCCAGCACGTCGCGCACATGCCGCCCGATCAGCTCGGCTGGCGCCACACCGATGACCTGGCCCAACGGCGCGTTCACGTAGGTGTAGCGGTGGTCCTGGTCGATCGCCGCGATGAACCCCGGGAAGGCATCGAGCACCGAGCGCAGCTCGGCCTGGCCGGCGCGCATGGCCTGCATGGCCCGTTCCTCGGCCGTGACATCGCGGAAGCTCCAGACGCGCAGCGTGCGTTCGCCGTGCTGTGCCGCGATGCAGCGGCGCAGCACGATGCGCCCGTCGCGAAGATGCAGGCGCTGCTCGTCGTTGCGGTTGTGCGCGATGATGTCCGTGATGCGCGCGATCTCGGCTTCGGCATCGACGAAGAGCGGCCTCGCCTGCTCGATGATCTCGGCCGGCGTGAGCCGCTCGGCCTTTTCGGGCGCGAACCCCCAGATCTGCAGCAGGCGCCGGTTCACGAAGCGCACCGGTTCGTCCGGGTTCGCCGCGTCCGAGGCGAAGATGCCCTCGTCGGTGGCGTTGAGCGTCATCGCGAGCAGCTGCGCGCTGTGCGCGAGCTCCTCGCGCGCACGTTCCTCGTCGCTCACGTCGCGGGTGATCATCACCGCGCAGCGCAGGCCTTGCATGCGCTCGACGAAGGGGAAATAGGTCGTCTCGATCCAGCGCCCGGCGAGGCTCGGAATCGGCAGCTGGTCGCGCACGCGGCGGATCTCGCGCTGCTCGATGCACTCGCGCAAGGCGCGTATGCGCGGCTCGGTCACGCCGCTGGCCAGCGTGGTGTAGACCGAACTGCCGACGGCGTGTTCGCGCGCCAACCCGGTGGCGCGGCACCAGGCGTCGTTGACCATCCGGTAGACGCCGGTCTCGTCGGCCACGCTCACCAGATCGGTGATCGAGTTGGTGACGACCTCGTAGGTGTGCAGGTCCACGCCGGTGGCCGCCGCCGAACCCGGCGATCCGGCAGACCGTGCGTCCGCGGCATCGCCGCGCGCGCTGTGCAGTGGCGCTCCCAACTGATGACTTCCCCCGGTTGCGATGTTCGCACAAGCGCCGGCCTGGCGTGCGCAAGCGGTGACCCGGGTTTCACCGGGACAGTGCCGGCTTCCCGCCGGTGGGAAGCTCAGCTGCCGGCCATGGCGGCGTGGTGGCGGGCGGGCGAGGCGGTGCCCTGGCCGAAGAGCCGCTCCATCTCGCGCCGAACCGCGTAGGCCCGGATTCCCGTGTCCATCGCCACGTCGGCCCAGCTGAGCGATTGCCCCTTGCGCACCGGCCGCACGAGCCGGATACCGTGAGCCAGGCCGAGCGGCAGGCCGCCTTCACCGTGCAATCCGAGCGAGGTGGCCGCCGGCAGCAGCTTGCCCCAGACCGTGAAGCCGCCTTCGCCGTCGAGCAGCTCGCCGACGGCGAGATCGCGCTTGGCCGTGGCCACCACGTCGGCATGCCAGCCGACAGCCACCCCCGTGGCTTCGCCACGCAGCGCCACGCTGGCCACCGAGACACCGACCTCCAGGCCAATGAGGTGCCAGCGCTTGTAGAGCGTGAAATAGCGGCCGCTGGGGTCGGTGTGGGCCTTGTATTCCTCGAAGCAGTTGCGGATGTATTCGGTCTCGCCCTCGACGGTGACCCAGACGCCCATGCGGATGTCGTACGGGATCGGTCGCCCGTCGGGCTCCAGGCTCGAGATGACCTCGACCATGCCCTTGCGCTCGAGCACACCGCCCTCGCTGCGCGGCCGCGTGACGAACGGGATGTCTTCCACGCTGGCCGGCGGATAGAGCAGGCCGTTGCTCGGCACGGCCAGCCCGGTGGCATTGGCCACGGCCGTGCTCTCGATGGACGGTTTGCTGCCGTCGAGAAAGCTGTTGAACATCTTCGGGTTCAGGCCACCGCGTTCGGCCTGCGCCGGGCTGAGGCCCCAGTGCTGCCACACCGTGTCGGGCGTCGATTCGCTGTAATGCGGCAGCCACTTGTGGCCACGGCCGGCCGCCACCACCGGAAAGCCGCAGGTGCGCGCCCAGTCCACCAGGTCGCAGATCAGCGCCGGCTGGTCACCGAAGGCCAGCGAATACACCACGCCCGCCTCGGCCGCCCGGCGCGCGAGCAGCGGCCCGCAGAACGCGTCGGCCTCGACGGTCACGTTGACCACATGCTTGCCGTGTGCAAAGGCCTCGAGGCAATGGTCGACCGCGGCGATCGGATGGCCGGTGCATTCGACGATCACGTCGATCGCCGGGTGCCGCACCAGCGCGGCCCAGTCGTCGCCGATGTGCGTGCGGCCGTCCTGCAGGGCGGCAGTCAGCGAGGGCGCCGCGTAACGCTCGGCCGACCAGCCCACCCGCTGCAGATTGCGCCGCGCGGCCTCCGGCGCCAGATCGGCAATGCCGGCCAGATGCACGCCGGGCGTGCGCGGGATCTGTGCCAGGTACATCGAGCCGAACTTGCCGGCGCCGATGAGGCCGATGCGGACCGGCCGGTGCTCGGCTGCGCGTTGCTGGAGTTTGGCGTACAGGTTCATCGGGAGTCCTTCGGCTGCGCGCTCGGGCTTTCGGCCTGCGGGCGCCAGGTGCTGGGTCGCGTGGTCATTGTCGGCGATGCACCCAGGTGCACGGCCGGCGCGCGGCGGATCAGCAGCAGGCGATCGACGCCGGAGACCGCAGTCCCCTCTGCGAGGGGCGTGACCTGAATCGCCGGTCCCACGCCCTGCAGCAGGCAGCGTCTGCCGTCGGGGCGGGTGAACCATCCCTTCACCCGAAACAGCGCATCACCTTCGGCACGTAGTTCGGTACACAGCGCATCCGGATCTACCGGGTTGTTCAGGCGACGGCATTCGCTGCGAAAGATGTCGGTCGCGGGTCGCGGCAGTGGCTGCAGACCGGTCGGTGGCGGCGCCAGGGAAGTCGACGCGGCCCACACCCACTCCGACGGCAGCGCGCCCTGCGCCGCCTCGAGCACCGGCGCACCGGGTGCGAAACGGCCGAGCATCCGATGCAGCATCGTCCGTCGAATCGTGGCGACAAGGTCGATCTTGTTCAGCACCAGGCGATGGGCCTGCGCGATCTGCTCGCGGACGGTCTCGCCGACATAAGGGTCGGCCGCGCGCTCGGCCACGCTGGCCGCGTCCACGACGGTGACCACGCCGTGCAGATCAATCTGCGGCAGCAGCCGCGCGCTCCGGGCCACGGCGGCGGGCAGGCCCACGCCGCTGCACTCGATCAGCACACGATCGGGTGGCGCCGTGCGCTGCAATACCTGACGCAAGGTACCGATCAGATCGGCACCGAAACTGCAGCACACGCAGCCGCCGGCCAGTGCCAGCACGTCGCCGCTGGCGCCGACGATCAGGTCGGCGTCGATCGTGAGTTCGCCGAA
>JAEUPI010000096.1 GCA_016790175.1 Burkholderiaceae bacterium | reverse complement strand
GCCACCGACGTGGCCGCGCGCGGCATCGACGTGCCGAGCATCAGCCATGTCATCAACTACGGCCTGCCGATGAAGGCCGAAGACTACGTGCACCGCATCGGCCGCACCGGCCGCGCGGGCCGCTCCGGCCTGGCCGTGACGTTGGCCGAGCGCCGCGACGCCGCCATGATCCACACCATCCAGCGTTTCACCACGCAGCGCATTCCGGCTGCCGTGGTGGCCGGGCTGGAGCCCAGGCGGCCCGAGCCGAGTTCGCAAACCCGGCCTGCTGGACAGAAGCCACGGGGCAAGGCTGGGTTCGGCAAACCGGCCTTTGGCAAGAAGAAGCCTTCAGCAGGCGAGCGCGAGCGTTCGCCGTTCGGCGCCCAGGCGCACAAGCCCTTCGGGCTGCGACCCAGCGGACAGCGCTGACCACCGGATCTACCGCGCCGTCGTCAACAGCAGATCGCGCAGCAGCAGGTTCAGGCCATTTCGCTCAGCCAGCACCTCGGGCTTCATCGGGTCGCCATCGGCACCCACGACCCGCGAGTTCACCAGCTGGCCTTGCTTGAGGTCGTAGAGGCCTGCGGCCATCTGCCGCTTGTCCACCGGCCCGCCCGGCACGAACACCACGTGATAGGACGAGCCCGCCGCCGTGAACACCGGCCCGATGGCCACCGTCATCGCCATGGCAGCCGCCGCGCGCACCACGACGGACGCCGTCGCCTTGCCAGCCGACAGGCTATGCCCGGTGACACCTACGTAGAGCAGGCTCGTGCGGCCGCTGCGCTGAACGACCACCGCCGCCGCGCGACGTGCTCGCTCGTCGTCTGCGGCTGCTTCAGTGCCCGTGGCCTCTGGTGGCGGTGGTTTGTCCTTGTCGTACGACGTCACGCTGCGGCGGAACACATGCGTGGCCAAGGTCTGCAGCGCGTTCACATACTCGGCGTCGGCCGCCAGCTCGGGCGCTACCCACAGCGGCTGCGCGCGTTCGGACACTTCGCCATCAATGGCGTCGGCGATGCGCTTGGGCGTGTTGGCGGTGTCGTGCAGCGCACCGCAGACAAACGGAATCAGCGTCGTGCGGCTGCGCATGTCGGCCGCATCGAGGAATTGCCGGGTGGCCTGTTCCAGCGCGCTGGCTCCCTGGCGAGCCTCGGCGACGACGAAGTAGTCGCCCTGCACCAGCGGGCTGTGGTTCAGGCACACGTCGAGCACCACCAGCGTGCCGGCGGCATCGGCGGCAGCGCCGTGCGCCACGAGACGCTGCACGCTGGGCGGCGGCGGGGCCGCACAGCCTGCGGCCAGCGCCGCGATCGTCAGCACCTGCAGCGATCGTCGTGCCATGTCGTGCCTCCTCGCCTTGCGCGCTACGAACGCCAGCGCGCGCGGATGCCTTGCACCAACGCCTTCAGGTTCTCACGCACGGCGCCTTCGTTGGCGTTGACGGTGCGCGCGGCACCGCCGAGATCGCCGGCGCTGAACGAGGAGTCGTAGGTCTCCGACCACAGCACCGTTCCGTCGCGCGCAGTGAACTTGTAGTTCGCGACCACGCGCACCGTCGTCGGCAGGAACCCCTGCTGGTCGGTCGACAGCAGCGTGGTCGTGAGCTCCAGGTCGCCGGCGCTGGAGGAGACACCTGCAAAGATGCCGGCCTTCTCGAGCGTGGCGACGAGGGCCTCGTGGACCTGCTCATGGGTGGGAAACGCCGGACCGCCGAAGAACGTGTCGCGCGAGCCGGTGACGGGCATCACGCGCAAGCGCAGCGCGATCTTGCGCTCCGGCCCAGCGGTTTCGGGCACCATGCGTTTCGGCGTGATGCCGGCGCAGGCCACGATCGACAACGTGAGCCCGCTCAGCAAAAGGGTCGCCGCGGTTCGGCGTGAAAACACGCGTGCTGCACTCATGGCCACCACCTCTGTCTTCTTGTTAGGGGAGCGATTCTATTGGGCCGCCGCTCCGTCGGGTGAATGCCCCAGGCCTGAGCTTGGTCCTTGCGGACCGTGTTCGATCGATCAGCGACGAAGGGCCAGCGTGCCGCTGGCGAACGATTGACCGGCCAGCGCCTTGTAGCGCGTTTTCGCCTTCAGCAGGTCCTCGTCGGCGGCCTGGGTGACGGTGGCCACCAGATCGAGGTCGGCGGCATCGAACACGCCGATGCGAATGACCTTGTCGTCACCCGGCTTGATCGCCTGGCCGAACGCACCCGTCGCGCGCAGATTCGACAGCCGGACGCTCAGGCGCCCCAGGTACACGGCGCGCTCGGGCGGAATCTCGATCAGCACCGGCGTCGCCAGCTTCTTCTTCAGGGCCGTGCTGCTGGCGCTCTCCTGGTTCAGGAAAGCGAACTCGAAATCGTCCATCACGTAGCTGCCTGCCGGCAGGTCGAGAAACACCATGTGCTGGACCGCGTTGTCGCCGACGATGTGCGGCAGGGCCTTGCTGCCGAGAATCGCGTTGTTGAAGAACGCGAACGAGAACATCTCGCCGGAACTCGGATTGCGAACGATGAAGTTGCGCAGCTTGAGGTTCATGCTCGCGGGCTCGATATGGATCGTCAGCAGTACCAGGCGTTGCTTCACGGCGCTCAGATCGCGGTCGGCGAAGTCGAGCGCCTGCGACTTGATATGCGTGTTCGAGGCGCAACCGGCGACTAGCGCGGCAACGCACAAGGCGAAAAGGCGGTGGAGCATGGCGGGCACCTCGGTGAGTTGGCGCATGGTGGTCGTCATCGCGCCTTGATTTGTGCGAATTCGGGCGCCGAAGCGAGGCCTTCGACGGTGCGGTGGAAGAGATCCTGGATGGCCGCATTCGCGCGCACCTGCCCGCGCTCGGCCTGCGCAGGGGCCAGGCCGCCGCGAGTCTCGCTGCTCCGGCTGCCCACGAACACGAACCGGC
>JAEUPI010000053.1 GCA_016790175.1 Burkholderiaceae bacterium | reverse complement strand
TGCGCGCCTGGTCGGCCACGAACAAGATGGTGTTCTTCATCACGCATTCGGTCGAGGAGGCGCTGTTTCTCGGCACGCGGCTGGTGGTCATGAGCCCGAGCCCGGGCCGCATCACGCATGTCTACGACGACGTGCCGTTCTCGCGCCGGTTCCTGCAGGAGGGTGATGCGCGGGCGGTGAAATCGGCGCCGGACTTCATCGCGCTGCGCGAGGAGGTGCTCGCCTTGATTCATGCCCGGGAGCCGGTCGATGCCTGATCACCAGGGCGGGACCGGCGCGCCGCGAACCAGCGCCTTCAAGGTGCCGGGCGAGGGCTCGAGCGTCGCGATCAGCATCGCCACCATCGTCGTGCTGTTCGCCTTGTGGGCGATCGTGAGCAACCTCGGCCTGGTGAAGCCGCTCTTCCTGCCGACGCCGCAGGCGGTGCTGCAGCAGTTCGTCGAATATCTCACCGGTGCGGCCAACGACAAGCCGCTGTGGCAGCACTTCCTGGCCAGCGTGGGGCGTGTGTTCGCGGCCTTCGCGTTCGCGGTGCTCACGGCGGTGCCGGTGGGCATCGCGATGGGCATGAGCCGCATCGCGCGCGGCATCTTCGATCCGCCGATCGAGTTCTACCGGCCGCTGCCGCCGCTGTCGTACCTGCCGCTGATCATCATCTGGTTCGGCATCGACGAACTGCCCAAGGTGCTGCTGATCTACCTGAGCTGCTTCGCGCCGCTGGCGCTGGCGGCGCGCTCGGGCATGAAGAGCGCGTCGCAGGAGCAGATGCACGCCGCGTACTCGATGGGTGCCAGCTACCGCCAGGTGATCTGGCACGTGGTGCTGCCGTCGGCGCTGCCGGAGATCCTGGTGGGCATGCGCATCGCCATCGGCTTCGGCTGGACGACGCTGGTGGCCGCCGAGATGGTGGCGGCCAACGTGGGCCTCGGGCAGATGGTGCTCAACGCGTCGAACTTCCTGCGCACCGACATCGTGATCATGGGCATCGTGGTGATCGGCATCGTGGCTTATCTGTTCGACCTGCTGATGCGCTGGATCGAGCGCCGCGTGGTGCCGTGGAAGGGGCGCATCTGAGCAGGCCAGGGGGCCCGCCGCGGCCCAACGGGGCACCGCATCGGTTATGGTTGCGCGCGAAGCACATCACGGCATGAACCCGCGCACGACGAAATCCTCGCCCGAGGCCGACCGGCCGAGTGCCGACGGCCGCCCCGACACCGCAGGCGCATCGGCCATGGGCCTGAGCTATCCCTGCGGCGAGGCACCAGAGAACGGCCACGGCCGCGAGATCGCGCCGGGCGTGCGCTGGCTGCGCATGCACCTGCCCTGGGCGCTCGCGCACATCAACCTGTACGCGATCGACGATGGCGAGGGCTGGGCGATCGTGGACACCGGTGCGCAGACCCGCGAGGCGCTGGCCGGCTGGACGCGGCTGCTCGCGGCCCCCGATGCGCTCGCCGGCCGGCGGCTGACGCGCGTGTTCTGCACGCACATGCATCCGGACCACGTGGGCATGGCCGGCTGGCTCACGCGCCGCTTCGACGTGCGGTTGTGGATGACCCGGCTCGAGTACCTGACCTGCCGCTCGCTGGTGGCCGACACCGGCCGCGAGGCGCCCGACGATGCGATCCGCTTCTATCGCCATGCGGGCTGGAACGACGAGGCGATCGAGACCTATCGCGTGCGCTTCGGCGGCTTCGGTCGCGTGGTGCACGCGCTGCCCGACAGCTATCGCCGCCTGCACGAAGGCGAGGTGATCCGCATCGGTGCACACGACTGGCGCGTCATCGTCGGCAACGGCCATTCGCCCGAGCATGCCTGTCTGCTGTGCGACGAGTTGAAGGTGCTGGTCTCCGGCGATCAGGTCCTGCCGCGCATCTCGTCCAACGTGTCGGTCTTTCCGACCGAGCCCGATGCCGACCCGCTGGCCGACTGGATCGCCTCGATCGCCAAGTTGCGCTCATCGGTGGGCGACGAGGTGCTCGTGCTGCCCTCGCACGGCGAGCCGTTTCGCGGCTTGCATGCGCGGCTCGACCGGCTTGCGGGCGGCCATGCCAAGAGCCTCGACCGGCTGCGGCGCAGCCTGGGCGACGAGCCCAAGCGGGCGATCGACTGCTTCGGTGCGCTGTTCGCGCGCGCGATCGAAGGCCCCGAACTGCTCGGCATGGCCACCGGTGAAACCCTGGCCCATCTGAACCACCTGTTGGCACGCGGCGAGATCGGGCGCGAGACCGGTGCCGACGGCGTGTGGCGCTACCACCGGGTCGCATAGTCTCCCGGCGCTCCTAGGGAAGTCCCGGCGCTGCCGGCCACGCGCAAGCAGGCATGCTTGCGCCCCGACGACTTTCACTCGACCGTGGCGTTTCTCCAGCTTCTGATCTCGGGCATCTCGGTGGGCTGCATCTATGCGCTCATCGCGCTCGGCTTCGTGCTGATCTACAAGGCCACCGAGACGGTCAACTTCGCGCAGGGCGAGCTGATGATGCTCGGCGCCTTCGTCGGACTGGCGCTGATGCAGGTGGCGCAGCTGCCGTTCATGGTGTCCGTGGTGCTCGCGATCGCAGCGATGGCCGCGTTCGGCGTATTGCTCGAGCGCGTGGTGATCCGGCCGATCCTGGGCCAGCCGCAGTTCACGATCGTGATGCTCACGATCGGCATCGGCTACATGGCGCGCGGCCTGGTCACGATGGTGCCGGGCTACGGCTCCGACACGCATGCGCTGCCGGTGCCTTACAAGGGGCAGATCTGGAACGTCGGCGGCCTGGTGTTCAGCGTCGAGCAGGTGGTGGTGATCGTGGCGACGATGCTGCTGTGCCTGCTGCTCTACCTGATGTTCAGCCGCAGCCGCGTCGGCATCGCGATGCAGGCCAGCTCGCAGAACCAGCTGGCTGCCTACTACATGGGCATTCCGGTGAAGCGGCTCAACGGCCTGGTGTGGGGGCTGTCGGCCGCGGTGGCCGCGATCGCCGGGCTGCTGCTGGCACCGATGACCTTCGTGCACGTGAACATGGGGTTCATCGGGCTGAAGGCGTTTCCGGCGGCGGTGGTCGGCGGCTTCGGCAGTCTGCCGGGTGCGATCGTCGGCGGCCTGGTGATCGGCGTGGTCGAAACGCTGGCCGGCGCCTACCTGCCCGAGGGCTTCAAGGACATCGCCGCTTACGTGGTGGTGCTCGTGATGCTGGTCGTCAAGCCGAACGGCCTGTTCGGCGGCGCGATGCGCAAGAAGGTGTAGCCCCATGCGCTTCATCTTCAAGACACAATACGAGCAGGACATCCGCATCGTCAAGCATGGCGGGCAGGCCTTCTGGTATGCCCTGCTGATGGTGGCGCTGCTCGTGGCGCCATGGCTGGTAGGCGACTACTGGCTCACGCAGCTCGCGTTCATCCTGATCTACTCGATCGCCGGCCTCGGGCTGATGGTGCTGGCCGGCTTTACCGGGCTCGCGTCGCTGGGGCACGCCGCCTTTCTCGGCGTGGGCGCATACACGCAGGCCTTCCTGCTCGGCATCGGCTGGCCGTTCCTGCTGTCGCTCTCTTGCGCTGCGGCACTCTCGGCTGCGGTCGGCGTGATCGTGGGCCTGCCGGCCTTGCGCGTGAAGGGCATCTATCTCGCGATCGCGACGCAGGCCTTCGGCTTCATCGTCGAGGAAGTGCTCGCGCGCTGGGAGAGCGTGACAGGCGGCAACTCGGGCCGCAACGTGCCGGGCGTGAAGATCTTCGGCTTCGAAGTCGGCTCCGGAGAAGGCTTCTACTACGTGTGCCTCGCGATCTGCGTGCTGTGCACCTTCGGCGTGCTGAACCTGATGCGTTCGGGCACGGGCCGCGCATTCGTGGCGATCCGCGATTCGGAGATCTCGGCGCAGAGCATGGGTATCGCGATCGCGCAGTACAAGACGCTCGCGTTCGCAATCTCGGCCGCGCTCACCGGGCTGGCGGGTGCGCTGTATGCGCACAAGCTGCGTTTCATCTCGCCGGACCAGTTCGGTGCGCTGCAGTCGATCGAGCTGCTGCTGCTGGTGGTGGTGGGCGGGCTCGGCTCGATCCACGGCGCCTTCCTCGGTGCGATCTTCCTGATCGCAATGCCGCAGCTGATCTCGCTGAGCAAGGACGTGCTGCCCGCCGCGATCGGGCAAGCGAGCGGGTTGCAGGGCTTCGTCTACGGGCTGGTGCTGGTGGGCATCGTGCTGTTCGAGCCGATGGGCATGTACGGCCGCTGGCTGAAGATCCGCACCTTCTTCCAGCTGTTCCCGTTCTACCGCAAGGGCATGTTCAGACGGCAGAAGTCGTTTACGAAGTCGGAGCGGTTGAAATGACTTGGCGTGCGCTGTTCGTTGCGGTTGAGCGGCGCGGCGGGCGGTACCCGCTGGGGGCTCATACTGGGTCGGTCCTCGCCTGCGGCGAGGACTCCACTGCGGTGCTCGCGCCGAGGGTCGCGCCGCCGAACTCGCTGCGCGACCTGCGGT
>JAEUPI010000018.1 GCA_016790175.1 Burkholderiaceae bacterium | reverse complement strand
GCGGCGCTTCTACGCCGTGCAATTCCACCCCGAGGTGACCCACACGCGGCAGGGCCGCGCGATGCTCGAACGATTCGTGATCGACATCTGCGGCGCCAAGCCCGACTGGGTGATGCGCGACCATATCGGCGAGGCGGTCGAACGCATCCGCGAGCAGGTCGGTCGCGAGGAAGTGATCCTCGGCCTGTCCGGCGGTGTGGACTCCAGCGTCGCCGCGGCGCTGATCCACCGCGCCATCGGCGACCAGTTGACCTGCGTGTTCGTCGATCACGGTCTGCTGCGGCTCAACGAGGCCGAGATGGTGATGGAGATGTTCGCCGGCCGGCTGCATGCGCACGTGGTGAAGGTCGACGCCGGCGAGCAGTTCCTAGGCCAGCTGAAGGGCGTGGCCGAGCCCGAGGCCAAGCGAAAGATCATCGGCCGCGAGTTCGTCGAGGTGTTCCAGGCCGAAGCCGGCAAGCTCAAGGGCGCCCGGTGGCTTGCGCAGGGCACGATCTACCCCGACGTGATCGAGTCGGGCGCCGCGCGCACGAAGAAGGCCACCACCATCAAGAGCCATCACAACGTGGGCGGCCTGCCGGAAACATTGGGCCTGAAGCTGTTGGAGCCCCTGCGGGATCTGTTCAAGGACGAGGTGCGCGAGCTGGGCGTAGCACTCGGCTTGCCGCACGACATGGTGTACCGCCACCCGTTCCCCGGGCCGGGGCTCGGCGTGCGCATCCTCGGCGAGGTCCGGCGCGACTATGCCGACCTGTTGCGCCGCGCCGACCACATCTTCATCGAGGAGCTGCGCAGAACGGTCGACGACACGAGCGGCAAGACCTGGTACGACTTGGTGAGCCAGGCCTTCGCGGTGTTCCTGCCGGTCAAGAGCGTCGGCGTGATGGGCGACGGCCGCACCTACGACCATGTGGTGGCGCTGCGTGCCGTGCAGACCAGCGACTTCATGACCGCCGACTGGGCCGAGCTGCCCTACGCGCTGCTGAAGAAGGTCTCGAGCCGGATCATCAACGAGGTACGCGGCATCAACCGCGTGACCTACGACGTATCGTCCAAGCCGCCGGCGACGATCGAGTGGGAGTGACCCGGACGACGGGTGGCACCTGCGGACACCGTCTTACCGGTTCATTCCGACCGGCCTGCAGGCTGCGTGGTGGGGCGGGGCGTTTGTGCGGCCGATCACGAAAACCGCCCCGTGATTCCCACGGCCCGCGGCGGGCTCTCGGCACACTCGCGTGACTTGACCGACATCAAAACGCCGCCTGTGCGTCGCTTCAAGAATGCGCGCCAATCCCCTCACAGGATTGGTGCATGACGGACCGCCACTTCGATCTTCCGCGCTATCTGGCGATCCTGCCGCAGTTCAAGACACTTCAAAGCGCGCAGCTGCAACGCCTGGCCGAAGGCTGTCAATTGCGACGCGTGGCACGTGGCCAGATGGTGTTCCGGGTCGGGGATCCTTGTCCGGAGTTTCATGTCACCGTGACCGGGCAGGTCAAGCTGTTCGCGCTGTCGGCCGCCGGCCAGGAGAAGGTGATCGAGCTGGCCGGTCCGGGCATGAGCTTCGCCGAGGCCACGTTGTTCCTGGGTGGTCCGCATCGCGTGAACGCACAGGCGTTGATGGAAACGCTTCTGCTCGCCGTGAACCGGCAGGTGTTGCTGGACGAGATCGCACGCAACCCGTGCTTTGCGTTGCACATGCTCGACGGCCTGTCGCGGCATCTGCACGGCTTGATGGACGACGTGCAGGCCTACACGCTGCACAGCGGCCTGCGTCGCGTGGTGGACTACCTGTTGCGTGAGTTTGCAGTCGGCTGCGCCGGTGCTGCGACGGTGGCGCTTCCGGTCAGCAAGGCGACGATCGCGCTGCGACTTTCGCTGACGCCGGAGTACTTTTCGCGCGTGTTGCATCAGCTCGAAGGCGCCGGGATGATCCAGGTGGACAAGCGCATGATCCGCATTCCCGATCTCGCACGCCTGCGACGTCACGGCGAGAGCGCGGGCGACGCCAGCGTCACGTCACTGCCGGTGCGGTCGAAGGCCGGCACGCGAGCGCAGCGTCACATGCCGCCGCACATGAGCGCTGCCGCGCACGCGATCCTGTAGACCGGGCTTCGCCCGGATCAGGCAATCCCCTAGTCTGATCCTAGCCGTGGCCCGATGCCCCAGCCTGACCGCCAGACCTAAAGTGGCCTTCGTCGTCAACCACGTGGAACCCGCAGCGGCGGTCGCCCTCGAGCCGGTTGCATCGGCGCGACGCTTGAGCCCGTTGGTCCGGGCCGGGCGAGAATGCCGTTAGCATCCGCGCCCGATCCGGTGAACGGTCGCCGGCGGCTCAAAGATGAAAGACTCGCCCCGCCACCTTCGCGTCATGGTCGTCGACGACCACGACATCGTCCATCTCGGGGTCAAGCACCTGTTCGGCGATCGTGCCGATGTGCTCGATGCGAACACGCTGCAGCAGGCCCGCGCCCAGCTGTCGAGCCGGCCCTGCGATCTGATGCTGCTCGATCTGGGGCTGGGCGAAGGCTTCAGTCTGGGTGCGCTGCCGCGCCTGCGCGAGGACTTCCCGCAACTGAAGATCATCGTGCTCACCTCGATGGCCGAGGAGCTGTATG
>JAEUPI010000283.1 GCA_016790175.1 Burkholderiaceae bacterium | reverse complement strand
CAGCGCAGGTAGGTGATCCATTGCTGCACCGGCAGCCAGACCACCTGACGCAGGTGAGTCAGCCAGTTGCGATCGGCTGCAAGTTCATGCCGCTCGAACGCCAGCAGCAACTCCTCGACCTTGGGCGCGAAATGCAACCGCGAGCGCGCGGCGCTCTCGACGAGGCCGGCCCGCTCGCGCAACGACTGCAGACTGGTGCGCTCGCCGTTCAGACCACGGTGGATGCGCACGTAGATGAAGCGGCCGATCACGCCGCTGGCAACCACCACGACCATGCTGTATAGCGCGACGCCGGCGTTCAGCGATCCAACGCTAAAGAAGCTGGAGTGCACGAGAATCAGCCAGGGTCCCGCGATGCCCAGACAGAGGTGGAACCAGAACCACCACTTCACCTTGCCCAGCGCCCGCATGAAGCCGACGTATTTGCGCAGCGGATAGACAAAGAGTGCCAGCATCATCGAGCCGCCGACCACGCCTATCCAGTAGTTCAAGTCGTCGTTCGGCTTGAACAGCCGCGCCTCGGCGATCTGCCAGGCCGCGCCGATCAGCAGCGCCATCAACGCATACAACAGCAGGTCGCCGCGAATGCTGCTGTCGGCGATCGAGGCCTTGCGCGGCGGCACCGTCGCGTCGAGTTCGACAGCCGCCTGCGCTTGCGGCGTGATCTCCGGCATCGGCTTTGCCGGCTTGAGCACCTGCGGGTCGACACGACGCGACGACGAACGGCGGCGCCGCGGATAGACGGTCTCGTCGAGCGGCTGGGCTTCGTCGGTGACGGCGGTGATGGCAACGGTGTTCATGGCGTTCTGCGCGGAGCGATCGTGAGCTGTCGTTGTCGTGTCGGCACAGTAGATCTGGATCAATGCCGGCGTCTGCATTCACCCACGGGCGATTCTGTGTATTCGGTGTACGGCCGCGTGTGCAAAAGTTGCCCCGCACGGGCGACCGTCGAGGCTCGGGCGCATTCTGGGGGGACAGGCTGAGCATTCGCTTAAGTGCGATTAAGCCCATGCGCACCGCATGTGACAAAGCCTGTCACTGACGATCCACTCAATCACGCAAACGAGCAGACTTCGCGCGCAGATCAGGAGCAGTGCGCCCTCGCATGTCCGCTTGACCGTTAGCAATTGGTTTCGACCTTGAGACGAGTCGTCGACACTTGAGCGCAATCGTTGCGACAACCGCTTACGCCCTTCAGTTTCACTTCAGCTCGTGTCACGTCGCGGACGGCGGGCGTTGTCGCGTGGGAGTTAATGCGGCGATAAGCCTCGATCGATCCAATGCCGACGGACGACGACCCGTCGTGCAAGCATCGGCCGACGTGACAGCACTCGAGTTCCAGAAGTACGAACGGCGTGCGCGCCGTCGCGAGCGGGCACCCGAGCCAGCCTGGGCATCCTATGGTGGCAGGCGCCGCGCGGGCGGCTCAGGGCCGCGTCTGTCGGTGGTGATCCCGTGTCGCGATCATGCGCAACGCCTGCGCGCGATGCTGCCCCGGGTCGACAACGCGCTCAACGCCTGCGCGATGCTGGCGGAGTTGATCGTTGTCGACTGTGCCAGTCGCGACGACTCATGTGTCGTCATCGATGCCTGGCGTGGCGTGCCGGGGTTTCGTGCCATTGCCGCCGAATCAGGCTTGTGGGGCGTCGGCGCCGTGACACGCGGCCTGGCCGAGGCGCGCGGCGATGCCGCCATCGTGCTCAGCGCAGAGATTTCTCACACACCTTGGCTGATTCGCGATCTGGTGGCCTCGTGGCGCGCGGACAGCGTGCTCGCCTATGTGTGGCGAGACGCGGACACGGGCAATGAACTGCAAATGAGCTGGAGCCGCGGCATGTTCGAAGAAGTCCGGTCGCGGCCGAACAAGCCGTTGCCACCCGAGCTGACCTCGTTGTGCTTGTTCGACCGCGAGGTCGTCGACTATCTCGTGTACGGCCGGGCGGCCGTGTCGCCGTCCGACGAGTACTACGGCGCCGATTGAGCGCGCTTCGCTAGGCCGGTGGCTCGTGGTTGGCAAAGAGCGCGCCGATGTCGGCACTGCTGCGCCGGCCCATCGAACATTCGTTCGCGTCCAACCAGGCGATCGCGCGGTCGCGGCCGGCCTGATTCAGGCGCTCCAGGAGCTGTGGGTGGGCGATCAGTTTGCTGTCCGACGGCAACGCGGATAACGCGTCGTGCCCATCGATCAGATGCCAGCGCACACGCCGAAGGCGCCGCTCCAGCGGGCCCGGCAGCCAGGCGCGTTTCGCCAATTCAGAGGCGTCGGCGAGCATGCGCATTTCGCGCAGAAAGGTGGCATTGAACGCGATCTCGGTTGCGCGCGTGCGGATCTCGTCGACGCTGCGCGGTTCGTCGCCGAGCGTCCATGGGCTGAGCATCACCACCATCACATCGCGTGCGCCATCGGCGCGCAGCAGCGGCGCGAGCGCAGGGTTCGCGCTGTAGCCGCCGTCCCAGTAGGGCTCGCCGTCGATGGTGACGGCCTGCTGCACCATCGGCAGGCAGGCCGACGCGAGCACGGCCTCGAGGCTCAGATCGCTTCCGCTGAACAGGCGGAGCCGGCCGGTGTTGGCCTGTGTGGCAGCGATATGCAGGCGCAGCTGGCGTTGCTGGCGCAGACGGTCGAAGTCCACTCGCCGAGCGAGCAGGTCGCGCAGCGGGTCGAACTGCAGCGGATTGCGTTGTGCCGGCGAGAACAATTGCGCCCACTGCAGCATCAGGCGGCCGGCGGGACTGAGGCGGCTGCCCTCGTGCGCCAAACCAAGCGCGTCCCACGGCACCACGCGACCGAGCTCGCGCCAGAAGTCGTCGAGGGCCTCGCGTGCCCCGTCGGGCCCACCGCGCAGCCACCCGTCGGCCAACACCACGGCGTTCACGGCGCCGGCGCTCGTGCCGCTGATCGCCGTGACGTCGAACCTGCAGCGTTCGAGCAGAACGTCGAGCACGCCCCAGGTGAAGGCGCCGTGCGTGCCGCCGCCCTGCAATGCCAGCGCCATCGAACGCGATCGAACCCATCGACTGAAGATCATGGGCCGCAGCATGCCACGCGGCGTCCGTCCGTCGGCCGGCATCGCGACGGCACATGTCCCGGCGGGGGACTCGGCTAAAGCCGCTCTTCAGCGAACCTGCCGATGATCAGCGCCATGGCCACCGTCAGCGGCAGCAGTCCCGGCGCGGATCCCCTGCGCGAGGGTTGGGCCAATGGATCGCGCGCGCCGAATGCGGCGGCGGGGCAGCGACGCATCTCCTGCGTGCTGACCACCTGCAACGCGGCCGGCACGTTGCGCCTGATGGTGCCTCTGCTCAGCGAGGCGCTGACGCGAAGCGGTCACGCCTGGGAGCTGATCGCCGTCGATGCGGCCAGCATCGACGAGAGCCCGACCGTACTGCGCAGCTGGTGTCAGCTGCCCGGCTACCGGCTGATCGCGCTCGACGAGCCGGTGCCGCACCAGCGCGCCGTGCGCATCGGCATCGAGGGCGCACGAGGCGACGCCGTGATCGTGCTCGACGCACGCGTCGACCAGCCGCTGCACGTCATCGGCGGCATGATCCAGCGCTGGCAGCTCGGCCATCGCATGGTCTACGCCGTCCGCGACGAGGCCACCGGCCGCTGCGATCTGTATTCCATCGGCGTGGCCGACGGCAGCGCCCGCACCGGCCCACCCGATCCCGGCGCATCCGATCGGCATGCCGCCTTGGCACTGGTCGATCGCGAATTCGTCCGGATTCTGCTGCGCTGATCGGCGGCGCCCGGCGATCGTCAACCTGCGATGACCACCCACAAGCTGGACCGGGCCGGCCGCTCAATGTGGAGCCGCACGCTCGAGCGAAGCGCGAGCCCGCCCACCGCACGCTCGCCGCGACTGGCGGAAACCGTGGCGCGCTGCGAGCTTGTGCTCGAAGGCATTCCAGCCGATCGGGCGCTGGCGATTCGCAAGCGGCTGCAACGCGCGCGCACGTCGCTGGATTGTTGGAATCTGCGGCGTGCGCTGTTCGATCTGATCGCACAATCGCTCGGCGATGACGCGGCGCGAACACGCCTGGCCGAGCTGCAAAGCTGGTTCGTGTCCAGGCGTTCGCGCTAGACAAGGAGTTGCGCGCGACAAATTGACGGTGCGCCCCCCCGCCCACGCGGGGCGCGCGCGGCCGTTGCTCATTTCGCCTTAAGGGCCGGTCTCCAGACTGCGCCGCGATGAAGACCGCGCATACACCGTTGGACGAAGCCCGTACGGCGGCGCATGCGCCGCGCGCGCAGCCTGCCGTCGCACTACCTGGATGCACGTTCTACCCGGCCGACGTCGACCATGGCTGGGCCGGGGCATCAGACTGGGCGGCAACGCGGCCGCTGCGCACGGTGTCGTGCGTGCTGCTCGCGCAGGGTGACTTGTGCGGCGTCGAGACACTGTTGCCGCGCCTGTGCGCTCAACTCGACGATTGCGGCTATCCGTTCGAGCTGATCATCGTGGTCGATGCGGCTTCTGGCCGCGGCGCCGAATGGGCGTGCGAACAATTCGACCGCCCCGGCCATAGGCTGGTGGTGCTCGACGAACCCCTCACCGACGACGCAGCGGCCACGTTGGGCATTGGGCTGGCCCGCGGCGACGCGATCGTGATCGTCGACGCGCGTACGCGGCAGACGCTGCGCATGGTGACTTGGATGATTGCGCGCTGGGCCCTTGGCGACCGCCTGCAGTACGTGGGCCCGATCGCCGGCACAGGGGTTGCCGACTCGCGGCTCGGCGAATGTGGCGACATGCTGCTGCTGGACCGCGAGGTGGTGAAGCGCCTGCTCGACGACGCGTAGGCTGCGAGGTCGCGCCGCGCGGCGATACCAAGACGGCAAGGCGCCAACACGCAGATCGGCCGCGCAACGAGTACCGCGCCTCCATGCAGGCGCGGTCTTTCCCCGGCGACGTCGGCGCTGCGCGCGGCGCGGGCTGATGCCGTCGTTGTGCTCGACGCGCTGACGTATCGCCGATCGATTGCGGGCCAACGCTCGAAGTCGACGTGCGGAGCGGGCGTGTGACTCAGCAGGTCCGGTGGCAACGGATCGTGCTGTGCCGGTGAACACGCTTCGAGCGGGCCTGCCGCGCTTAACCGGGGTTAAGTGGTCCTGCGTTGTGAGTGCATGTTTCATCCCGCGCTCAAGGGGAAGGTAGGTGGACTCCTACCGGCGATTGCTGGTGTTCGCCACCCCGGCCAGGACGACCTCGATTTCTAGACTGGTCTCGCGAAATCAATGGGGTCACGTATGTCGAGCCAAATCAGAGCGATCGCAGGAATCATGGCGACGGGTCTTTCCCGCATCGCCGGGTCTCGCAGCAGCGCCGGCAACGCCGTTCGCCTGACAACTGTGTGTGCAGGCCTGTGCCTGTCGCTGTCCGCAGGGGCCGCCACGATCACGGTGCAGTCCACCGATCCCGCCAAGCCCTTCTTGGGCGGGTTCCGCTACACGATCGAAGAAGACAGCACATACCACGTCACACCTGATGTCACGGGACTGAGCGGCAACCCCGACACCGACCCGACGCTGTCGCTGGCGTTCCACCGCAGCCACACAAGAGTCGTGAAGGTCGGCCACAGTGCTGGGACTGCGATCGACTTCTCGCCCACAGACGCCAACAAGCGCTACTACGTGTCGGTGATGCCTGACAACGCGGGATTCAGCGATGCCAGCCCCAACGGCTTCACGATGAGCGGCATCCCGTTGCGTGCGGTCGGCACGATGTTTCCGGACGTCGTCGTTCCGGTGAACCCTCTACCGTTCAAGACGGCGCAGATCTCGGTCTTCGTGTTCGAGGACAACTACCCGATCAACGGCGCCGCCGATGCGCCGGGCACGCAGGAAGCGCCGCTGTGCGGCTGGGAGATTCAGCTGTTCGAGGCCGGAGGCACGTACGGTGCATCGGGCGGCCGCATGTCGACCGACACGTTCGGCAATCCGCTCGGGACCGAATACGCGCTCAATCCGAATGGCACCCCTCAATACAACCTGGATGGATCGTTGAGCATCGCCAAACTTGGCGCCAACCAGCTGTGGACCGACCGCAACGGCGTCGTCCGCATCAAAAACCTCTCGCCGGCAAAGTACACGATTTTCTCGATCGCGCCGCCGGTGATGCCCAGCGTGCAGCGCTGCAACTTCGCAGACGCCAATGGCAACGCGACCAACGTGCCGATCTGGATTCCAAACGAAGCGGCGCGTACGCGACCCGACCAGATCGCCTGGGACAACGGCTACGAGATCGCGCCTTCGATCTTTGGCCAGGACCAGTCCAAGTGGCACCAGACCACCACCATCGAAGGCACCTGGGGCGTCGACGCCTGGGTCAAGTCGGGCGAGCCCACGTTCTTCAAGGAATTTGGGCCTCCGGGGCATCACGTGTGGCACGGCTTCGTGCGCCGGTTCAAGGACACCGCAGCGCTGAACGGCGGCGCGTCGGTGAAGGGCAAGGTGGTCAACACGCACATGTCGCGCCCGCCCGGCATCCGCTTCTATTCAGGCGCGCCGATGTCGGCCTGCTGGGTCGGACTCAGCGAGGTGATTCCGGGCGTGGGCATGGGTCGCACGCTGTATGCCAACTCCTGCAGCGACGTTCAGGGCGAGGAAGGGCAGTTCAGCGTCACTGGGCTGCGCCCGGGCCAGCGTTACCAACTGGCCGTGTGGGACGAGCCGCTCGACAACGTGATCGCGAACTACGAGTTCAGCACGCCCGCTGCGGGAGGCGAAGTCGACTTGCACGATGTGCCGGTGTTCAGCTGGTTCAGCAATCTGCAGGGCAAGGTTTTCTACGACAAGGAGGGCACCGGCTTCCCGTATGACTCGGCCACCGGAGCCGCCAAGCCCGGCATTCCGCAGTCGGTGGTCAACATCCGTTTCCGCGACGGCTCGATCTACAACTCCACGGTGACTGACGACGAGGGCAAATACGAGTTCGCGGAGGTGTTCCCGTTCTTCAACTGGCTAGTGGCAGAGACCGATTTCACCCGGTTTAAGGCCACCGGCGCGACGATCATCTCCGACGACGGCGGTGCCGTGGTGAATCCACCGGCTGCCTTTCCGGACCTCTGGCCAGGCGCAACACTGACGCCGCAGCTCCAGCCGGAGAACGCCAACCAGCCGTGGCGCATCTTCGGTGGCAAGGACGCCGGTGGCGCGCCAGTTGCGCCGAGCTCGGCCAACCTGCTGCAGAACTTCCAGGGCTTCCTCGGGCAGACCAACGTCATCCATTGGGGCAAGAGCGAATACAACCCGGGAGATGCGAACGACCACGGCGGCATCACCGGCGTGGTGCACTACGCATCGACGCGCGCCGAGTTCGATCCGAAATTTGCGACACCCGAGAACAACGAACCGGGCATTCCGAACGTCGAGATCCGGCTTTACCGGCTGAACAACCAGAACCAAGTCGTCGCGCCCAACGGTGCCGTCGTCGCGCCCGCCGCTGCCAACGCGTCGCACGCGGTGCAGATCGCCAGCACCGACAGCTTCGACAACGCGCAGCCCGCAAACTGCGTCGACCCGAATCCGTACAAGCATCCGCGCACGGGCCACGACTTCACCACCGGGCCCGGCCAGAGCCGCTGCTACGACGGCATGCGCATCTGGAACCAGGTGCGAGACGGTGTGTTCGACGGCGGCTTCGGATTCACCGACTACTGTCCCGCCGGACTGGCCGCCGACGGCAGCTGCAATCCGGATGCAAATCGTGCGAACAGCATCGATCCAGTGCCGCTGCCGCCCGGCCGCTACATGGTCGAAGGCGTTGCGCCCTACGGCTACGAGCACCAGAAGGAAGAAGACAAGAACGTCGACTTCGGCGATCTGCTCGAACCCGGCTCGCTGGCCAACCCGGCCGACTGCCTGGGCGCGCGCAGCGAGGCGATCACCTACGACGCCGACGGCAATCCTGTGGCTGCGCCACTGGCCGTGCCGGCCGAACTGACGCTGTTTGCCGGCGTCGAGATCCCCGAGCAGTACCGCGTGAACCGCCCCTACTGCAACAAGAAGCTGGTGGTGTTGGCGCCGGGCATGAACCCTTTTGCTGACTTCCACATGTTCACCCGCACGCCGGTGGCCGGCCACATCGTGGGCATGATCCTCGACGACCTGGCCAACGAGTTCGACCCATACGCGCCGAGCTTCGGCGAGAAGTACGCGCCGCCGTTCATGCCGATCTCGATCCGCGACTACGCGGGCAACGAGATCAACCGCGTTTACTCCGACCGCTACGGCACCTACAACGCGCTGGTGCCGTCGACCTTCGCGTTCAACGTGCCGATGCCCTCGGGCGTGGCGCCGAACATGATCAACGTGTGCCTGAACTCGCCCACGATGAAGGATCCGGCCACCGGCGCGCAGGTGGTAGACCCGCACTACAACCCGCAGTACACGCAGTTCTGCTACACCTTCCAGTACCTGCCGGGCAAGACCACGTACCTCGATACGCCGGTGCTGCCGATTGCGGCCTTCGCCGGCCCGTCGCAATTCGCGCTCGACGTCGAGCAGCCCGATGGCACGCCGGGTATCAAGATGGTGACCACGGCGGGCGGCGCGGCCGGACCCTGGCTGCCAGCCGCAGGCGGCTCCGCGACCATCCACGCGATGGGGCTGACACGGGTGAACAACCCGCTGTACGACCAGAACAACCTGGGCAACCCGGCTGGCTCCACCGACCCGGCAGCACCGAAAACGATCGAGCGCAACTACGGCTTCGGTGCGCAGGGCGCGGCCAGCCGTGTGTTGATCGGCGGCACGGATGTCACCGCATCGGTCACCAGCTGGACCGACAGCACGATCACGGTCACTGTGCCGGCCGGTCTGTTCGGCACCGTCGAAGTGATCGCCGCCAACGGCAGGCGCAGCACGCGCGGCGTGACGCTGCACGCTGGCAACACCAATATGCCGTCGGGCGCACCGATCTCGGTGGGTGCAACGCGCGCGTTCAAGACCATCCAGGCGGCGATCGACGACACCAACACCCGTGACGGCGATCTGATCCTCGTCGACCCCGGTCTGTACGAGGAAGCACCGATCGTCTGGAAGCGCGTGCGCGTGCAAGGCTACGGCGCCCCGTCCACGTTGATCAACGCAGCGACGGGTGCGGACCCGGCACGGCAGGCGCAGTGGCGTCAGCGCGTGTGCGATCTGGTGCTCAACCGCGGTATGAGCGCGGCGCTGCTGCCGGGCCAGGCCGTGCCGGCCAACATGGCTGCTTGCCTAACCGGCGACACGGTGGACAACGCGCCGCTGCTGTTCGCGAGCGAGGAGTCGTCGGGGTTCTTCGTGCTGCAGCGGCCGCTGCAGGGCAATGCGGCGCGCATGGCCAATGGGCCGTTCTACGTTGACCCGACACCCGGCAACGTCAACAACAACGATTCGCCCGTCCGTGCGCTTCAGATCGACGGCTTCACGGTCAGCGGCGCCGATACCGGTGGCGGCATCGTCGCCAACGGCAATGCGATCCAGCTGCAGATCTCGAACAACCGAATCATCGGCAACCAAGGGCTCTACAACGGCGGCATCCGCATCGGCCATGCCGATCTGCTTCAGGCCGACCTGCCGGTGGATGCCAACAACCTGCTGGTCAACATCCACCACAACGAGATCCTGAAGAACGGCAATGTGGCCGGCGAGGTGACCGGTGGCGGCGGCGGCATCTCGATCTACACCGGCGCGCGCGGCTACCGCGTGGCGCACAACTACATCGCCGGCAACTTTTCCACCGGCGATGGTGGCGGCATGGCGCACTTTGGCCAGAGCAGCAGCTACGGCTTCAACGCCAACGCTGCGGCACAAGCGCGCCTGATCGACCAGGACAACCGCAGCATCACCGGAAACAACAACAACCAGGTCTCGTACGCCAGCTCGGTGTCGAACAACCAGTTCCGTTTCAACCAGTCGTTCAACCAGGCCAAGTCGGTGCAGGGCGGTGGCCTGGCCATCGTGGGCATCGTCGATCCGGCGGCCAACAACGGCATCACGCTCGGCACGGGCAGCGTCACGGTGATCAACAACGTGTTCCAGGGCAACCTGGCCGGTGCCGGCGATGGCGGCGGCATCGCACTGGTGGGCGTGAACGGCAGCGGCGACGTCAACAACGGAACCCGCGCCAACTGGAATCGCGTGGACGTCCTGAACAACGCAATCGTCAACAACGGCACCGGCGTGGCCGGCGGCGGCATCTCGCTGCAGGACGCGGCCAACGTGAACATCGTGAACAACACGATCGCGATGAACGACAGCTACGCCACCGCGGCGCGGGCGTTCCAGGGCCTGACCAACCCGACGCAGGCCAACAACTGCGCCCAGGGGCTGGGCGACCCGGGTTGTCTGACGATTTCTCAGTCGGTCGTGCAAGGCGGTGCAGGCATCGCGTTGTACGGCCATTCGCCCGGCTTGCTGGCGCGTCTGGCCGGCTTCAACAACACCCAGCAGAACAACGCCGGCAAGGCCCGCTGGTTCTCCGATGCGCAGATCGTCAACAGCGTCGTGATGGGCAACCGCAGCTACAACTGGCGCATCGACTACTCGGTCGACCAGACCACCTGCAGCTACAACGCGGCGAACGGCAGCCCGTGCTTCGCACTGATCGGCCCGGCCTTGCAGTCTCGGTCCGGAAACGACGTGGCTGCGCTGTTTGTGCCGGCGACAGCACCCGCAGCACTGGGCGTGCCGACCAGCTCGTACTCGGTCTTCTCCGCACTCAACGGGGCCGATGGCACGAACGGCGGCGTAAGCAATGTGGCCGGCGACATCACCGTGCCGGGCGTCGACTTCGCCAGCGCCTTCCTGCTCGGCAGCAACGGTTCGCTGTCGCAGCTGATCCTCGCGCTCGAGCAGTCGGTGCCCAAGGGTGCGCCGGTGCTCGAGGTGCAGGAGCCCACGCCGGCGACCACCGCGGCGGCGTTCGACGAGGGCGGCAACTTCATCGACGTGCGCTTCGGCCCGCTCACACGCGGCGGTCTGGTCGGCACGAGCTGGGTCGACTTCGGCACCTACAACCCGACCGCTGCCGCTGCCGGAACGGGTGGCCACTTCGCGCTCGGTCTCTCGACCGTGACCAACACCTGGCCGAAGCTCGGCACCGACCTCAACGGCAACACCCGCAGCGGCACCAACTTCGTCCGCGGCGCGCTGGCGCAGTAAACAGCGACACAGGGGAAACCTCATGAAGCTCAACAAGCTCTTCTCTGCGGTGCTGATGGCGCTGGCCGTGCCCGCCGCGACGGCCGGCGTCTGGCCCCAGTGCCCATTCGGTCAGACCGACGCTGGCGTCGCCGCGGAAACCGATGCGGCCACCGGGCTCACGCTGTATTCGAGGCGTGTGGCCATCGGCACGCTAGACGAGCATCGCCAGGTCTGCCTGCACGTTGTGGGCGGCGACGGCTGGCAGATCCTGGGCGACGGACGCCGTGTCTACGGCTTCGGTTTCGCGCCGGCCGTGGGGCGCGACGAGCAGGTGATGATCAACGGCACGGCGGCGGCGCAGTTTCCGGCGCCCTCGATCACCTTTCGCGAGGGCGACGAGGTGTGGATGGCGCTCACCAACGTGGGCATGATCTACCGGCCGGATCTGTTCGACCAGCACTCGGTGCACTGGCACGGCTTCCCCCAGGCGTCGGCGATCTTCGACGGCGTGCCGCAGGGTTCGGCGACGGTGCAGATGGGCTCGACCTTCACGTACTACTACAAGGTCAACGATCCGGGCACCTACCTCTGGCACTGCCACGTCGAGGCCACCGAGCACATGGAGATGGGCATGATCGGCATGCTCAACGTGCTGCCGAAACAGGACGGTCAGAGCAAGATCCACGACGGCAAGACCTACACCGCCTTCGCCTACAACGACGGCGACGGTATCAGCGGCTACGACAAAGCGTTCACGCTGCAGCTCGGCGCGGTGGACTCGAACTTCCACGAACTGCACGAGGCGGTGCAGCCGCTGCCGTTCCTGGAACTCAAGGGCGACTTCGCGCAGATCAACGGGCGCGGCTACCCGATGACCACGCTGGAGAGCGACATGCCGCAGCCGGCCGACGCGCCGGCGGTGTCGCAGCAGATCCACTCGGTGGTGCGCGCGAGCGTCGGCGATCGGGTGTTGCTGCGCATGACCAATGGCTCGGTGGACTCGTACTACACGGTCACCGCGCTGGGCCTGCCGATGAAGGTAGTCGGGCGCGGCGCGCAACTGGCCGCCGGGCCGACCACCGGGTTCGGCGCGACGAATGCATCGAACTGGAAGGCTGCAGGCGCCCGCTGGGCGCACGGCACCGCGTCGGTGACGCTCGGCGGCGGCGACGGCGTGGACGTGTTGATCGACACCCGCGGCCTGGCCGCCGGCACCTACCACCTGTACACGACCAACCTCAACTACCTGAGCAATGGCGCCGGCGAGGACCGTGGTGGTTTGATGACCACCATCGTGCTGCAGTGAACCGCGACGCCAGAGGGACCCCCATCATGAGCCCGAAACCGATCCTTCAGTGCGCGCAACGCTGGCTGATTGCCGCGGCGACCGCGATGGCCACAGCGCAGGTGCCCGCCGCCATCGTTGGCGCCGCCGGCACCGCGAACGGCGCGGCGCGCAGCTTCGACCTGTTTGCCGGCGAGGGCTACATCAGCATGGCCGACGGCGTGCAGGTGTACTCGTGGGGCTACGGCGCGACGACCGCCTCGGGCGGCACCGGGCTGATGCAGATCAGCGGTCCGACCTTGCTGGTGAACGCGGGCGAGACGGTCACGATCAACTTCACGAACAACCTGCCCACGCGCACGTCGATCCTGTTTCCAGGGCAGAGCGGCCTGAGCGCCTCCGGCGGCGCTGCCGGCGTGCTGGCACAGGAGGCCGGCCCCGGTGAAACGGTGACCTATACCTTCACTGCGACTCAGCCCGGCACCTACCTCTATCAAAGCGGCACACAGCCCGCGTTGCAGACCGAGATGGGGCTGGTGGGCGCGTTGATCGTCTATCCCACGTCGACCTCCGCTTCGGGCGGGCGTCGTGCCTACAACCATGACGGTGCCGCCTACGACCGCGAGACGCTGTTCGTCGTGGGCGACATCGACTCTGATATTCATGCGGCAATCGACGAACAGGTCAAAGCCGCGCGCGCATCAGGTGCCGCCTGCCTCAGTGCCACGGCGGCCGCCGACCAATGCGTGTTCAGCGCCGACCTGTCCAAGCGGTTCCCGAAGTACTGGACGCTCAACGGTCGCACCTCGCCTGACGTGTTCGCAAAGAACTATGTGGGCGAACTGCCCCACCAACCCTACAACACGTTGCCTCGCCTGCATCCGGGCGAGCGCATGCTGCTGCGCATGATCGGCGCCGGCACCGATCTGCACCCGATGCACCACCACGGCAACAACTCGTGGGCCATCGCGCGCGACGGGCGCATGCTGGCCTCCACATCGACCTCCGGCCCCGACCTGGCCTTCAGCGACTACACGATCCAGGTGGTGCCGGGCCAGACCTACGACGCGATCTGGACCTGGACGGGCGCCGGCCTCGGTTGGGATGTCTACGGCAAGGTGTGCGATCCCAATGCAACCAGCGGCCCGAACGTCTGCACGCATACCGCACAGCAACGCCACCAACTGCCCACCGACATCGGCAAACCGATTCCGGTGAAGCTGCCTTCGGAGTTCGAGCTGGCCTACGGCGAGTTCTACAGCGGCAGCCCATACCTCGGTAGCTTCGGCATCCGCCCGGTCGGCTCCGGCGCGGCCAACACCACGGGCGCGTATTTCCACATGTTCCACTCGCACAACGAGCGCGAAGTGGTCAACGGCGGCATCTTCCCCGGCGGCATGATGACCATGATGGTGATCGAGCCCCACGGTGTCGTCATCGATGCCGGACAGCCTTGAGCGACGGTTGGGAGCGATCATGACGAGCACCATCAAGAACCGCAGCGGCGCTGCCGTGTTGCTGCAGACGGCGGCCGCGGCGCTGCTGGCGCTGGCCGGCGGGCAGGCAACGGCGGCATCCGTCACGCTGTGCGCCGAGCCCTACACGGTGAACCTGCCGGGCGCAGCCGGCGTGCCGATGTGGGGCTATCGCCCAGTGGCCGACGCGGCCAGCTGCAGCGCCACGAGTGCGTTGCGACCCGACGCCGCGGCGCCGGTGATCACGATGCCGGCCGGCGACAGCACGCTGAGCGTCACGCTCGTCAACCGCCTCACGGTGCCGACCTCGGTGGTGATCGCCGGGCAGGCCATGCCGGCCGACGGGGGACCGCCGGTGATGGCCGAGGATCTGGTGGGGCCGTCGTGCGACCCGTCGACGTTGGCCATGCCCGCACGCCTGGCCTGCCGTGTGCGCTCGTTCACCGGCGAGACCGAACCGGGTGCGTCACGCACCTACACGTTCAACAATGTCCGGCCGGGCACCTTTCTGCTGCAGACGGGCACGCACCCGCAGGCGCAGTTGCAGATGGGGCTGTACGCGCTAGTGAAGCAGGATGCCGCGCCGCTCGACGGCACGGCCCGGCGGCTTTACAACGCTGCGGCGACCGACACCCACGCCAGCTTTGATGTCGACGCCACGGTCGTGCTGGCCGAAGTGGACCCCGTGCAGCACGCATTGATCGCCAGCACGCTCGGCACCGCTGGACAAGAGGGTCAGTGGAAGGCCGGCGGCAACAGCACGCTGAACTACGCGCCGAAGCATTTCCTCATCAACGGCCGGCCGTTCGACGGCAGCAACGTGTCGGCGACCGACATCGGCGTGAATGCGCCGAACGGATCGCGCGTGGTGTTGCGGCTCGCCAATGCGGGTCTGCAATCGCGTTCTCTGGTGCTGACCAGCGGCACCTGGCGCCTGCTCACCGAAGACGGCAGCCCTTACGCCGCACCGAGAGAGCAGGCGACGGCCCTGCTGCCTGCGGGCAAGACCAGCGACGCCGCGGTCGTTGCCGTCAACACAGGCGCGGTCGGCTCGACGGCGACGATGGGTGCGCTGTTCGATCGGCGTGGGGGTGCCGACAGCGCAACGGGTGCCGCGCTGGGTGGCCAGGTCGCGCGGCTGATGGCGACCAACAGTGCCACGCTGAATCGGCCGCCGGTGGTCAACGCCGGTGCGGACCAATCACTCGTGTATCTCGGCGCGCCGCTGGCTGCGTCGCTCTCGGGGACGGTCAGTGACGATGGACTTGCCCAACCGCTCGCGCTGACGTGGAGTGCAAGCGGGCCTGCGGCGGTCGCGCTGGCCTCGCCGAACGCCGCCGCGACCGCGGCGACTTTTGGTGCGCCGGGCGACTACACGCTGCGCCTCGCGGCCTATGACGGCGAGTTCACGACCGTCGACGAGTTGCTCGTGCGCGTCGTACCGCCACTGGCCGATCTGTCCGTCACCAAGACGAACGGTTCGACCCGCGTCAACGCCGGCGCGAGCACGACCTACACGATCACGGTGAGCAATGCCGGCCCGACAGCCGTGGCCGGCGCCACGGTGGTCGACAACATGCCTGCCGCGCTGACCAATGTGAGCTGGACTTGTGCGCCTGCTGCGTCCTGTGCGGCCGCGAGCGGTACCGGCAACCTGAACTCGACGGTGAGTCTGGGCGTTGGGGGATCGGCCACATTCGCCGTAACGGGCACGGTCGACGCAACGGCAACCGGTGCATTGACGAACGGCGTGACGGTCTCTGTACCGGCCGGTGCGAGCGACCCGAATCTAGCCAACAATAGCGCGACGGACACGGACACGATCGATCCGGCGCCGCCGACGCTGCCGTTGCTCGACAACTTCAATCGAGCGAACGCGAACACGCTGGGCGCGAACTGGCAGCAGTATGTCCTTCTGGCCAATGCCGGCGTTCGGGTGAATGCCAATCAGGCTTTCTGTGTCAACACCGGGCTGCAAGCGGCACTCTGTGCACTAGGCGCCAATGCCTACTGGAGCCTGACCGACTTCGGCGCCCACCAGGCCGCAGCGCTGACGTTTGCCAACGCCACACTCAACGGTGCGAGCCTGCATCTGAAGGCTCACGGAACGTTCAACGCCCTAGGCTACTACCTGAACTCGATTCGCGTTCGCTACAGCATGTCTGCACCGTCGAGTGTGATCGTCGAGACGACCAGCAATGGCATCGGTTTCACTCAGCAAGCGGCGTTCGCGGCGACGTTCGCAAGCGGGGACAGACTAATCGCCTCATCCAATGCCGACGGTTCCGTCCAGGTGTGGAAGTCCAATGGGGCGGCATGGTCCTACCTCGGAACCACCGGCCCGTTGAGCGCCTTCACTGGTGGCGGTCGTGTCGGCATGCGCCTGCCCCCCGGTGCGCGCGTCGACGACTTCAGCGCCGCTGCGCTGCCTTAGTACACGGTCAAGAGGGGTGACGAGCCGGGGCCGGTGCCGCACGCGCCGGCCCCGTGCTTCTTCCTTAGTGCCACCTAAGGCCGCACCGCGCGATCCCATGTGGCCACGGGATCGCGCAATCGCTGCGCTGCTGCGACCATCACGCCGAAGGGGAAATCCAGCAATGACAAGGTCTCTTCATTCGCGGCGTCGGTGGATCGGGCTGGGTGCCGCGATTGCACTGGCCGGTGCCGCCATAGCTGCGCCGGCCGGCGACGCGGTGGCCACAGCAATGGCGCCCGCGCAAAGCCTGCCCGACCTCGGCGTCGAGCTGCTCGGCGTGCGCCTGTCGGGCGCCGAATTCCTGATCGACCTGCGTTATCGCGTCAAAGACACCGCCAAGGCGCAGGCGCTGGTGCAGCGCCAGGTGCATCCGGTGCTCGTCAACGAGGTCACCGGTGATCGCTACTACGTGCCGCAGGCGCCCAAGATCGGCTCGCTGCGGCAATCGGCCACCGCCAAACAGCCGGTTCAGGCGGACAAGGTTTACTTCATGCTCTTCGCGAATCCCGATCGCCGGCTGCGCTCGGGCGACAAGGTGACGCTCTATGCCGGCGATTCGGTGGTCAAGGATCTGCTCGTCCGCTAGCGCGACCATCGCGCTGGGCGTCGTTGGGGTGGCCGCGCAGGGCGCGGCCGTGGTCGAGCCCGATCTCACGGCGTTGATGGCGCGCGAGACGGGCGCCGCGCAGCGGCTGCCGGTGCTGCTGCACCTGAAGCGGCAGCCCGATGCATCGGCCATCTCAAAGCGTGCGGCTGTGCTGCCGCAAGCGGCGCGCGGCGGCTCGATTCGCGAGTCGCTGCAGGCCTTCACCCGCGAATCGCAGGCACCTTTGCTGCAGGACCTGCAGACACGCAGGGCCGAGCAGGTGCTGCCGTTGGTGACTGTTAACGCCGTCGCTGCGCGTCTGACCTCGCGCGACATTCGCGAGCTGGCGACGCGCGACGATCTGGCGTCGATCCGATTCGACGTGGGGCTCATGGCTCCGTCGCGCCGTGTCGCGGCCGACCCGTGCAAGCCGGCGCGGCCCACGCCGCGTCAACGCCTGCCCAAATACTGCCGCGACGGCGGCGCCAAGCCACCGGCCGCGGTGGCTGCCGCGTTCGACGCCGCGTTGCCGGTCACGCCGATGCTCGCCGTCCTGGGCGCACCGCAGGCCTGGAAGCAAGGCTATACCGGAAAGGGCGTCACAGTCGCGATCGTCGACACCGGCGTCGACGCGTCGCATCCCGATGTCGGGGGCAGCTTTCGCGGTGGCGCGGCCGATTGGTTCGACGCCCACGGCGAGCACAAGCGGCCAATGGATCTGCACGGGCACGGCAGTCAGCTGGCAGGCCTGGTGTCGGGCCGTGGCCACAACGGGCAGACGCTCGGCGTGGCCCCGCAGGCGCAGTGGATCGCGGCGCGGGTCTACAACGGCCAGAACGTGGCGCGCCTGTCCGACCTGCATCGCATCAACGCCTGGCTGCTCGACCCCGACGGCAAGGCTGACACGGCCGACGCGCCGCAGATCGTGCTCAACGCGTGGGGCTTCGGTGGGCGACCCGGCCGTTGCGACGTCGAGTTCGCGGCCGATGTGCAGTGGCTTCGCCTGGCCGGCATGCACGTGGTGTTCGCCGCCGGCAACGGCGGGCCGCAGGAGAACACGAGCGTCAGCCCGGCCAACAACAAGGGCGCGCTGTCGGTCGGTGCGCTCGACGCCGGCGGGCAACTGAGCCTGTTCTCGAGCCGCGGAGTATCGGCCTGCGATGCGCGGCCATACCCCGACCTCACGGCACCGGGCGAGATGTTGCGCACCACCGATCGCGCGGCCGGGCCGATCGCAGCCACCACGGTGGCCAGCGGCACCTCGTATGCCGCAGCGGTGGTGGCGGGTGAGCTGGCGTTGCTGGTGCAGGCCAAGCCGAGTGCCAAGGCCGAGGAGCGTGAATCGGCGCTGCGGGCCGTGCCCGGCGACAGCCAACCCGCGTTGACGCGCGCGCTGGGATTGCTCGGCGGCCGAGCCGCGTCTGCAGGCGGAAAGGACTGACCGTGCGCACGCGCAGGGCACTGATCCTCGGCACCGCGGCATGGACCGTCGCGCCGTGGGTCGTCCACGCCGCAGCGGCCCCGTCGTACACCGCACGAGCGCATCGCCTGCCGAAACCGCCCTCGCTGGCCGTGCTCACGATGGGTGGCCAGGCCCGCCGGCTCGACCGCGAACTGGCCGTGACGGATGCGCCGCTGGTATTGAACTTCGTGTTCACCACCTGCTCGACGGTGTGCTCGATGCAGACCGCTGTGCTGTCGCAGGTGCAGCGCACGATGTCCAAGGCACGCCGGCCGCTGCGGCTGGCCAGCATCACGATCGATCCGGACAATGACACGCCCGAGCAGCTGCGTCGCTTTGCGGCCAGCTTCGGGGTCGCCCAGGGCTGGGAGTTCTATACCGGGCATTTCGACGACCTGTTGAAGGTGCAGAAGCACTTCGACGTCTATCGCGGCAGCAAGGCGGCGCATCCGCCGGTGTTGTGGCTGCATGCTTCGCCCAGCGCGCCCTGGCTGCGGGTGGAAGGCTTTCCCACCGCCGACGAACTGGTCACGTTGCTGCGCGATCTGCCGCTCGAGGGCTGAGGGCCACCAGTGGCGAAACGAGCACGGTTCGGCCACCTGTTGGCCATCGCGTTCGCGATCGCAGCGGCCACGCCGGCGCAGGCCGGGGGAGACCCCGATCGCGGCCGCGAGATCTACTACGGGCGCGCCGGCGGTGTCGACGCAGCCAGCGCGTGTGTGCGCTGCCACCGGCCGAGCGGCCTTGGCAGCTTCGAAGGCGGCGTGGCGGCGACGCCGATCGCTGGGCGCCATCTTTTCGCACCGTACGATCGCGACACCGCTCGCTTCTTCGTCGGCCAGCGCAGCGACCGTGTGCGGCCGGCCTACACTGACTCCGCGCTGAGCGAGGTGCTGCGCACCGGCATCGCGCCGGATGGATACCGGCTCCACCCGGCGATGCCGCGCGTGGCGCTCGACGCGCAGGTGGTGGCCGATCTGGCTGGTTACCTGCGGCAGCTGGATGCGCGAGCGGCGCCCGGTGTCGAGCCTCACGTCGTGCATCTGGCCACCATCACCACGCCCGACGTGGAGCCTTCGCGCCGCGACGCCATGCTCGCGACGTTGCAGGCGTTCGTGACCGTGCGCAACGGACAGACGCGCCACGAGCCCCAGCGCGCGGTAGTGGCGGCGCGAAGCCGCGAGATGGTCAAGGATCTGAAGTTCCGTCATTGGCAGCTGCACCACTGGGCTCTGGAGGGACCTGCCGAGACCTGGGCCGCACAGATCGACGCCGCCTACGCGGCGCAGCCGGTGTTTGCGCTGGTCGGCGGCGTGGGCGGTGCACGGTGGGATGCGGTGCACGCGTTCTGCGAGCGCGAACGGGTGCCGTGCTTGCTGCCGCTGGTCGATGCGGCACCCGTCGCAGCGCAGAGTTTCTACAGCTTGTACTTCCACCGCGGCGCGGCGCTCGACGCAGCTGTGGCGGCCGACGCGTTTCGCGCACAGGGCATCGTCGAGGTCGAGATCTGGAGCGACGCCGATACGCGTGGCCGGGTCGCTGCGGTCAGCGCTGCGCTGGTGCATGGGGGTGTGTCCGTCCGACGCGGCGCCGCGTCGGCTGTCTCGTTGCTGCCAGCCACGGAGCATGCGTCACGCGCACGCCATCGTGGAGCGGGCGCCGTCGTCGCTTGGTTGCCGGGTGCACGCGAGGTCGGGCCCGAGCAGCTAATGATCGTGGCCGAATCCGCGCCGGACGCGCTGATCGTCTCGCCGCTGCGCACGGTGGTCGACGACGCCACGTTGCGGCGCACGCGCCTGTGGCTCGCGGGTCGCCGCATCCAGACACCGCACATCGAGGTGGCCGCTGCCGCACTGCAGGCCGCCACGGCGCTGGGCGACTCGCTGGTGCACATCGATTTCGACTTCACACGCGAGTACGCGCTCGAGCTGCTCGAGCACGGGCTCGAGAATATGCTGGCCTACGGCCCGTATCCGCGGCTGGCGATCGCGCCGGACCAGCGCGAGGCCTCCAAGGGCAGCTACGTCGGGCGCATGGAACAGGGCCGCTGGCAGTGGACCTGGCGAACGCCCTCGAATTGACGGCACCTGTCGGGGCGTTCCCCGATCCGGCCGCTCAGCACGACAGGCCGACGGCCACTTGCATGCGGCCGTTGGGTGCCGTGCGTGCGGCGACGACAGGCCGCTCGACGAGGCCGAGGTCGACCGCCATCCACATCAGCTCCAGCGCGTTGCGCGCATTGAGCTTGCGCATCAGGTTGGCGCGATGCTTCTCGATCGTCTTGGGGCTGAGGTTCAGCTCGCGCGCGGCGGTGCGATTGGTGTTGCCGTCGGCAATCAGCCGGAACACCGAACGCTCGCGCGCCGACAGGTTGTCCCACAAGCTGCCGTCGCGTGTCGGGGGGTCGATGCGCAAGGCCTCGCCGAGCAGCTGATCGGCCAGATCGTCGCAGACATAGCGGCGTCCGGCCTTCACTGCCCGCAATGCACGCAACGCCTCTTCCTGCGACGAGCGTTTGAGCAGATAGCCGCCGCAGCCGGCGCGCATGGCGTCGCCTGCTTCGAGCTCGGATCGGCAGTCGCCGAGCGCGAGGATCTTCTGCTGCGGGCGGCGTCGCTTCAACTGCTGGATCGCATCGATGCCGTGACCGCCGGGCAACGCCAGATCGAGCACCAGCAGTTCCGGCATCAAGGTCATGCACTTCTCGATCATGGTCCGCAGATCGGCGGCGTGGCCGATGACCAAGTACTCCGTGTCTCGTTCGATCACGGTTTGCAGTCCCACCCGGAGCAAGGGGTGGTCCATGGCGATGAGGATGGTCGTTCTCATGGTGCGATCTTCGTGCTTGTGGCGGGTAGAGGTGAACGCGTTGCCGGCGTCACCGTGCGGGGAACGAACAGAAACTGCCACGCGGCGTAGCTGCGCGCGCCGGTGAAGGCTTCGAGCCCAAGGTCGAAGTCGGCACGCTTGATCGGCTCGCCGC
>JAEUPI010000059.1 GCA_016790175.1 Burkholderiaceae bacterium | reverse complement strand
TCGTCACGGCCTGCCTCAACGAAGGGCGCCAGGGCGCCAGCAGGGCCATGACGAAGG
Source organism: Burkholderiaceae bacterium (assembly GCA_016790175.1). Classification (GTDB taxonomy): domain Bacteria; phylum Pseudomonadota; class Gammaproteobacteria; order Burkholderiales; family Burkholderiaceae_C; genus JAEUPI01. The sequence goes on along the minus strand of JAEUPI010000059.1, from coordinate 16,148 downwards.
CCCTGGGCATCGACCGGGAGAAGTTCTGCCGGTGCGGCGCGAAGACGGCGCGCGCGGCCATGTCGGCCGACGGGTTGCGGCTGATGGTCTGGGGCATGCAAGGCGGCAAGCGGCAGGAGATCGCGGCGCTGCAGGCCAAGATGAGCGAAAACGAAAAGATGGCCGTCATGAATGCGGGCCTCGACGTGTTCGGCAAGTGCGCCGGCGGCGGCTGAGGCGGCACGGTGCGCTCGGCCAGTTTCCAGGTCGCGGGCCGGCCGTCGCAATGCGTCGGGGCCGAGCCGGTCGTGATCGAGGTCCATGCCTACACCGGCGACGGCCACGGCGACGTTGCGGATGCGGGCGCCGCCGCCGGCGGTGGCGGCTGAGCTGGACAAGCTCTGGAAGGTGGAGTTTCGCTCGTCGCCGAAGGAGTCGCCTTGTGCATCGGAGGCTGCGACCACAACGGAAGCACCATGACGAGTCGCGTCGTTTCGCTGCGACAGCGAGTGATACGAGCATGAACTATCAGGAAGAATTCAATCAGGGCTACGCCGGGCAAGCCCTGCCGAACGATCCCCACGCGTTGGCGGCGTGGAACGCCGGCGCAAGAACGCGCGAGGAAAACGAACGCGTGGCTCGCGTCGACTCGGCCAGCGCGTCCGACCCTTCAGTCAGCATTGCGCAGTTCGAGACTCCGCAAGTGACGACTGTCGGGAAGGCACCGGTTTCGCCGGACGTCGCATTGAGCGCAGCCAAATGGTGGCTGGGTCTCGGTGCGTTCGTCGTCTTTGCGCCGATCGCGCTCCCGGCTTCGACGGCGACGCCTTTTGCCGCAGGGATGCTCAAGGTGTTCGGCGGCGCGCATCGGCCGTCGCTGCGTCGAGCTGTCGGCGCTGCGTTTGTTGGTCTCCTGGCTTACTTCGGGATCGCCGGCGCCGTGTTGGCGCCAAAGTTCTCCGCGTTCCCGATCGAGCGCATCGAATCCGTGCGATCGCTGCTCGAGGTACTTGCGCCGCACCTGGGTGTGCTTGCGATGGGCCAACTCCTCGCAGTCGCCGGCTACGCCGTCATTGCTGCTGGGTGGCTCGCTCGCGGAGTTCCGAAACCCGACTTGGTGGCGCGCGCATTCATGTCCGGTGTCGTTGGCCTGCTGATGTTCGTCGGCTGCCTACTCGCCTTGGCTTCGGCGCTTGGACTTTAGGTAACGAAGATGGCGCACAAGCGCAGAGGTCAACTGACTGTCTCGCCGGAGCGGGCTCAACACCTGCGGCCTTTATTGCGCCGGGCATTCTGGAAGGCAGAGCGCCAGGCTCAACGTGTGCATATGGCCGAGGAAGCTTCCAGCGTGCGGGTTCAGGGGAAGCCCGAGCCCGTTGAGAAGCACGAAGGCGAAAACGTCGCGGACATCGGGCGGGCGAAGACCGATTGATCGTTCGTGTTCATCGACGCGCGTGGGACCGGGAGATCTACCCATGAAGATTCAACGTCGTCATTTCGCTTTCGTTGTTGCTTCCATGCTCGCCGCGGGTTCCGCGCTCACTGCGACCCCGCCACCGACGAACGTGAAGGTCAGCAGCATCGCGGCCGTTGACGCCGTCACGGCATCGTTCGTCCTCGAGTGGAGTCCGGCGCTTGCACCCGACGGCAAGCCGTACGCCAAGTACGTGATCAGCTCGATGTGCAAGTACCAGGGGGTGCCCGGTGGCGGCTCGTTCACCGGCGCCAACGGCGGCCAAATCGAGTGGACCGGGCCCCCGTTCAAGGTGCGCGCAACCTGCAGTTGCCTCGGCAAGACGCCGACGTGGGTCGTGCTGACGCAGCAGCCGAATCCCTATGCGCACCGTTCGGTGGCCGCGCACGCTCCTTGGTTCCAACTGCCTTGCATGCAACCGGCGCGCGGGCCGTTGTGATCGGAATACGCAACGAACGTGAAGAAGGTGTCTATGGACAAGAAGAGTTCGCAGTGCCGCACCACTCAAGTCGTTCCGACGCGCCAGTTGCTCGACTGGATGATGCGATTGCGTCTGCGCTGGCTGCTCGCTGCACTGCTGGTGCCCTGCGCGATGGCGCAGACACCTGAAGAGGACCGACGGCGCGAGTACCAACGTGAGCAGGACCGGCAGCGCGAGGAGCAGCAGCGCCGTGCGCAGGACGAGATGCAACGACAGGAAAGAAGGTCGGCAGAGGAAAGGAAGCAGCGCAGCGAGGACGACGAGCGAATTCAGAAGAACGTGGATCAATGGCGAAAAGACGCGTCCAAGCGAGGGGAGGCGACCACGAGCAGTCAGAGCGGCGGTGACATGAAGGCCGCGCGCGCCAGGCTGCTGAAGATGGCGCCTCTGCCCGACGCGCGAAATCCGCTGCTGGGTCGGTGGCGCGTCGAGGGCGCTGGGCGTTCGCGCAAGAAGGACGACCTGAGTCAGCTGATGGGCATGCTGAACAACCCCGGCGGTGCAATGTGCGAGACGCTGTTCGGTTCCGGCGTCACGGAGTTCAAGCCGACGACCTGGTCGAGCATCGACTCCTCCGGTGACGACTCGCTCGGTCCGATTTCTTATCGTGGCGAGGGCAAGGTCGTGTGGGCCGTTCCCGAATCGAAGATGTTCAATTTCTTCGGTTTCGAGTTTGCGTCGCCGGATCGGATGACCTTGGTCGGCGTCGAAGCTTGCATCCTGGTTCGAGCGGGTGCGGCGGCGGCGAGCGCGACGTCTGCGCCGCCGGGCAACGCGCGCACGGCGGTCGCCGGCTCATCAATGCCGCAGAAAGCGGGCGCACCGCCGCAGGTGGCCGCGGCTGTCCCTTCGCCGCCGCGGTCAACGCTGTCGCGCCCATCACCCGAGGTTTGCCGCAACACGCTGCTCGACCAGCTCGGCAAGGTCGGCGTCAATCAGGTGCGCGCGATGTCCGACGTGCGCTTCAAGGAAGTGGCGATCGAAGGCAAGGTGCCAAACTCGAACAACCGGCGCATCGACCTGCGCGGCAGCGCCTGCGACGACCCGCGCATCAAAGCGACGCTGTACGACTTCGATGCCAACGAAATGCTGCAATCGATCACCTACGTCTGGGAACGCCCCGCCGGACCGGCGCCGGCGCCGATCTTCAGCGAGCGAGTGGCTGTGCTGTCGCGCTTTCACACCCTGCTGCCGCCACAGTCACCGGGGCGGCTTCAGGCCGACACGTCGCTCGGTCGTCTGGTCCTGCAGGACATGCCCGAGCGCCAGGTGCTGCTCGAGGCCTACGCGGCAAGAAGGTGAGCGCGACCGCGGAATCCATGCTGCCAGCCGACAAGGCCCGCGATGGGGTCCGGTCTTGGCCGCGACATCGTGCGCGCCTGCGCCACCCCGGCGAAGATCACGCTCTTGCGCGCCGGCCTCTGCCGGGGCCGGCGCCGAGGTTCGTGGTTCGTCAACTCTGCGGGGGTTTTCATGTTCGGTCCGGTGACCATTCCGTTCGGCGCCAAGCTGCTGTTCAACACCATCAAGCTCAAGCCCGGCGTCACGCTCGACGACATCGAGGTTGCGCTGGGCGAGATGTGCAACGTCGTCAAGGACACCTATGGCGGTGACAAGGGCGGCTTCATCGCCGGCCAGGTGTTCCGCAACGCGGGCTTCGTGTCCGACGAAGGCTCGGTCGGGCGCGACGGCCGCGCCAGCGACCACGACGCGGTGATCGCCACTTACTGGCGCTCGTTCGAGCAGCACGAGCGCTCGCATGCCGATGCCGTGTTCAAGCAGAAGTTCGGCGCGCTGGCCGAGCTGTGCAGCGCGACGCAGGAGCTGGGCTACGACATGCTGTGGCAGGGCGAGCCCGAGACGCACTGAGCGCGCGTCAACGGCCGAGCGCCCGGGCGAAGCGCTGGCCGATGTCGGCCAGGCGCTCGAGCGGCTCGTTGGCATAGACGAGCCGCAGGTAGCGCGCGGTATCGGGCGCTCCCCAGTTCTCCATCGAGGTGGCAGCCACGCCAACGGTCAGCAGCCGCTTCGACGCCTCGGCGCCGTTGACGCCGAGCGGCAGGCAGTCGATCAGCAGCGACCAGCCACCGCGCGCCGGGATCACGTCGAACGCGGGGCGCAGCGTGGCCACCAGATGATCGTGCCGAGCCTGCCAGGCGGCGGTGCAGGTGGCGATGCCATCGTCCTCGGCTTCGATCGCGGCCGCCACGGCCTGCTGCGCGATGCCGACCGGGCACACGACGTTGGAGATCGCCACGCGGCCGATCGCCTCGGCCGCCGCCAGCGGGCACACGATCCAGCCGACGCGCCAGCCGATCATGCGGTACTCCTTCGACGCGGCACCGACCGTGACGGTGCGCTCGATCATTCCGGGAAAGCCCAGCGGATCGATCAGCGGGGCATGGCCGAATACGAGGCGCTGCATCGCCGTGTCGTGGATCAGCCAGGCATCGGCGGCAACGCAGGCGTCGCACAACGCACGCCACTCGGACTCGTCGAACACCGCGCCGCTCGGCATTGACGGGCTCATCAGCAGGAAGGCGCGCGTTCGTGGCCCGGTCGCGGCGCGCAACGCCTCGCGGTCGAGCCGCCAGCCATCGCGGCCGGCCACCAGCGGCACATAGCGTGGCACGCCGCCGGCGAGTTTGACGCGGTTGATCAGGCCGACATAGGTGGGACTGGTGAGCACGACCTCGTCGCCAGGGTCGATCAGCGCCAGCAGCACGTTGAGAATGCCGCTCAAGCCGCCGGCGGAGACGAAGCATTGCCTGCGCCAGTCGAAGCTGCCCGCCGGCAGCCCGCCGTTGCGCTCGACGAGCGCGGTCGCCGCCCGGCGCAGGCGGTCGTGGCCGAAGAACGGCAGGTAGCTGTTGGCGTCGTCGGCGCGCACCTGCGCCTCGGTCGCCGCCAGCGCCTCGGGTGGCGGCCGCAGATCGGTGTCGAGGTTCTCCAGGCGCAGCACGCCCGGATCGCGCAGGGCATCGGCAGTGTCACCCATGCGTTCGACACCGATCGGGGTCAACGCGGCGGTGCGCTGGGCAGGGGTGAGCCTGGAGCGTGCTGTCATCGATGGAATCCCTGCGGTGCAGGACCGCAGTCGCACTCTATCCGTGCACTCTAGCCGAGTCCGCCACTTGAACCCGCGGCCGCTGCCACGACACCGCGCCAGGCCGCCGGCGCGCGCTTTGAGCAACGTCAATGGCTTCCCGGCCCACCGCCCGTGAAATCGCGTTGCGATGTCGTCTGCTGCCGCGCCCCACGAAACCGCCGTCACCGACGACGCGGTCGCGCACACGCTGGCCGCACACGGCTGCCGCCGCGACCGGCTGGTGCAGATCCTGCGCGAGGTGCAGGTGCAGTCGCACTGGCTGCCGCGCCACGTGCTGGCGCGCGTGGCTGCCGGCGTGGGGCTGACACCGGCGATCGTTGAAGGCGTGGCGAGCTTCTATCGCTTCTTGCATCTTCAGCCGGTGGGACGGTTGCACCTGCTCTTCAGCGACAACGTCACCGACCGCCATGCCGGCAGCCACGAACTCGCCGCCGAGCTGTGCCGGCGGCTGGGCGTGCGCGTCGGCGAGGTGGCTGCCGACGGCAGCGTGAGCGTGGGCTTCACGTCGTGCACGGGTCTGCCCGACCAGGGCCCGGCGCTGCTGGTCAACCACCACCAGGTGCTGACCCGCATGGACTTCGATCGTGTGGCCCAACTCGCCGACCTCGTGCGTGCGCAGGTGCCGGCAACGCAGTGGCCGGCCGAGTGGCAGCGGGTGGACGACAACGTGCAGCGCGCCGACGTGCTGCTGGGCAGCGCGCCGCAGCAAGGCGCGGCACTGCGCGCCACGCTGGCGCGCGGCAACCTGGCCACGCTCGAGCAGATCGTGGCTTCCGGCCTGCGCGGCCGTGGCGGCGCTGGATTCGCCACCGGCGACAAGTGGACCCGCGCGCGCGAGGCGCCACTTCCGGAGGGCGGTGCGCGCTTCGTGGTCTGCAACGCCGACGAGGGCGAGCCCGGCACCTTCAAGGACCGCGTGCTGCTGGCACGCCGCGCGCACACGCTGGTCGAGGGCATGACCGTGGCCGCACGCCTGCTCGGTGCCCGCCAGGGGCTCGTCTACCTGCGCGGGGAGTACCGCTTCATGCTCGAGGCGCTGCACGCCGTGCTGGCGCGACGCCGGGCCGCCGGGCTGCTGGGCGCGCGCATCCTCGGTGTGACCGGATTCGACTTCGACATCGACATCCACCTCGGCGCCGGCGCCTATGTCTGCGGCGAGGAAAGTGCGCTGCTGGAATCGCTGGAGGGCAAGCGCGGTGTGCCACGCATCCGCCCGCCGTATCCCACCGTTGCCGGCTACCTCGGCCAGCCGACGGTGGTGAACAACGTGGAGACCTTCTGTGCCGCGGCGCTGATCGCCGAGCGCGGCAGCACCTGGTGGCGCGGCATCGGCACCACCCGGAGCAGCGGCACCAAGATCCACTCGGTGAGCGGCGACGTGGAACGGCCGGGCGTCTACGAGTTTCCGTTCGGCGTCACGGTGGGCGAGATCCTCACCGCCGCCGGCGCGAGCCGCACGCAGGCGGTGCAGGTGGGCGGCCCATCCGGCGTCACGCTGGCGCCGCACGAGTTCGGACAGCGCCTCGGCTTCGAAGACCTGCCCACGGCGGGCGCCTTCACCGTGTTCGACGACCGGCGCGACATGTTCGAGGTGGCTCGCGGTTACTCGCGGTTCTTTGCCCACGAAAGCTGTGGCTTCTGCACGCCGTGCCGCGTGGGCACGGAGCTGATCGTGCGCCGCATGGACAAGCTCGCCGCCGGCTACGGCAGCGGCATCGACGAGGCCGAGCTGCGCGAGCTGGAGGCGCTGCTGCACGGCGCCACACATTGCGGGCTGGGCGCCACCGCGGCCAACCCGCTGCGCGACACGCTGGCGCGCTTTCCGGCCGCCTACCGGCAGCGGCTGACGCAGCCGCGCTTCGTGCCCGCATTCGACCTCGACGCCGAGCTCGAATCGGCGCGTCGTGCCACCGGCCGCGACGACGCCGGCGCGCACCTGGAGCGCATCGGATGACGGTGTCGCCGACCTCGACCGCCGCGTCGGCGGGCGCCTTCACGCTCGACGGCAAGCCGGTCGCCTTCATCGCCGGCGACACCGTGATGCAGGCGGCACGGCGTGCCGGCACCTACATTCCGCATCTGTGCTGGCACGAGCGGCTCGGCCAGAGCGGTGCGTGCCGCCTGTGCGTCGTGAAGATCAGCGGCCGCTTCGCCGCGGCGTGCACCACGCCGGCCAGCGACGGCGCGGTGATCGAGAACCGCACGGCCGAGCTCGACGCGCGCCGCCGGCTGCTGGTGCAGATGCTGTTCGTCGAGGGCAACCACTTCTGCCCCAGCTGCGAGAAGAGCGGCAGCTGCCTGCTGCAGGCGACCGCCTACGAAGTGGGCATGCGCGATCCGCACTTCGAGGAGTTCTATCCGCACCGGCCGGTGGATGCGAGCCACCCGACGATGTGGCTGGACCTCAACCGCTGCATCCTGTGCAAGCTGTGCGTACGCGCCAGCCACGAGATCGATGGCAAGGACGTGTTCGCCGTCGGCGGTCACGGCATCGGCTCGCACCTGATCGTCAATGCGCCGAGCGGCCGGCTCGGCGACAGCCGCTTCGAGGCCGGGGACTTCGCGGCGCAGGTCTGCCCGGTGGGCGCCATCCTGCCCAAGCGGCGCGGCTTCGTGGTGCCGATCGGCGAACGGCGGTTCGACAAGACGCCGGTGGCGGCCGAGACGACCGGGTCGGACGGTGCGGCTGGCGCCGGCAACAGCCGGGATGGCGATTGAAGGCCATGGACACGCACGCCGTCGATCGCCCGCCGAAGCCGCGTGTGGCCACGGTGTCGCTCGCCGGCTGCTTCGGTTGCCACACCTCGTTCCTCGACATCGACGAGCGCTTGTTCCAGCTGGCGCAGGTGGTCGAGTTCGACCGCAGCCCGCTCACCGACATCAAGCACTGCGGTCCATGCGAGGTCGGCCTCGTCGAAGGAGGGCTGTGCAATGCCGAGAACGTGCAGGTGCTGCGCGAGTTCCGCGCGCACTGCAAGGTGCTGGTGGCGGTGGGTGCCTGCGCCATCACCGGCGGCCTGCCGGCGCAACGCAACGCGCTGGACATCGGCGAGCTGCTGCGCGACGTCTATGTGCACCGCCAGGGCCTCGCGCCCGGCAGTCGCGTGCCCGACGATCCCGAGCTGCCGTTGCCGTTGGCGCATGTGCACCCCATCCACGAGGTGGTTCACATCGACCATTTCCTGCCCGGCTGCCCGCCCAGCGCCGATGCGATCTGGGCGTTCGTGAGTGCGTTGCTCGCGGGGCGCACGCCGCCGTCGGGCTGGGGGCAGGTGCGGTATGACTGAAGCTCTGCGCCCGTCCACACCGGACGGCGCCTTGCGCCGTGTGGCCATCGATCCGCTGTCGCGCGTCGAAGGCCATGGCAAGGTGACGTTGCTGCTCGACGAGCACCAGCGCGTGCGCCAGGCGCGGCTGCACATCGTCGAGTTCCGCGGTTTCGAGGCCTTCGTCTGCGGCCGGCCGTACTGGGAAGTGCCGGTGATGGTGCAGCGGCTGTGCGGCATCTGCCCCGTCTCGCATCACCTGGCGGCCAGCAAGGCGATCGACGCGGCGCTCGGTCTGCGCGCCGTGCCGCCGGCGGCCGAGGCGCAGCGGCGGCTGATGCACTACGGGCAGATCCTGCAGTCGCACGCGCTGCACTTCTTTCACCTCAGCAGCCCCGACCTGCTGTTCGGATTCGACAGCGAGGTCGGCCGGCGCCATGTGCTGGCGGTGGCCGCCGAATATCCGGAGGTGGCGCGCCAGGGCGTGCTGCTGCGCCGGTTCGGACAGGAGGTGATCCGCGTCACCGCGGGCAAGCGGGTGCACGGCACCGGCAGCGTGCCCGGCGGCGTGAACCGCGCGCTGCCGCGCGACGAGCGTGACGTGCTGGCGGCGCAGCTGCCGCAGGTGCTCGATTGGTGCGAACAGGCGGTCGACCTGGTGCAGCGCCTGCACGAGGCCGACGCGGCGCTGTACGACGGCTTCGGGGCCGTGCCGGCGGCGCTGTTCTCGCTGCTGCGCGAAGACGGCGCGCTCGAGCTCTACGACGGGCGCATCACGGTGCGCGACGCCCAGGGGCGCGTCACGGTGTCGGGGCACGAGCCGGCAGACTACCTCGACCTGGTCGACGAGGCCGTGCGGCCGTGGAGCTACATGAAGTTCCCGTACCTTCGCGCGCTGGGCCCCGACGAGGGCTGGTATCGCGTGGGGCCGCTGGCGCGTGTGCAGAACTGCGAGTTCATCGCCACGCCGAGAGCGGAGGTGCGGCGGCTGCAGTTTCGTGCCCGGGCGCGAGCCGGCGAACCCGTGCAGCACGGGACGCTGGCCACCCACTGGGCGCGCATGATCGAGATGCTGCATGCGGCCGAGGTCATCGCCGAGATCCTCGCCGGCGACGCGGTGCTCGGCAGCGAGCTGGTCGCCGAACTGCCGGTGCGCCGCCTGCGTGGGGCGGATCGTGAGGGCGTCGGCGTGATCGAGGCACCGCGCGGCACGCTGATCCACCACTACCGCATCGGCGACGACGACCTCGTCACCTGGTGCAACCTGATCGTCAGCACCACGCACAACAACCAGGCGATGCACGAGACGGTGCGTGCGGTGGCCGAGCGCTACTTCGACGGGCGCGACGTCACCGAAGGGTTGCTCAATCACATCGAGGTGGCGATCCGTGCCTTCGACCCCTGCCTATCGTGTGCCACGCACGCGGTGGGCTCCATGCCGCTGCTCGTGCAGGTGCAAGACGCCCAGGGTCGCGTGCGGGGCGGACTGCGGCGTGACGGCGACGGGCGCATCGCACCACTGGACACCGCCCGGGCGCTGGAGCCGTGATCCTCGAATGCCTGTGGCCGCGATGAACAAGCCGCTGCTGGTGGTGGCGATCGGCAATGCCAGCCGCGGCGACGATGCGCTGGGTCCGGCGCTCGCGGCGAGCCTGCGCGACGACGGATGGTTCGACGACGACGAGGTGGAATTGCTCGAGGCCTACCAGCTGCAGGTGGAGGATGCGTTGTCGCTGTCGGAGCGCCGCGCGGTGCTGTTCATCGATGCCGCGCGCGCCGGTGCGAACCGTGGCGCAGCATTGCAGCCGCTGCTGCCCGCGGTCGGGCCGACCGCCTTCACGCACGCCCTGCCACCGGCTGCGCTGCTGGCGCTCGTGCCACGCGTGTCGGCCTCGCAGGCACCGCCGGCCTGGCTCCTCGCGATCGAGGGCGAGGCGTTCGAACTCGGGGCGCCGCTGTCGGTCGCGGCCCGCGCGCGGCTGGCCGCGGCGCTGCCGCTGGCGCGCGACTGGCTGCGGCACCAGTGCAGCCGGTCGCCTACATCTTCACCATCACATGCCGCGGCACCGTGTAGTCCTCCAGCGCATACAGGCTCAGGTCCTTGCCGTAGCCCGATGACTTCAAGCCCCCGTGCGGCATCTCGTTGACGAGCATGAAATGCGTATTGATCCAGGTGCAGCCGTACTGCAGCTTTTTGGCCACGCGCATGGCCTTGCCCACGTCCTGCGTCCACACCGATGACGCGAGGCCGTAGTCGCTGTCGTTGGCCCAGGCGATGGCCTGTTCGGTGTCGTTGAAGCGCGTCACGCTGACCACCGGGCCGAACACCTCGCGCTTGACGATCTCGTCGTCCTGGCGCGCGCCGGCGATCACGGTCGGCTCGTAGAAGAAGCCGGCACCGGCGCGCAGCTTGCCGCCGACGGTGATCTCCATGTGGCCGGTGCCGAGTGCACGCTCGACGAAGCTCGCCACTCGGTTGCGCTGGCGGTCGCTGATCAGCGGGCCGATCTCGACGTCGGGCTCGTCCTGCAGACCGACCTTGATCGATTTCACCGCGCTCGTCAGCTCGGCCACCAGCTTGTCGTGCACCTTCGCGCCGGCGTAGACGCGGCAGGCGGCCGTGCAGTCCTGCCCGGCGTTGTAGTAGCCGAAGACCTTGAGCCCCTCGACCACGGCGGCGAGGTCGGCATCGTCGAACACGATCACCGGCGCCTTGCCGCCCAGCTCCAGATGCGTGCGCTTGAGCGTGCTGCTGGCCGCCTGCAGGATCTTGCGGCCGGTGGACACGTCGCCGGTGAGGCTCACCATCGCCACCTTGGGGTGCTCCACCAGCGGCTGGCCCACCGAAGCGCCGCGGCCGGTGACGACGTTGAGCACGCCCTTGGGGAAGATCTCCGAAGCCACCTGCGCCAGCAGCAGCGCGGTCAGCGGCGTCTGCTCGCTGGGCTTGAGCACCACCGTGTTGCCGGCCGCGAGCGCCGGAGCGATCTTCCACGCCGCCATCATCAGCGGATAGTTCCATGGCGCGATCGAGCCGACCACGCCCACCGGGTCGCGGCGGATCATGCTGGTGTGGCCCGCCAGGTATTCGCCGGCCAGCGGGCCGCTGAGCGTGCGCGCGGCGCCGGCGAAGAAGCGGTAGCAGTCGGCCACGGCAGGAATCTCGTCGCCGAGCGCGCGCGCATAGGGCTTGCCGCAGTTGAGCGACTCGAGCCGCGCGAAGGTCTCGGCGCGGGCCTCGATCGCATCGGCCAGCTTGAGCAGCAGCTTCGAGCGCTCGCCCGCGGTGGTCTCGCTCCAGCTCTCGAACGCGCGGTGCGCGGCCGACACCGCCTTGTGCAGCTGCTCGGGCGACGCCTCGGGCACCGCCGCGATCTGCTCGCCGGTGGACGGGTTCAGCACCTTCTCGGCCTCGCCCTCGCCGGCCACGAAGGCGCCGTCGATCAGCAGTTGGGTGGGCAACTTCATGGGGTTCTCCTTCAGCGATGGCCCGGCTCGTCGGCGCGGGTGAGTGTGTAGGCCAGCAGAATCGGCACGAAGGTGAGCGCGATGATCACCACCGCCACCACGTTGGTCACCGGCCGCTGGCGCGGACGGATCAGCTCCTGCAGCATCCAGATCGGCAGCGTGGTCTGCTGGCCGGCGGTGAAGGTGGTCACGATCACCTCGTCGAAGCTCAGCGCAAAGGCCAGCAGCGCACCGGCCAGCAGCGCCGAGCCCAGCTGCGGCAGCACCACGTAGCGCACGGTCTGGAAGGCGTCGGCGCCGAGGTCCATCGACGCCTCGATCAGGTTCGGGTGCAGCCGGCGCAGCCGCGCCACCGCGTTGTTGTAGACCACGACCACGCAGAACGTGGCATGGCCGATCACGATGGTCCAGAACGAGAACGGAATCTCGAGCGTGTGGTACGCACTGCGCAGCGCGATCCCGGTGATGATGCCCGGCAGCGCGATCGGCAGGATCAGCAGCAGCGTGATCGCATCGCGGCCGAAGAAGCTCGCGCGCGCCAGCGCCGCGGCGGCGAGCGTGCCGAGCACGACCGCGATCGCCGTGCTCCAGGCCGCCACCTGCAGCGACAGCGTGATCGCGGCCCAGACGTCATCGCGCTGCCAGGCCACCGCGAACCACTGCGTGGTGAGCGCCGGCGGCGGGAAGACGAAACTCTTGTCTTCGGCGCTGAAGGCATAGAGCACGATCAGCGCCAGCGGCACGTGCAGGAAGGCGACCACGGCCCACGCCGCGGTCCGCAAGGCCCAGGGCGCCTTGGCGTCAGAGCGCATCGAACGCCCCTTGCCGCTTGGCGAGCCAGAGGTAGACGCCGATCACCACGATCGGCACCAGCGAGAACGCCGCCGCGAACGGAATGTTGCCGGCCACGCCCTGCTGGCGGTAGACGATCTGCCCGATGTAGAGCGTGGAGTCGCCGATCACCTGCGGGATGATGTAGTCGCCCAGCGTCAGCGAGAAGGTGAAGATCGAGCCGGCCGCCACGCCCGGCATCGCCAGCGGCAGGATCACGCGCCGAAACGTCGTGGCCGGGCTTGCGCCGAGGTCGCCCGAGGCCTCGACCAGCGAGCCGGGTATGCGCTCGATGGCCGCCATGATCGGCAGCACCATGAACGGCAGCCACATGTAGACGAACACGCAGAACGTGCCGAAGCTCGAGAAGCTCAGGCTCGGCCCGCCGATGCCCGGCGTGGCCAGCAGCGCATCGAGCAGCCAGGTGGCATGCAGCTGCGCCGCGAGCCACGAGATCGCGCCCTCCTTGGCCAGCAGCAGCTTCCACGCGTAAAGCCGCACCAGGTAGCTCGACCACAGCGGCAGCATCACCGCGATGTACAGCAGCGCCTTGCGCCAGCCGCTCGCATGGCGCGCCATGAAATAGGCGAGCGGAAAGCCGAGCACGGTGCAGGCGATGGTGACCGCGATGGCCATCGTGATCGTGCGGCGCGCCGAATCCAGGTTGGCCGGCTCCAGCAGCGCGACGAAGTTCTTCAGCGTGAACTCGCGGACCACCTGGCCGGTGAAGTCGTCGAGCCCGAAGAAGGCATTGGCCAGCAGCGCCAGCAGCGCGCCGAGGTAGACCACGCCGAACCACAGCAGCGGCGGACCCAGCAGCGCCAGCAGCAGCAGGCCGCGCCGCGTGTACAGCAGGTCCGACGCGCGCAGCCGCCAGCCGGGGCCGGGCGGCGGCAGCGCGAAGGCGGCGGTCGAGCTCACACTGCGTCCTGCAGTGCGTGCACGGCGCGGTCGTCCCAGTGCAGGTGCACGGTCTCGCCCGGCGCCGGGGTGGCCTGTGCCGGCACGTGCGCCAGGTCGGCCTGCAGCAGCGTGCCGGCGGCCTGCACCTTCAGCCGCGTGAAGGCGCCGAAATACTGCACCTCGGACACCGGGCCGCTCGCGCGCGCGCCGATCGCATCGCCGAGGCGGATGCGTTCGGGCCGCAGCATCGCGCCGGGCCGGCCGGTCAGTGCGCGTGCCGCCTCGCCGTCGAGCACGTTGGCTGCGCCGACGAACTGCGCCACGAAACGCGTGCGCGGCTCGTCGTAGATCGCGCGCGGCGTGCCCACCTGCTCGAGCCGGCCGGCATTGAAGACACCGATGCGGTCGCTCATTGACAGCGCCTCGTGCTGGTCGTGCGTGATGAAGAGGAACGTGATGCCGATCCGCCGCTGAAGTGCCTTCAGCTCCGACTGCATCTGCTCGCGCAGCTTGAGGTCGAGTGCGCCGAGCGGCTCGTCGAGCAGCAGCACCTGCGGCTGGCTGATCAGCGCGCGCGCCAGCGCGACGCGCTGGCGCTGGCCGCCGGAAAGCTGCGCCGGACGCCGCTCGCCCACGCCAGCCAGCTGCACCAGAGCGAGCAGCTCGTCGGCGCGGCGCTCGCGCTCGCTACGCGGCACACCGCGCACCATCAGCGCGTAGGCCACGTTGTCGCGCACGTTCATGTGCGGGAACAGCGCGTAGTCCTGGAACACGGTGTTCACCGGCCGCGCATAGGGCGCGCGCATCGTCACGTCGTCGCCGCCGATCAGGATGCGGCCAGCGGTCGGCAGCGTGAAGCCGCCGATCATGCGCAGGCAGGTCGTCTTGCCCGAGCCCGAGGGCCCGAGCAGCGTGAAGAACTCGCCCGCCTCGATCGTGAGATCGACCGCATTCACCGCGCGCACCGCTGCCGCGCCGTGGCCGAACACGCAGGAGACGCTATCGAGCGTGACGGCGGCGGTCATGCGGCGGCGTGAGCTACGCGAGAGAAGCTGGGGTGAGCGGCATTGCGGCTCACCCCACCGGCGCTAACGCCCCCCGAGAACGGCAATGTAGTCGGTCACCCAGCGGTGGTAGGGCACGCAACCGGCGCTCTGGCTCTTGCATTGCGCTACCGGCGTGCGCCAGAAATGGATCTTGTCGAAGGCGTTGTAGCCCTGGCGCGCGCAGCCGTCGTCCTTGAGCAGCGCATTGCCCTTGCAGGCCGCCGGCACCGCCGGCACCGAGCCGAACCAGGCCGCCAGATCGCCCTGCAACTTCGGATTGATCGAATGCTCGAGCCACATGTAGGCGCAGTTCGGATGCTTGGCATCGGCGTGCATCATCGTGGTGTCGGCCCAGCCGGTGGCGCCCTCGACCGGCACGGTGGTGGCCACCGGCCGGTTCTTGCTCTTCAGGATGTTGGCCTGGAACTGCCACGAACCCGACGCCACGACACCCTCGTTGGTGAAGTCGTCGATCTGCACGAACGCGTCGTGCCAGTATTTGCCGACGATCTTGCGCTGCTGGCGCAGCAGATTCAGCGCCGCCTTGTACTGGTCTTCCGTGAGTTCGTACGGATCCTTGATACCGAGGTCCTTCTTGTTGTGCATCAAGTACATGGCCGCGTCGGCGATGTGGATCGGCCCGTCGAAGGCCTGCACGCGGCCCTTGTTGCTCTTGCCGTCGGGCAGCGTCATCTCCTCGAACACCACGTTCCAGCTGGTCGGCGGCTTGTCCTTGAAGACATTGCTGTTGAACATCAGCACGTTCCAGCCCCACTGGTACGGCACGCCGTAGTGCGTGTTGTTCTCGTGGTGCCAGGGTGCCTTCTGCAGCCGCGGGTCCACGTTCTTGAAGCTCGGGATCAGGCCCACGTTGATCGGCTGCACCTTCTTGCCCCGGATCAGGCGCGTGCTGGCGTCGCCGCTGGCGGTCACCAGGTCGAAGCCGCCTTCGTTCATCAGAGCCACCATCTCGTCGCTGGTGCCCGCGGTCTTGACGTTGACCTTGCAGCCGGACTTCTTCTCGAAATCGGTCACCCAGTCGAAGTTCTTGTCGGTCGCACCGCGCTCGATGTAGCCCGGCCAGGCCACGATGTCGACCTGGCCTTCGCCCTTGCCGAGCTTCTGCAGGGCACCCTTCTGCGCGAGCGCGGACGCGCTGAACGCGAGCGCGGCTGCGGCGGCAAGCGCCGCGACGGTCAGTGTGGAGCGGGACATCGGCTTCCTCCGGTGGTGGATCGGCTCGCCGGATGCGGCTGTAGCACCCGCACACGGCACGAGGCGCGCACGATAGGCCGCTGCCCCCGACCGGGGAAGTTCATTCGATCGCCGACAGGCTATCGAGAAATGGAATATCCGGGTTAACCAGCGGCCGCTGTCAGAGGTGGTCTTCCGGCACCAGCGGCCCCACGATGTTCAGCAGCAGGCGCTGCCACCAGCTGCTGTCGGGCTCTTCGGTCAGCGTCTCGCCGCCGGCCGCTTCGGGCAGCGTCCACTCGATGCGGCCGGTCTTGCGGTTGAGTGTCAGCCGATACGCCGCCTCGGCCTTCACCAGCTCGGCCAGGCCGGTCAGCTGCTGCGTGATCACGGGGCT
>JAEUPI010000265.1 GCA_016790175.1 Burkholderiaceae bacterium | reverse complement strand
AGGCCGGCGAAACGATCGACGAGGTCGGCGAGCGCATCTTCCGCCTGATGCTGGCGACCGCCTCGGGCCAGAAGACCAAGAGCGAGCTCCACGGCTACGGCCAGAACGAGTTCGTGCCCTGGCAGCTCGGCGCGGTGATGTAGCGCCGCGCCGGCGGCCTGGTCATCCGAGGAACGGTCGCCCCATCAGCGCCTGCACGAAGGTGCCCGCGATCATCGCTGAATAGGCCAGCGTGGCGGCCCACACGGCCCGCGACGCCCAGGAAGGATTCGCCGCGCCCGATGCGACGATGGCTGCGCCGGCCAGCGGCAGGACCTGATGCGCATGCAGCGCGAAGAAGTGCGCCACGCGCAAATCACCGCCGGAGCGCGACCAGCCCAGCACCGGCCAGCCGGCGGCATCGTTGACCACCGCGGCGCCCACCCAGTGTCCGTTGCCCGAGGCCAGCACGCCGGCAGTGATCAACGTCGCGACGAAGGCAAGCCGGGCGCCGATCACCAGCGACAGGCGGAACGCCGGGTGCAGCGGCACCTGCCGGTCCCGCGCGATCAGCCGGCCCTGCATCCACACCGCCACCAGCAGCAGGGTCGCACCCAGGCCGGCGAGGTTGTAGGCGGTCGCCCACGCCCAGTGCGTGCGGTTGAAGTGCGAGGGCACGCCCGCCACTGCGGCAGCAACGAGCCAGGTCATCTCGTAGGCGCCGGCAGCCACAGCCAGGCCGATGATCGTGCGCCCGGACCGCGTGGATTGCGTCTCGCGCGGCAGCAGGCCGAACATCCATGCCAGCGTGGCGTAGTACAGCGCCAGCGAGGCAAAAAACTTGGCCGGCTTGATCCACACGCTGATGCCGTTGACGGTTCGCGCATCGAGCCACATCGCCAGCGCGCAGGGAATCAGCGCCCACAGGCACAGTTCGGCCAAAGTGGCCAGAAGCGGTTGCCGCGCGCGCCAGGGCGCCACGAGGTCGACCCCGGAGACCCGCGGGCGGTCGACCGGTTGTGAGGCCAGAGTGAAGGTCGTCATGACGCGCTCCCGGTCGTGATCGATGCGGTGGGCACCGACTGCAGGTGCACGCGCCGGGCAGCCATGAAGAACAGCCAGCCGAGCGGACCGAACATGAAGGTCACGAACTGGCACGGCACCAGCAGCCAGCGCGCGAGGCCGATGCGCTTGGCCTCGTCGCGCTCCCAGGTGCCCACCAGCAGGTCGAACGCGAGATAGTGCACCCAGCCCGCGACCAGGATGCCCGGATGCTGGAACAGGCTGGCCACGCCGGCCAGACTGGAGAAGCTGCCCTGGCCTTCGCGGATGTAGGCGCCGACCAGGGCGGCGTAGGCCATCGCGAGCGCCAGCGCCGCCGTCACGGCCAGCTGCCTCGGCCAACGCCAGCGCAACGGCGCGGCCATCAGCGCCAGCCAGCACAACGCGGCGACAGTGTTCGCGATCGAGAAGAGGTGGGCAGGTGCCATCGCGAGAATCCCGGGTGAATTAGACAATGTCTAGATCTTTCGGGCGACCATATCCGCTAAACTAGACACTGTCAAGTTAATCCTCCGGGGATTCCGGACATCGCATGCCCAGTCGCCCAGCCGCTCGACCGGCCGCGCGGCGCAAGCCCGCGCGCAACGCCTACCACCACGGCGATCTGCGCCAGTCCATGCTCACGGCCGCCCTGCAGCTGCTGGCCGAGCAGGGGCTGGAGCACTTCACGTTGCGCGAGTGCGCGCGGCGCGCCGGCGTGTCGCACGGCGCACCGGCGCATCACTTCGGCGACGTGCGCGGCCTGCTCAGTGCGCTGGCGGCCGGCGGATTCGACGCCCTGGTGCACAACATGCGTGCACACGAGGCTGCGGCACCCGCCGACGCGTATTCGCAACTGGTGGCCAACGGGCAGGCCTATGTGGACTTCGCGCTGCGCCACCGTGCATGGTTCCAGCTGATGTTCCGCAGCGACCGGCTCGATGCGTCGCACGAGCCGCTGATGGCCGCCGGTCATGCCGCGTTCGCCGCGCTGCAGGCGCACATCGCGGCCGTTTCGCCGCGAGCGTCACCGGCCGTGCAGTCGCAGCGCACGGCGCTGGCCTGGGCGATGGTGCACGGCGCCGCAACGCTGATGATCGAGAACAGCGAGTTCGGCGCTTTCGCACCGGGCGACACGCCGGCAGCATCGGCGAAGCTCGTGGCCGAGATGCTGCAACTGGCACGCCCGGCCTTCGACGACGCTGCAGCGACCGCGCCTGCGGCCCCGTCGAGCCGCCGCGGCCACCCCTTCCCGGCGGGCGCGAGAATCACGCGCCGTCAACGCCAGACGCGTGGCGGACCCACCCGATGAAGATCACCGCCGCCAAGGTCATCGTCTGCTGCCCCGGCCGCAATTTCGTCACGCTGAAGATCGAGACCGACGAAGGCCTCACCGGCCTCGGTGACGCCACGCTCAACGGCCGCGAGCTGGCGGTGGCGAGTTATCTCACCGATCATGTGGTCCCCTGCCTGATCGGGCGCGATGCGCACCGCATCGAGGACACCTGGCACTACCTGTATCGCGGTGCCTACTGGCGCCGCGGGCCGGTGACGATGAGCGCGATCGCGGCGGTCGACACGGCGCTGTGGGACCTGAAAGCCAAGGCGGCGGGGCTGCCGCTGTACCAGTTGCTCGGCGGTGCGAGCCGAGAGCGCGTGCTCGTCTACGCCCACGCGAACGGACGCGACATCGCGCAGACCGTCGACGAGGTCAAGCGCCTGAAGAGCCTGGGCTACCGGGCCATCCGTGCCCAAAGCGGCGTGCCCGGCATCGGCAAGGTGTACGGGGTTGCCAGCGGCGACAAGCCCTACGAGCCTGCCGACGCGAGCCTGCCCTCGGAGCACGACTGGGACACGGCGAAATACCTGCGCCACACGCCGCGCCTGTTCGAGGCGCTACGCGCCGAGCTCGGCGACGAGCTGCACCTGCTGCACGACGTGCACCACCGGCTCACGCCGATCGAGGCGGCCCGGCTCTGCAAGGATCTCGAGCCCTATCGCCTGTTCTGGATGGAAGACGCGGTGCCGGCGGAGGACCCCGCCGCCTTCGAGCTGATACGTCGCCACACGACGACACCGTTGGCCGTGGGCGAGGTGTTCAACACGATCTGGGACTGCAAGGCCTTGATCGAGCGACAGCTGATCGACTATGTCCGCTGCACGGTGGTGCATGCCGGCGGCATCACGCACCTGAAGCGGATCTTCGACTTCGCCGCGTTGCACCAGGTGCGCACCGGCAGCCACGGTGCCACCGACCTGTCGCCGGTATGCATGGGCGCCGCGCTGCACCTGGACCTGGCGATCCCGAACTTCGGCATCCAGGAGCACATGCCGCACACGGCCGAAACCGACGCGGTGTTCCCGCATGCCTACCGCTTCGAGGGGGGCTTCATGCAACCCGGCGAGGCACCGGGCCACGGCGTGACGATCGACGAGGCGCTGGCGGCGCGCTACCCGTATCGGCGTGCGTATCTGCCCGTCAACCGGCTGCAGCACGACGGCAGCTTGTGGCATTGGTGAGCGGCAGTAAGCGCCGGGAACCGACCGCGCAACTGCGTCATCCGACCCGGATTCCCCGATTTGCATCGCGCGGAGGCTCGCGTCGCGTCCGGCGCAGGCGTAGGATTTGCTTGCTGCCCGGCCATCCCAAAGGAGGGTCACATGGTCATCCGCTTCACGATCCTCGCCTTCGCGGCCGTGCTGGCGTTGTCCATCAGTGCGGCACTGTTCCGCGTGGCCACTGCGCCTGAGCGCATCGCCGAACGCCGGGCCACCGCGAAGGAAGTCTGCGTCAAGTCCGGCGGCGTCTGGGTGCGCGAAGGGCGCGACGAGATCTGCCGCAAGACCTGAGGCCGGCGCGGGCCCGGCAAGCGTCGTCGGCAGATGGCGCGCGTGCGCGGCCGGCGGCGTTCGCGGCAACTCGGCGAGTTCATCCCAACTTCACAGGCTTCACGGCGTGTTCACGCCGAGGCACGACAGTGCGCCTGCATCACCTGTCACGTGCCTCGCGTCCACCATGTCCGATCTCGTCATCGACGGCGGGCGGCCCTTGCAGGGTCGCATCCTGCCCTCGGCCAACAAGAATGCCGTGCTGCCGGCGCTGGCGGCCACGCTGCTGACCGACGAGCCGGTCGTGCTGGCCGGCGTGCCCGACATCACCGACGTGCGACGGCTGCTCGCGTTCTTCAACGAGCTCGGCAGCCGAACCACCTGGGACGCCGCCGCCGGCGTGCTCGAGCTGCACCATGGCGATCCGGGGTTCGATCCGCACTCGCATCACCTGCCCGCCGCGATGCGATCGTCGGTGCTGCTGGTGCCGGCGCTGCTGGCACGCTTCGGCACGGCACGCATCGACGCCGACGTACAGGGATGCACGCTGGGTGCGCGCGAAATCGATCCGCACCTCGAGGTGTTCCAGCGCTTCGGCGCGCGCGTCGAACGCAACGGCGAGGCCTGGACGGTGCGGATCAGCGGGCGCTTCGCCGCCGCCGACCATTGGCCCGACTACGCGTCGGTCACCGCGACCGAGAACTTCGTGCTCTGCGCGGCCACCGCACGCGGCAGCTCCACGCTGACCAACGCCGCCTGCGAGCCGCACGTGCAGGAGTTCTGCCGCTTCCTGCAGCGCCTGGGCGCGCGCATCGAGGGCATCGGCACGTCGCGGCTGACGGTGCACGGCGTCGATTCGCTGCGCGGCGCGGCGTTTCGCTTCGTCGAGGACTTCCACGAGGTGGCGACCTTCCTTGCGCTGGGCGCGATCACCGGCGGTGACGTGCAGGTGCGTCACAGCACACCGGATTGCTGGCCGCTGATCGATCGCACCTTCGCGAAGTTCGGCGTCTACACCGTGCACGAGGGCGGCTGGTCGCGTGCGGTGGTCGAAGGCCGGCTGCGCGTGCGCGCGCAGCTCACGCCGCATCTGCTGCCGAAGATCGAGGCCGCCCCATGGCCTTACCTGCCGGCCGATCTGATGCCGATCTTCATCGCGCTGGGCATCCGGGCCGAGGGGAGCATGCTGTTCTGGAACAAGGTCTACGACGGCGCGCTCGCCTGGACACGCGAACTCGCGGCCTTCGGCGCGCAGGTGCACCAGAGCGACCCGCATCGGGTGGTCACCTTCGGCGGCCGGGCGCTGCAGCCGGCCACGGTGACCAGTCCCTACATCATCCGCGTCGCGGTCGCGATGTTGATGGTGGCTGCCGGCGTCGAGGGTCGCTCGACGATCCGCGCAGCCGACCCGATCCGCCGCGCGCATCCGCGATTCGCGGAGAACCTGGCCGCGCTGGGGGCGAACGTGGCGTGGCGCGAAGGCGGCTGA
>JAEUPI010000256.1 GCA_016790175.1 Burkholderiaceae bacterium | reverse complement strand
TCGAGCACGCGCCCAGGCCGAATGAAAATGGGCATGACCCCATGCTAAGGCAGGGCGCGGGCGCTTGCCGTCGACCCTGTGACCGGCTGTCAAGCGTTCAACACATGAGCAGCGCAACAGCCGATGCCCGCATGGCAGACTCCCACTCCCCGATGAGCGAGGCCCCATTTACTGCAGATCCGGCGGCCGACGCCGACGACGACGTCGCGTTGATGGCAGCGTTTGCCGCCGGCGACGTGCAGGCCTTCGAACGCCTGTACGAACGCCACGAGGCATCGCTGTATCGCTTCGTTCGGCGTCTGCTCGGGCGCTCGGCCGCCGAGCAGGCCGATGAGGTGTTCCAGGACACCTGGATGCGCGTGCTGCAGGCCCGTGAACGCTACCGCGCGCAAGGTGCGCAATTCCGCACCTGGCTGTTCACGCTGGCCCACCACCGGGCGATCGATGTGCTGCGCCGCAGCGGCCGCGAACGCCCGCTGCCTGAGGGCGACGGCGACGAAGAGCCCTTCGAGCCCTCTGGCACACCCTGGGCCGACTGGCCGCGCCCCGACGAGGCGATCGACAACCTCGTGTTCTGGCGGCGCGCGGGCGCCCGGCTGCTCGATTGCCTTGAACAGCTGCCAAGCGTCCAGCGCACCACGTTCCTGCTGCACCATGAAGACGGCATCGGGGTCGACGAGATTGCGCGCGCATTGGACGTCGGCTTCGAGACCGCCAAGAGCCGACTGCGTTATGCGATGGCAAAACTGAGGGCATGCATGGGTGCCTATCTCGACGCCAGTCACCTGAGGGCCGGGCCGTGACGCCCCCGCAAGCTCCGCGCGACGAGGTGCCGCTCGACGAGCACCTGCGCGCCGCACTGCGCCACGCGCCAGACCACGGCTTGTCGGCGCCGGCGCGATTGAGCCAGGCCATCCTGGCTGCCGCCGCACAAGTGCACCGGCCGGCGCTCGCTGCGCCAGCGCCCGAACCCATGGCGCCGCGCGTCGTGCCCGAGCGCCAGGTGTCGTGGCGCGAGGCGATGCAATCGCTGCTGGCGCCACGCTGGGCCGGCAGCATCGCGGCCGGTCTGGTGGCCGCACTCGTTGTTGGCCTGTGGTACGGCGAAGAGGTACCGGCGCCGGTGCACGACGAGCGCGTCGCCACTGTCCATACGCCAGCGGCGCCCGCGGTGTCGCCGCCCGATCGCGCCCCGGCTGCGGGGGGCGCATCGCCGGGCGCGGAGTCCCAGGCTTCGGCGGAGCCGGCGTCGTCCGTCGCCCCTTCGCCACCGGCGCCGGCCGCAGTGGCGCCACCCATGCCCGCCCCAGCGGCGGCGCCGCCCGCAGCCGCCCGCAAGGCGGAGGGCCAAGTCGCCGAGCGACGCGCCGAACTCGGCAAGGTCGAGTCCGAGCGTCCTCCACCTCTCGCGCCCGCATCCCCAGCGTTGGTGTCGCCTTCGCCGCCGTCGGCGCCGCCAGCGGCGGCGGCGTTGCGGCGTGCCCCGTCGGCAGCCGATGCGCCCACGGCCGACGCCGGGTCTCGGTCCGGTGAGACGGCCCCCTCATTGGTTCCGCAAGGCCCTGCCGCGGCCTCGCCGGCGCTGACGCTGCTGCGTCGCGTAAGCGCTGACAGCGAGAACCGCAGCGCGATCTGGACCTGGCAGCCGGAGGCCGCCGCCACGGCCCGATCGTTCGACACGGACGGCACGGCGTGGCTGCAGCGCCTGGTCTATGCAGCCCGCCGCCGCTGGGTCGACGTGGCCGAGCGCAGCGACGGGACGTCTGCGACCGAGGTACGCTGGTGGCGCAACGACGAACCTGTCGCGCTGCTGCGCATCGAGGCGCATGGCCTGCGCTGGATCGAGCCGACTCAACGCATTCGCTTTGCGCCGATGTCGGCCGAGGAATTGACCCGCCTGGCTCCACCGCGTTGAACGGGCGGCGCGGCGGCCGTTGCCGGATCCGCGAACACAAGCTGCGCGCGGCCGCGAGGGGACCGCACCTTAAGATGCCCGGTTTTGCCGAGTCTTGCCGCAGCTTCGCCGCCGATGCCCCAAACGCCCGCCGCCGGCCCACCCACTGAACCAGCCCACCTGGCGCCGATGCTGCGCGTGCGCGGCGCCCGCACGCACAACCTGAAGAACATCGATCTCGACATTCCCAAGCATCAACTGGTGGTGATCACCGGGCTGTCCGGCTCGGGCAAGTCGAGCCTCGCGTTCGACACGCTGTACGCCGAAGGACAGCGGCGCTACGTGGAAAGCCTGTCGGCCTACGCACGCCAGTTCCTGCAGCTGATGGACAAGCCCGATGTCGACCTCATCGAGGGGCTCTCCCCGGCCATCAGCATCGAGCAGAAGGCCAGCTCGCACAACCCGCGCTCGACGGTAGGCACGATCACCGAGATCCACGACTACCTGCGCCTCCTGTTCGCGCGCGCCGGCACGCCGTTCTGCCCCGACCACGGTCTGCCGCTGCAGGCGCAGAACGTCAGCCAGATGGTCGATGCCGTGCTCGCATGGCCGCCCGAGACCCGGTTGATGATCCTGGCGCCGGTGGCGCGTGACCGCAAGGGCGAGTTCGGCGATCTCTTCACCGACATGCAGGCGCGTGGATTCGTGCGGTTTCGCATCGGCAGCGGCGGTGCGCCGCCACAGGTGTTCGAGGTGGCCGACCTGCCGAAGCTGAAGAAGTCCGAGAAGCACGACATCGACGTCGTGGTCGATCGGCTGCGGGTGCGGCCCGAGCTGCAGCAGCGCCTCGCCGAGAGCTTCGAGGCCGCGCTGCGCATCGCCGACGGCCGCGCGATCGCGCTCGAAGCCGACAGCGGCGGACTCGACGACGCGGGTCGCGCCGTGCCGCCCCGCGAACACCTGTTCTCCAATCGTTTCGCCTGCCCGGTATGCAGCTATGCGTTGGCGGAGCTGGAGCCGCGGTTGTTTTCCTTCAATTCGCCACTGGGCGCATGCCCGCAATGCGACGGGCTCGGCCAGCTCACCGTGTTCGACCCCGAACGGGTGGTCGCGTTTCCCAGCCTGAGCCTGGCTGCCGGCGCCGTCAAGGGTTGGGACCGGCGCAACGCCTACACCCACGCGTTGCTGCAAAGCGTGGCCAAGCAATACGGCTTCGACATCGAGACGCCGTTCCAGGATCTGCCCGCGCAGGCCCGGCAGGTGCTGCTGTTCGGCTCGGGCACGCAGGACGTGCCGTTCGTCTATCGGGCCGAAGGCCCGTCCGGCCGTGCGCGCACGGTCAAGCGCTGGCATCCCTTTGAAGGGATCATTCCGAACTTCGAGCGGCGCTATCGCGAAACCGACTCGGTGGCCGTTCGCGAAGACCTCGCCCGCTACCAGGCAGCCAAACCCTGCCCGCATTGCGAAGGCACGCGCTTGCGGCGCGAGGCGAGGCATGTGCGCCTGGTGTCGAGCGACGGCGCGTCATCGAAGGCGATCTACGAGATCGAGAGCGCCACGCTGGCCGAGGCACTGGCCCATTTCGAGACCCTGAAGTTTGTCGGCGCCAAGGCCGAGATTGCCGACAAGGTCGTGCGCGAGATCCGCTCGCGCCTGCGGTTTCTCAACGACGTGGGGCTGTCGTACCTGAGCCTGGACCGAAGCGCCGACACGCTCTCGGGCGGCGAGGCGCAGCGTATCCGGCTGGCCAGCCAGATCGGCTCGG
Source organism: Burkholderiaceae bacterium (assembly GCA_016790175.1). GTDB lineage: Bacteria > Pseudomonadota > Gammaproteobacteria > Burkholderiales > Burkholderiaceae_C > JAEUPI01. The sequence continues at coordinate 7,292 of JAEUPI010000256.1, read as the reverse complement.
GATTGACCGGCGTGATGTATGTGCTCGACGAGCCGAGCATCGGCCTGCACCAGCGCGACAACGCTCGACTGATCGGCACGCTGAAGCATCTGCGCGACCTGGGCAACAGCGTGCTGGTGGTCGAGCACGACGAGGACATGATCCGCGCCGCCGACCACTGCGTGGATCTCGGCCCTGGTGCGGGCGTGCATGGTGGCCATGTCATCGCCCAGGGCACGCCCGAGCAGCTGGCCGGGCACCCGTCATCGCTCACGGGTGGGTACCTGGCCCATCGCCTGCGCATCGCGCTGCCCAAGCGCCGCACGCCATGGCCGAAAGCCGCCTCGCTGGTGCCCGACGGCGCAGCAGGCGTGCCAGGCGCCCATGGCCAGTGTCTGCGCGTGAGTGGTGCGCGTGGCAACAATCTGCAGGCCGTGACGGCCGAGATTCCGCTGGGCCTCTTCACTTGCGTCACCGGCGTCTCGGGTTCGGGCAAGAGCACGCTGGTCAACGACACGCTGTATGCAGCAGTGGCGCGCCACCTGTACCAGAGCCAGCTCGACCCGGCGCCGCACGACGCGATCGAGGGCATCGAGGCATTCGACAAGGTCATCGATGTCGACCAGAGCCCGATCGGGCGCACGCCGCGCAGCAACCCGGCCACCTACACGGGCCTGTTCACGCCGATCCGCGAGCTGTTCGCCGAAGTGCCGATGGCGCGTGAACGCGGCTACGGCGCCGGGCGCTTCAGCTTCAACGTTGGATCCTCCGCAGGCGGGGGCCGCTGCGAGGCGTGCCAGGGCGACGGTGTGATCAAGGTGGAGATGCATTTCCTGCCCGACGTCTACGTGCCCTGCGACAGCTGCCGCGGCCTGCGCTACAACCGCGAGACGCTCGAGGTTCGCTACAAGGGCCTGAACATCAGCCAGGTGCTCGAGCTGACGGTGGAGGACGCCCACGACTTCTTCGGTGCCGTGCCGGCGATCGCGCGCAAGCTCAAGACGCTGCTCGACGTGGGCCTCGGCTACGTGCGGTTGGGCCAGAGTGCCACCACGCTGTCCGGAGGCGAGGCGCAGCGCGTGAAGCTGGCGCTCGAACTCTCCAAACGCGACACCGGCCGCACGCTGTACATCCTCGACGAGCCGACCACCGGGCTGCACTTCGCCGACATCGAACTGCTGCTGCGCGTTCTGCATCAGCTGCGCGATGCCGGCAACACGGTGGTGGTGATCGAGCACAACCTCGACGTCATCAAGACCGCCGACTGGTTGATCGACCTCGGCCCGGAAGGCGGCGCCGGCGGCGGGCGCATCGTCGCGGCGGGCACGCCGGAACAGGTGGCCGACAATCCGCAAAGCCACACCGGGCAACACCTGAAACCGGTGCTCGACGCAGCCGCCTAGACTGAGTCGGCGCAGAGCCAGCGCGGACTGACGCGCGAGTGCTGCGGCATGTGCCAGGTCGGCGAACGGACGAGCCTTGATGCGCACCACGATCGACTACTACTTCGCGCCGCAGTCACCCTGGACCTACCTCGGCCACGAGCGCTTTGCCGCAATCGTGCGCCAGGCCGACGCCACGGTGAACGTGCGGCCGGTGGACTACGGCCGCATCTTTCCGCTTTCCGGTGGCCTGCCGTTGCCCAAGCGCGCGCCACAGCGACAGGCCTATCGCCTGGTCGAACTCCGGCGCTTCAGCGAACACCTGGGTGTGCCCCTGAACCTGCACCCGAAGCACTTTCCGGTGGCTGCCGAACCGGCGGCGCGTGTGATCCATACGGTCGCCGCGGCCGACGGCGCCGAAATCGCAATGCGGCTCGCGGGCCGCATCCTGCGCGCCTGCTGGGCCGAGGAGCGCGACATCGCCGACGCGGGCACGCTGGGCGACCTGCTGGCCGACACGGGCCTTGACGCCCGACGCCTGGACGAGTCGGCCGACGCGGCCGCGCAGCAGCGCTATGACGAGGCCACGCATCGGGCGATCGAAGCCGGTGTGTTCGGTGCCCCGAGCTATGTGGTGAACGGCGAAATCTTCTGGGGCCAGGACCGGCTGGACCTCCTGGCGCGCCGCCTCGGCATCCAGGCGTAGGCGACCGGGGGATTGCCCGGGGTGATGCCCCCGGATGGCCGAGACAAACAAAAAGGGCCGGCGGAACCGGCCCTTCCTGAATCGTCGGCGGGTCGTTGATGGCCCGCCGTCGGTGCGTCACTTCAGGTGCGCATTGATGAGCTTGGTCATCTCGAACATCGACACCTGGGCCTGCTTGAAGATCTCCTTCAGCTTGGCGTCGGCGTTGATCATCGTGCGCTTGACCTTGTCTTGCAGGCCGTTCTTCTTGATGTATTCCCAGACCTTCTTCGTCACCTCGGTGCGGGGCATCGGCTTGTCGCCGATCACGGCGGCCAGCGCGGCGCTGGGCGTCATGGCCTTCATGAACGCGGCATTCGGGGTGCGCTTCTTGGCGGGAGCCTTCTTCTTGGCGGCCTTCTTGGCAGGGGCCTTCTTGGCCGGTGCCTTCTTCTTGGCGGGCGCTGCCTTCTTGGCGGCCTTCTTGGCCGGTGCCTTCTTGGCGGCCTTCTTGGCCGGGGCCTTCTTTGCTGCCTTCTTCGCAGCCTTCTTCGCAGTTGCCATTTCGATTCTCTCCATCACGTGAGTGGTTGATGCCGGGGTCCGGGTGAGAGCCGCGTGGACTCTGCCTTCTCTCATGATCCCTGCGGGCGCGATGGTAGCGCGCGATTTCGCTCGTGCAAAGCCTTTTTCCCTCGTAGAACGCACTTTCTTCCCTCGTAGAACGCGTTTTTGTCGCCGTGGCGCATCACGATCTCGCCGCGCTGCGCCCTCGAAGTGCGCTCCAGGCGCCGCTCTCGCCAGCGCTCGCGCGTGCGGCGCCCCACCGGACAAGCGCGTCGTCGAGGGTATGCTCGCGCGCATGAAACTGCTCGTCCGCTGGTTCCTGCTTGCTGCCGCGCTGCTGCTGGTGCCGCAGATCTACGGCGGCGTCACGGTGGCGAACTACAGCACGGCGCTGGTTGCCGCCCTCGTGCTCGGACTCTTCAACACCCTGGTGCGACCGCTGCTGGTGCTGCTCACCCTGCCGGTGACGCTGCTGACGCTGGGCCTCTTTCTGTTCGTGATCAACGCCTTGATGTTCTGGGCTGCGGCCAGCGTGCTTGGCGAGGGCTTCAATGTGGCCGGTTTCGGCGCGGCGCTGATCGGCTCGGTGATCTACAGCCTGGCCGGCATGGTGATCGACGTCGCCGTCGAGCGCGTCTTCGCGCCCAACCCGGCCTGACGCGCGGCCGACACGCTATTCGGGATCACGCGCCGGTCGGTTGCCGCGCAGGTCCGCCAGCAGCTGGCGGCGCTGCGCCTCCAGCTCGCGCAGTCGAGCATCGATGACCGATGCTTCGATGAAATCGGGCGAAGCACCACCGGAGCGCGCCAGCCGCTGACCGGCGCGCAACCGATCGATCGCACCGGGCAGGTCGCCGAGTGCGGCATGCGATTCCGCCTGGGCACGCACCGCGCGCAGCTTCTGCCCCAGCGCCTCGGCGCACAAAGACAACGCCGTCCAGGCCAGCGCGTCGTGCCGGCGCTCGGCCACCCAGGCCTGCAAGGTCTCGGCCTGGCGACGCAGCCCCGCGGGATCGCCGGCCGCCACGGCGATCTGCGCGCGCAGCAGCATGGCCGGCCGGGACGGCATTTCGCCGGCTGCCGCAACGCGTTGCGTCGCACGTGCCGGGTCGCGTTGCGCGAGCGAAAGTTCGGCGCCAAGGAGCGCCCAGTGATGGCGGGCGCGTACCTCCTCGCGGCCCAGGCTCTCGGCCAGCGGCAACCCCTCGGCCCACGCGCGCTCGGCGCGGGCGAAGTCGCGCAGCTCCATCGACGCAACGGCGCTCGCGTAAAGCGCAGCGAGGCGATCACGGCCCGCGGACCCTTGGGCGCCGACATCCAGCTCCTGCAGGCGGCGTCGCGCCTGGGCGGACGGATCCATCAGCACCCGCGAGCGCGACTGCATCAGCTCATGCTCGAGCCGCGTCGGCCCGCTGGACCGCATCGCGGCTCCGGCGGCCCGCGTGCGGGCTTCGGCCACGCGCTCGGTGGTCAGCGGGTGCGAGCGCAGGTACGGGAATGCGCCGCTGTCGTTGATGCGATGGGCCTGATCCAGCTTCTCGAACATGGCGGACATGCCCGCCGTGGCAAAGCCCGCCTGCTGCAGCACGCCGATGCCGATGCGGTCGGCCTCGCGCTCCATGTCGCGCGAGAAGTTCAACTGCCCCTGTGCGGCGGCCGCCTGGCTGCCAACGATGGCGGCGTTGGCCGCGTCGACGTTGTTGCTGCGGCTGGCCGCAACCATGCCGACGATCAGCCCGGCCAGCGCCAGCAGGCCCTGGCGCTGGCTGGCGACGATGCTGCGGGCGATGTGCCGCTGCGTCACGTGCGACAGCTCGTGAGCCAGCACCGACGCCAGCTCGTCGGCCGAGCCGGTGAGCCCGATCAGCGCCAGGTGCACGCCGACGTAGCCGCCCGGCAGCGCGAATGCGTTGACGCTGCGGTCGCGCACGAGAAACGACTCCCAGGCGAATGCGGCATCGATGTCGGCTGCGATCTCGCCGCGCTGACGCGCCGCCGTCACCAGCGGTTGCCAGATCGACTGCAAGTACTCCAGCAACACCGGATCGTCGAAGTAGGCGGGGTCCCGACGGATGTCGCGCATCACCTGGTCGCCCAGGCGCTTCTCGGCGGTGACGCTCACCTCGTCGGACGCGGACTCGCCGAGCGAGGGCAGGCGCACCTGCGCGTCCGCCGATGGCGGTTGCACGGCTGCGAGGCCCAGCGCAACGGACAGCGCGGCCGCGGCGACCCGGCGCCAGCGCAGTGCCCTCGGCAGCGCGCTCGGCACTCGCCCGAGCGCCTTCGAGCGATCGATCATTCGCCTATGATCGCACCGCCCGGTTGCCCGATTGTTTCCGTCCGTCGATGAGCCCCGACACGCCTGAGCTGACGCACTTCGACGCCGAGGGACGAGCCCACATGGTCGACGTCGGCAGCAAGCCGGCCACGCATCGCGTGGCGACCGCCCGAGGCAGCATCCGCATGGAGCCGCAGACGCTGGCCGTCATTGCCGCCGGCACGGCCAAGAAGGGCGACGTGATCGGCATCGCGCGCATTGCGGCCATCCAGGCCTGCAAGCGCACCGCCGATCTCGTGCCGTTGTGTCATCCGCTGCCGATCACGCATGTGGCGGTCGACTTCGAACTCGATGGCGCGAACAACGCAGTCCATTGCACCGCGCGCGTGGAGACCCATGGCCGCACCGGCGTCGAGATGGAGGCTCTCACCGCGGTGCAGATCGGCCTTCTCACCATCTACGACATGTGCAAGGCGACCGATCGCGGCATGGTGATGAGCGACATCCGGTTGCTGGAAAAGAGCGGCGGCAAGTCCGGGCATTGGACCGCATCGAAGTCCTAACGCGGATCTTCAGCGGTTGACGAACTCGCGCCAATGCCAGGCGCGCTCGGGCTTCTGGCACTGAAAGGCCTGCGTCGCCTGGGTCGCGTCGCCGCAGGGCGCAAAGAATTCGTCCGATCCAGGATTGCGGAACTCGCGGATGCGCGCGGAAAGCCAGCGCGCCTGGTCCACCTTGCCTTCGGCGGCCAGCGCCTGCGCCCAGGCGATCATCAACCGTATATCGAGCAGGTGATGCGGTGCGCGCTCGAAGGCCAGCTTCTGCGACGGCGATAGCGGCGCCTTGGGCTCGCCGAAGGCGGTCGCGGCAGCATAGTCGGCGTGGTGGCCGAACAGCAGGCTGCGCTGGCCACGGGCGATGCGGTCTTCGAGCGGGGCAGCGTCTTCGGGCGGCTCGTAGATGACGACGACCTGGTGGTAGTCGAGCACGGCGGCGGCGGCGCCAAGGATCAATGCGAGGCCAAGGCCGCGAACGGCCCATGATCGGCCGGCCGGTTGCAGCGCGGAAGCGGCTGGCGCCTCACTCTTGGCCAACGCGAAGCCCCAAAAGAACGCCGTGGGCAGCAGCAGGTAGGCATACCAGAGCGGATATTCCAACAGGCTGTGCAGACCGACCATCAGCACCATCATCGCCGCCGCGCGGCGCGCGATGCCCGCGTCGCCGTCGACCTGCCAGGCGCGCCGCACAGCCAGCCACGCCGACCACAGAAGCAACGCACATACCGCTGTGCCCAGTGGCAGGCCCAATTCCACCAGCAGTTGCAGCGGCAGGTTGTGTGTGTGGTCGAAGAACGCGATCGGACGCTGGGGCAACGCGGTCAGCGTCCATGCGAGGTTGAATTCACCGAAGCCCACGCCGGTCCATGGTTCGCGAGACAGCATCGTCAGCGTGTCGCGCCAGATGCCGAAGCGAGAGCTCGAGATATCGCCCCCACCGGCAGGCGCCGCCAATCGGCCTTCACCGCCGAAGGCGAGGCCACCCATGTGAGCCCATGCCGACAGGCCCGCCCACATGACAGCGGCCATAGCAGGTGCCAGCAACAGCAGCGCGCGTCCTGTTCGCGACAGGCGACGATCTGACAGACCCCAGAGTGCCAGCAGCGCCGTCCCGAGCACGCCGGTGCGCGAGCCGCTCAGCACGACGCCAAGAATCAGCAACGTGAGCATGATTGAGCCCGCCGCACGCGGCAAGAGCCGGAGCTCGATCAGGGCGACGATCCCAATGGCGGCCCATAGCAATAGACTGGCCAAGTGATTGGGTTGCCGCAGGTTGCCGACTGCGCGACCTGCGAGCCCGGATCTCGCAATCCAGTCGCCGTCTGGCCAACCGGGGGCGAACACCTGTATGCAGGCGATGGCGGCGCTGGTGAGTCCGACCATGCACAGGCCGATAAGCACCATCGTCAGCGCAGACACGCCTTGATCGCCTTCGGATACGGATTGACCCTGCAAAACAATGAGCAGCGCTGTCAGAACGAAGGCGGCGTTTGGGATTCCAATGGGCCACGGGAGTGCGCCGCTCACCGGCGCCGCCAGCGCCGCCATCACCAAGCCCACGCCAGCAGTGACGAGCGGCCAGAGATGGCGCCGCGAGGCAAAGACGAGCCGTTGCCCCCAACCCGTCAAACACGTTCCCCACAGACCCAGCGCGAAGCACTGATTCAGCAGCGTCGGCGACGGCGGCAAGTTCTGCGCAAGCAGACATGGCGCGAAAGGCAACAGGTATAGCCAGCGCCCGTTGGCGCAACCTGAAATCGCGGCTTCTGTGCGCGGCGCGGTCATGGGGCGGGCGATGGTAGCAGCGACCGCCCTCGGCGCTGCCAACGCCTAAGGAGGCGGAA
>JAEUPI010000237.1 GCA_016790175.1 Burkholderiaceae bacterium | reverse complement strand
GTCGCGCGCCAGGGCCTTGGCATAACGCGCACCGAACTCCGCATAGTCGCTGCGCTCCTGCCCGGTGGCCAGCGTCACCTGCTTCGGCGGTGCGGGGTCGAGCAGCCAGTAGGCCAGCAGCAGCAACGCGAGCGCCAGCAGTACGAACGGGCCGGCCGTGGCGAGCAGGTCGCGCACGGACAGCAGCGTCAGGCGAAGCATCCGGGTCATTGGGTCACCGAGCGCAACATGGGTCGAGGCCGGGAGCGATTCGCAGCGGCCGCCGCAGCCACCGTGTGCCGGATCTGCAGCCTCGGCTCCAGCGCGCGGCCTGGCTCAAGCCTTCACCAGGCTCGACACCACGCCTTCCACGGCCTCTCTCAGCTTGTCCTTCGCCAGCTGCTTGCACTGCTCGGCCGTGGCGTTCGGGATCGCGTCGAAGGTGGTGGCCATTTTCTCGGGGCGGAACAGCAGCTTCTTCGACGCCGACAGCGGTGCAATCAGCGCACGCGCCGTGACCACGCAAGTGCCGTTGCCGGTGATGCCGCCGCCGACCTGGCTGGCCCAGCCCCACTTGGTGGCCGGATAGATCTTCCACACCCTCGCCGGAATGGTCTCGACGAGCACGGCGCGTGCCGACTTCGCGTCGATGAGCCGCTCGGCCGAGTGGTCGATGATGAGCGCGTTCTTCGGCGCCTGGGCACAGGCCGTTCCGGCGGCGAGCAACGCAACGATGGCCAGCATCTTCGTCATCGGTCGGTCCCTCCGTTGCCCACGCGGACACGCGCGTGGCGCAGTGTAGCCAAGCCACTGCGCCCGACACACCTGCTGACAGCTGTGGCGCGGGTGCCGCAGATACCCACGATGCGCACAACACCCGAGGTGCATGGCGACGCGGCCCCTCTACAGTGCACGCATATGCCGTGCCGACCGTCGCGCTGCGATCGGCACGACAACCATCACGACAAGGAGACATCCCGATGACCCCCAGCCTCTCGGCTGCCATGCGCATGCACGCCGTGGCCCTGGCCGCGCTTGCGACGTTTCTGCCCGCTGCGGCGCTGGCGCAATCCGACGGCGGCACCGTCATCGTCACCGGGACGCGGCTGCCGGCCAGCGCGGCCGGACTCGCACAGAGCGTCACGGTGATCGACCAAGCCGAGATCCAGCGTTTGCATGCGGCGCGCGTCGAAGACATCCTCGGTCGCGTGACCGGCGCCTACGTGGACCAGGCCGGGGCCACCGGCAGCTTCGCGTCGATGTACATGCGCGGCGCCGAGAACAGCCACCTGCTGATCCTGCTCGACGGCGTGAAGCTCAACGATCCGACCACCACCCGCGGCAGCGCCTACGACCTGTCGGCGATCGACCTGAGCCAGATCGATCGCATCGAGGTGCTGCGCGGCCCGGCCTCGGCCGTCTACGGCGGCGAGGCGCTGGCCGGCGTGGTGCACATCATCACCAAGCGCGCGGCGGCGCAAGGCGTCGCCGGCAGCGGCTATCTGGCGCTGGGCGGCGACCACCACCGCAAGGCCGGCGCGTCGGTGTCGTTCGGCCCGGAGAACGTGCGCGCGCAGTTGAGCGCCGGCACCAGCCACGACGGGAGCAGCGGCAGCGACGACGGCAAGCTGCGCCTGGGCAGCGTGTCGGGCTCGGTGCGCTTGGCGCCGGGCGCCGGACTCGACGTGGAAGGCTTCGCCAGCCACACCGACCGCAAGAGCGAAGCCTTCCCCGACGACAGCGGCGGCCCGCGGCTGGCCGTCAATCGCGCCAAGACACTGCGTGATTCGAAGGATCAGGCGCTGGGCGTGCGGGTCGGCTGGGGCGACGCCAAGCGGGTACGCATCGAGGGGCATCTGTCGCGGTTCGATCGCGACGAACATTCCGACAACGCCTTCGTCGACGGCGGCGTGCGTTTTCCGGTTCCGCCGTTCATCAGCGACACCAACATGACGCGAACCAATGCGCAGGTGCTCGCCCGGCACGATTACGGCAGCGGCGCCAGCGTGGTGGCCGGCCTCGAGCATCAGGTGGAAGACGGCGACCTGACCAGCGTGGGCGACTTCTTCGGACTCGGTACCCCACAAACGCTCAGCTTCGCACTGAAGCGCAAGACCAACGCCGTCTTCGCCGAGGGCCGTCTGCAGGTGCTGCCCGGCGTGGCGGTGCAGATCGGCGTGCGGCGCGACAAGGTCGAGGGCATCGAGTCGGTGACGACACCGCACCTGGGCGCGGTGTGGGAGCTGCCAAACGGCGCCACGACGCTGAAGGCCAGCTATGGCAAGGGTTTCAAGCCGCCGAGCTTCTTTGCGCTGGGCTTCCCGATCGGCGGCAACCCCGACCTGAGGCCCGAGCGCAGCGTGAATGGCGAGTTGAGCGTCACGCACAAGCTCGACGCCGCCGGCTCCGCGGTGCAGGTCTCGGTGTTCCAGATCGACTACAAGGACCTGGTGGACTTCGACGGCACCACCTTCACCAACGTGAACCGCGGCACCATCGTCGTCAAGGGCATCGAACCCGAGCTGCGCTGGCGTGTGCTCGACCGCGTGCGGCTGCAGCTCGGCGCCACGCTGTTGAACATCGACGTGCGCGACGGGCTGCAGCCATTGCGCAACCGTCCCGAGACGCGTGCCACGGCACAGGTGGTCTTCGAGATCGACGGCCGCCGCTCGGCGTTCGTCGGCATGAACCACACCGGCACCTTCCTCGACCGCTCGAACCCGACCGGCGACATTGCGATGCCGGCCTACACAGTGGTCGATGCCGGATACCAGGTGCAGTACGGCGCGTTCCGCGTCAAGCTGTCGATCGACAACCTGTTCGACAAGAACTACGAGCAGTTCGTGGGCTTCCCCGGGCAGGGGCGGCGGCTGCGCGCGGAAGTGCGCACGAGCTTCTGAGCCCCGCGAGGCCGCCTGCGCGCTATCGCTTGCGGTAGGCCGTGAACACCGCGATCAGCATCACGCCGAGGGCGATCATCAGGCCCATGCCTTCGCGCGCCGTCTCCTCCTGCATCCACACGCTCTTGACCCACCAGTTCGGCATCCTGGGCCAGTAGTGCCACACCAGTGCGGCCATCGCGGCGGTGCTGGCCCACAGCCAGCCGAGCCATTGCACCGAACGGAACACGCGGTATCGGTAGCCGGCCATGAAGGCCCAGAAGGCCGGCACCGCGTAGTAGGCCACCCACAAGGCCCAGTCGGGGTCGTTGTATTGCACGCCGGCGAAACCGAGCATCGCCAGCAGCGTGATGGTGTTCAGCAAGCGCAGCATTCGTCGCTCCTCCCGCAGCGCGGCATTGTCGCCGCAGCCCCGCAGCGCCTACGGCGAGAACGCGTCGCTCTTCACGTAGGCCGCGACGGCCTTTCTTTGTTCGGCCGAGAACACCTCTTTCCACGGCGGCATCTTGCGAAAACCGTAGGTCACGCGGTCGTAGACGAAGTCCGGCGTGTAGCTGCCGGGGCTGAGCTTGGGGGCCTTGCCCGGGTAGGCCGAGGCGCCGTGGCAGTGGCGGCATTGCTGCTCCCAGACCTCCTTGCCGGCAGCCAGCACCTTCGGGTCGCTCAGATACGACGTCTCGAACTTCGGCGGCGGCTCCTCCGCTGCCGAGGCCGCCGTGCCTTGGGCCTGCACCACGGGCAGGGCCACCGCCGATGCGGCGACGAGCCCTGCGGCCAACGATCGTTCGATGCCCTTCATGCGAAATCCCCAACCGGTGATGACGGAGTGTGCCGAACGCAAAGAAAACCGCCACCGCGGTGCAAAACACCCCGGTGGCGGTGTATGGCAATGGCTACTGCGAGATCTTGTAGATCGTGTCCAGCGAGCCGTTGGGGCCGGTGGTGATCGACGTCAGCACGTAGACCTCGCCGGCGGCGTCCTGCGCAAAGGCCAGCACGTAGGGCAGCTTGCCCTGCATATTGGTGATCTGCGCGACCTCCATGCTCCACTTGCCGTCGCTGCCCTTCGTGCCGATGAAGATCTGGCCGTCCATCTCGGCGAAGCTCTTGCTCCAATCGCCGAAGATGTACTTGCCCTTCAACGCATTGTTGGCGCCGCGGTAGACATATCCGCCGGTCACCGAGATGCCGCGGCAGCCCTGCGGCTTGGCCGTGCAGTTGTTGTACTCGATGATCGCCGGCGTGATGCCGCTCTTGTCGCAGTTGGCGGGGTGGTCGTCGGGCTTCAGGTAGTCGAAGCAACGCATGATGCCCTCGACGCGGCGCCAGCCCATGTTCTGGCCCTTGCCGATCAGCTTGATCGTCTCGTAGCTGTTCTGCTGCACGTCGCCGCAGTACAGCTCGGCCGCGTTGCTGCCCATGTCGAACGAGCAGCGCCACGGGTTGCGCAGGCCGTAGGCCCAGATCTCGGGGTTGGTGTCGCGCTTGCCGACGAAGGGGTTGTCGGGCGGAATGCCATAGGGCTTGCCGTCGGTGCGCTTGTCCACATCGATGCGCAGGATCTTGCCGAGGTTGGTAGTGAGGTCCTGGCCGTTGCCGATGGCCGGGTTGTGGCCGATGCCCCAGTCGTTGGCGTAGCCGCCGTCGCCGGTCGAGACATAGAGCATGCCGTCGGGGCCGAAGCCGATCCAGTGGCCGTTGTGATTGAACTGCGGCCAGCTGTGACTCATGATGCGCCGCGCACTGCTGGGATCGGCGGTGTTCTTGTCGCGCGACGAGACGGTGTACTCCTCGACCACGTTGCTGTGCGAGTACCACAGCATCTGGCCCAGATCGGCCTGGTAGTCGAGGTGCGCGCTGTAGGACACGTAGAACTTGCCGTTGTCCTTGAACTTCGGATGGAACGCAATGCCGAGCAGGCCGCGCTCGTCGAAGTCGTGCAGCAGCGGCTTGATCTTGCTGCGAATGTCGAGGAAGGGGTTCGGCGCGACCTTGCCGCCCTCGAGGATCTTGATGCGGCCGTTCTGCTCGATGATGAACATGCGGTTGTCGCCCGGCGGCTGCACCATCGCCAGCGGCGTGTTGATGGCAGTGGCCACCGCCTCGAGCTTGATACGCGTCTGTGCGATCGACGGCGTGCCGGCCCAGGCCAGCATCGCGGCGACGGCAATCGACGCACCGATCTTCAATGACTTCATGTGTCTCCTCCAGGGTTGTGGAACGACAAACTCACTGGCGAATGCATCGTCCGGTTTGTTGGGTCCGGATCGACGGCCTCTCAGGTTCGAGCCCTGCCGAGGAAGGCGCAGTGTAGGCACGAGCGCGCAGCAACTCAATGCCTGGTGAAATGCCGTTTACATGCTGTGTGTTCCGGTGGACGAGGGTTTGTCTGGATGCGATTCGGACCGACGCTTCAATCAGGTACAGGGTCCGTGCTGACGCCTGAATTCACGCGGCGACATGGCGGCGGGATCGGCAAACAGGCCCCGCCGGGCTGCGCGCGCTTCGCGCTCCTGTGCAGCGTAGGGCCCCGGGTCGCGGCGGTAGCGGTGGCTCCAGGCATGGCCTTGTCGCACCATCCAGTCGCCGACATCGAGATCGCCGCGCATCAATCGCACCAGTTGCCGTCCGTGATCGTCCAGCGGCCCTTCGACCGCGTGCACGCGACGCCCCATCACCAGTGCCGCCAGCTGCTCACCCGACTCGCGACCCCAGGCCTGGCAGCGCTCGGGCGCATCGATGCCCTGCACCCGCAGCTTGCGCGGCTTGCCGCCGTCTGCCGGGCGCACCCACAGCGTGTCGCCATCGCTGACGCGCGTGACCACGCCGTCGAGCGCAGCGCAGGGCAGCGCGGCGCAGGCCCAGACGATGACGAACAGGCTGCGCGTCACTCGGCGTCGTTCAATCGGCCTTGAGCACCCAGCTCAGCAGCCACCCGGCGAACAGCGCCACGACGCCGAGCCAGACGGTCAGCACGAACGCCGCGCCCCAGATCAAACGCGGCAACCGTTCCGCGCCCTGTTCGGCCTCGGCCAGCCGGGCTTGCCATAGCGGCCGGGGCGTCAGCTTCACCACCAGCGCGATACCCAAAGGCAGCAGGACCAACTCGTCGAGCAGCCCGAGGATGGGAATGAAGTCCGGTATCAGGTCGATCGGGCTCACGGCATAGGCGATCAGCGCCACCGCCAGCAGCTTCACCCCGCGCGGCGTGTCCGGATGCTTGAACAGCTTCCACAGCGCGAGCAGGTGCGTGGCCAGGCGCGCGGTGTTGGCGCGCCGCAGCAGATTCGCCACTCGACTCATGCACCGATTCTGCGCCGCCGCCGCGCCACGGCCGGCGCCGGCGCCTCGTCGAGCACGGCCTGCGCATCGGCCAGCATGCGCTGCAGACGGTCGGTCAGCTTTTCTGTCGTCAACTGCTCGCGAAACCGCTCGACCATCAGCGCCAGTGCGAACGGGCTCGGCGCGCGCAACACGACATGCTCGACGCGCTGGCCGCGCATGCGCTTCAGGCTCGCGGCCAGGCACCGGATGTCGAGCTCCTGCGCCAGCACCTCGGCATCGGCCTGACCGAGCAATCGGTTCTCCGGGTCGTACTTGCGAAACACCTCGTAGAAGAGGCTGGAGCTCGCCTGCAGCTGGCGCGTGCTCTTCGGCGCGCCCGGGTAGCCGGTGAACACCAGTCCGGCCACGCGCGCGATTTCGCGGAAGCGCCGCTGCGCGAGCTCGCTGGAATTCAGGCTCGCCAGCACGTCGGCCAACAGCGTCTGGTCGCCCAGCACGCGGCCGTCGACGAGCGGCGCGAGATCGAGCGCTTCAGCGGCGAGCAGCTCGAAGCCATAGTCGTTGACGCTCAGGCTGAAGGTGTTGGGCGCCTCGCGCGCCAGCCGCCAGGCGAGCAGACTGGCCAAACCCAGGTGCACGGTGCGCCCGGCGAACGGATAGACGAACACGTGGTGGCCCTCTCGCGAGCGAAACTGCTCGACCAGCAAGGTGCCCGGCGTCGGCAACTGCGACAGCCGCTGCTGTGCCAGCAGCATCGGCCGCGCCGCCTGCAGCTCGGGTTCGAAGAAGTCACCCTGCCGCGCGCCGTGCAGCACCTGGAGCGTGGCGTCGGCCAGCTCGCTCGACAGCGGCATCTTGCCGCCGGCCCAGGCCGGCACGATGCCGCTCTTCTTCGTTGCCTTGCGCACCTGCGCCACCATCTCGTGCGTGCGCACGTACTCCAGCACGCGGCCGGCGAAGACGAAGTGATCGCCCTTCTTCAGCCGGGCGATGAAGCTTTCCTCGATCTGCCCCAGCGTGCCACCGGTCACCCACTTCACCAGCATCGACGATTCGCTCACGATCGTGCCCACCTGCAGCCGGTGCCGCAGCGCGATGCCGCGGTCGGTCACCTGCCAGCGGCCGTCGTCGCCCCGCACCACGCGGTGATATTGCGGGTAGGCCGTCAGGCTCGAACCGCCGCGGGTCACGAAATCGAGCGCCCAGTGAAACTCCTCGCCGGTGAGCGCGCGGTAGCTCCATGCGGTCTTCACCTCGGCGAACAACTCGTCGGCGCGGAAGCCGCCGCCGAGCGCCATGCTCACCAGGTGCTGCACCAGCACGTCGAGCGGCTTGTCGGGCGCGAAACGCTGCTCCACGCGCTGCGCCAGCGCGGCGCGGCGCGCCGCCACCGCCTCCACCAGCTCGAGCGTGTTGGTGGGCACCAGCGTGACGCGGCTCGCGCGGCCCGGCTGGTGGCCCGAACGGCCGGCGCGCTGCAACAGCCGCGCCACACCCTTGGCCGAGCCGATCTGCAGCACACGCTCCACCGGCACGAAGTCCACGCCGAGGTCGAGCGACGAGGTCGCCACCACCGCCTTCAGCGTGCCAGCCTTGAGCCCGGCCTCGACCCAGTCGCGCGTGGACTTGTCGAGCGAACCGTGGTGCAGCGCGATCTGGCCGGCCCATTCGGGCCGCGCACGCAGCAGCATCTGGTACCAGGTCTCGGCCTGCGAGCGCACGTTGGTGAAGACCAGCGTGGTGCCGCTGCGCGCGATCTCGTCGACCACCGGCTGCTCCATCTGCGCGCCGAGGTGGCCGCTCCACGAGAAACGGCCCGGATCGCTCGGCAGCAGCGTGTCGATCGCGAGCTGCTTGTCGATGCGGCCGCGCACGAGCGCGCCCTTCACGCCACCGAGCAGCGCATGCATGGCCTCGTCGAGATTGCCCAGCGTGGCCGACAGTCCCCACACCAGCAGCCGCGGATTCCAGCGCCGCAAGCGTGCGAGCGCGAGCTGCACCTGCACACCGCGCTTGTTGCCGATCATCTCGTGCCATTCGTCGACGATCACCGCCTGCACGCGGCCGAGCCGCTCGGGCGCGTCGGCGCGCGTGAGCAGCAGCGTCAGCGATTCGGGCGTGGTGACGAGTGCACTCGGCAGGCGTTTGTCCTGCCGTGCGCGTTCGGTGGCGGGGGTGTCGCCGGTGCGCAGGCCCACGGTCCAGCCGGGGGCACGTTCGGCGAGCGGCGCCTCGAGGGCCTTGGCCGTGTCGGCCGCGAGCGCCCGCATCGGCGTGAGCCACAGGGCTTGCAGGCCGGCACGGCCCGGCTCCGCGCGGTCGAGCACGCCCATCCACACCGCATAGGTCTTGCCGCTGCCGGTGGTGGCGTGCAACAGGCCGCTCTCGCCGCGCGACATCGCGGCCCACACGTCGCGCTGGAAGGCAAACGGCGCCCA
>JAEUPI010000228.1 GCA_016790175.1 Burkholderiaceae bacterium | reverse complement strand
CGAGCCGCTCGCGCTGGCGATCATCGAGGCGGTGGTGGCCGCGTGCGCACCGCGTGCCGTGCCGGTGACGCTGAAGATGCGCACCGGCCGCAGCCTGCACGAGCGCAATGCGGTGCGCCTGGCCCGTGCCGCGGCCGAGGCCGGCGTCGCGATGATCACCGTGCACGGCCGCACGCGGGCGCAGGGCTACGGCGGCGAGGCCGAGTACGACACCATCGCCGCCGTGAAGAGCCGCGTGCAGGTGCCGGTCGTCGCCAACGGCGACATTCATTCGCCGGCCAAGGCTCGTGCCGTGCTCGCGGCCACCGGGGCCGACGCGCTGATGATCGGCCGCGCGGCGATGGGCAGGCCGTGGATCTTTCGCGAGATCGCCCACTACCTCGAGACCGGCGAAGCGCTCGCGCCGCCGCGCACCGCGGATGCCGCGCGCTGGCTGGTCGAGCATCTGCACGATCACTACCGGCTGTACGGCGAGTTCATCGGCGTGCGCAGCGCGCGCAAGCACATCGGCTGGGCCGTGCGCGAGCTGCCGGGCGGCGAGGCCTTTCGCATGCGGATGAATACCATCGACAGCTGCGATGCGCAGGTCGCCGCGGTCGCGCGTTTCTTCGCCGAGCTGGGCGAGGTGCACACACTGTGGCCGGCCGACGGCACGGCGGCTAACGACGACACGCTGCGGCAGGTGGCATGAGCAGTCGCCGCATCGAAGACTGCGTGCGCGACACGCTGGAGCAGTA
This sequence comes from Burkholderiaceae bacterium, assembly GCA_016790175.1. Lineage (GTDB taxonomy): Bacteria > Pseudomonadota > Gammaproteobacteria > Burkholderiales > Burkholderiaceae_C > JAEUPI01. Next base: position 8,023 of record JAEUPI010000228.1, on the reverse strand, counting down.
CTTCAAGGACCTCAACGGCACGCCGCCGGCCGCATTGCACGAGCTGCTCGTGCAGACGGTGGAGCGTCCGCTGCTCGAGGTGGTGATGCGGCACGCCGGCGGCAACCAGAGCCGCGCGGCCGAATGGCTGGGCCTGAACCGCAACACGCTGCGGCGCAAGCTGCTCGACCATAAATTGTTATGACAACGAGACACGGCTGCTGGCGCAGCCGTGTCCGGTGAACACATGAACGCCCTGACCGCACTGATCTCCGTTTCCGACAAGTCCGGCATCGTCGACTTCGCCCGCGCGCTGCATGCGCGCGACGTCAGGCTGCTGTCCACCGGCGGCACGGCGCAACTGCTGGCGCGCGAGGGCCTGCCGGTGACCGAGGTGTCGCAGGTGACCGGCTTTCCCGAGATGCTCGACGGCCGGGTGAAGACGCTGCACCCGCGCATCCACGGCGGCCTGCTTGCGCGGCGCGACAAACCCGAGCATATGGCCGCGCTTGCCGAGCACGGCATCGGCACGATCGACCTGCTGGTCATCAACCTGTATCCGTTCGCCCAGGCGACGGCGAAGCCCGACTGCGCGCTCGACGATGCGATCGAGAACATCGACATCGGTGGCCCGGCGATGCTGCGTGCGGCGGCCAAGAACTGGGCCGACGTCGGCGTCGTGATCGACCCCGCCGACTATGCGCAGGTGCTGGCCGAGCTCGGCCGCGGCGGGTTGACGCGCACCACGCGCTTCGCGCTCGCGAAGAAGGTGTTCGCGCACACCGCCGCCTACGACGGCATGATCGCGAGCTACCTGAGCGCGCTCGCCCCCGGCGCCGAGACCCACACCGATGCCGTGCCCGAGCGCGCGCCGTACCCGGCCGTGTTCAACCTGCAGCTGGCCAAGGTGCAGGACCTGCGCTATGGCGAGAACCCGCACCAGAGCGCCGCGTTCTATCGCGAGGCGGTGCCCGTGCCCGGCACGCTGGCGCTGGCCGAGCAGCTGCAGGGCAAGGAGCTCAGCTACAACAACATCGCCGACGCCGACGCCGCCTGGGAGTGCGTGAAGACGTTCGAGATGCAAGCGGCATGTGTGATCGTCAAGCATGCCAACCCCTGCGGCGTGGCCGTCGGCAAGAGCCCGCTCGAGGCCTACCGCAAGGCGCTGAAGACCGACCCGACCAGCGCATTCGGCGGCATCGTCGCCTTCAACCGGCCGATCGGCGCCGACGTGGTCGAGGCGATCAACGAGGCCAAGCAGTTCATCGAGGTGCTGATCGTGCCCGGCGTGGATGACGCCGCGCGCGAGCTGCTGGCGAAGAAGACCAACCTGCGCTTGCTTCAGGTCCCGTTGTCTTCACGGATGAACGCTCTCGACTTCAAACGCGTGGGTGGCGGGCTGTTGGTGCAGAGCGCCGACGCGAGAAACATCACGCCGGCCGAACTGAAGGTGGTCACACGCAAGGAGCCCACCGCCGGCCAGCTCGAGGATCTGCTCTTCGCCTGGAAGGCGGCCAAGTTCGTCAAGAGCAATGCCATCGTCTTCTGCGGCGGCGGCATGACGCTGGGCGTCGGTGCCGGACAGATGAGTCGCGTGGACAGCGCACGCATCGCCGGCATCAAGGCCGCCAACGCCGGCCTCACGCTCGCCGGCAGCGTGGTGGCGAGCGACGCCTTCTTCCCGTTCCGCGACGGGTTGGACGTGGTGGTCGACGCCGGCGCCGCCTGCGTGATCCAGCCCGGCGGCTCGATGCGCGACGCCGAGGTGATCGCGGCGGCCGACGAGCGTGGCGTGGCGATGGTGTTCACCGGGGTGCGGCACTTTCGGCATTGAGATTGCATGTTCGGGCCTTGCGGCAATCACAGGTTTCGCCTTGCCGGTATGGAATGCCGGGGTCACGCCGCGCTGCGCCGCGGCCGCGGGCTGTGGGGCCCGTCCGCTCAAACTGCGGCGCCCCGGCCCGGGGGCCGGGGTTCGCTGCGCTGCTCGCCGCCGCAGATTCGCTACCGGACCCCATAGCCCACGACCACGGCACAGCGAGCACCGCCGAGCGTCTCGCCAAGAAGGGACTCGAACCGCTCGGTCTGCCAGCGCGGCAGGCGGTACCCGTCCGGGGCGATTTATGGGTCGGCGAGGAGCGCCGCGGCGAGGGTCGGCGCGCACCGCAGGTGCGCGCTACGTGATCTGACTCGCCGACGTTGTGTGAGCGCAGCGACCGCAGGTCGCGCAGCGAGTTCGGCGGCGCGACCCTCGACGCGAGCACCGCAGTGGAGTCGGCGCCGAAGGCGACGACCGACCCATCATGAGCCCCGGGCGGGTACCGCCTGCCGCGCCGCGTGCGCCCATGCAGAACATGATGCCCCCACTTGACGATAGACCGCGTTCGCGCCTGAGCCATTGAAACGGGCGGGCCCCCTTGGCGTGTGCCCGACAATCGTGCTCCATGACCCGTGCCGACGCCTTCGGCTTTGTGCTTGCCTTCGTCGCCCGGCTGATCACGGGTGCACAGGGTCACTGGAAGGGTTGCCCGCCCAAGGCCGAGCAGCGCATCTACTTTGCCAACCACCAGAGCCACTTCGACTGGGTGCTGATCTGGGCCGCGCTGCCGCACGAGCTGCGCGCCGGCACGCGGCCGATCGCCGCGAAGGATTACTGGACGGCCACGCCGTTCAAGCACTGGATCACGCGCGAGGTGTTCCATGCGGTGTACGTGAACCGCACGCGGACGAAGGACGCCTCCGGCTCCGGGACCGATGACCAGGATCCGCTCGAGCCGCTGCTCGAGGCCCTGGCGCACGGCGACTCGCTGGTGATCTTTCCCGAGGGTACTCGCAGCAACCTCGGCGATCCGCAGCCGTTCAAGAGCGGCCTGTACCACCTGGCGCAGGCGCATCCGCAGGTGCAGCTGATCCCGACCTGGATCCACAACGTGCAGCGCGTGATGCCCAAGGGCGAGGTCGTGCCGGTGCCGATCCTGTGTACCGTGACCTTCGGTGCGCCGCTCGAGCCCGTCGAAGGCGAAGACAAGCGGATGTTCCTGGAGCGTGCTCGCCAGGCGGTGATCGACCTCAAGCCCGAGCGGACATGAGCCACCTGCGCAACCTCACCGTCGGCGAGCAGGTCGCGCTGCTGTTCGTGATCCTGTTCGGCGTGCTGCTGCTGGTGACGATCGCCTGGTTCGTCTGGTCGTTGCGCGAGCATGACGACGCGGCGCAGGCGCGAGTGGATCGCTTCAAGCGCGATCTGCGGGCGGTGTGGATCGGCGCCACGATCTTCTGGCTGGCCTGGATGTCGGGCCCCGTCGGCGCCACAACGCTGTTCGGCATGGTCTCGTTCCTCGCGCTGCGCGAATACATCACGTTGATGCACACGCGGCGTGGCGATCACCGCGGCCTGCTGCTGGCCTTCTTCGTCGTGCTGCCGCTGCAGTTCGTGCTCGCGGGCGGACGCTGGTTCGACCTGTTCTCGGTGTTCATCCCGGTCTACGCGTTCATCGCGATCCCCGTCGTCAGCGCGCTGGCCGACGATCCGAAGCGCTTTCTCGAGCGCAACGCGAAGATCCAGTGGGGCATCATGGTCTGCGTCTATGGCCTGAGCCATGCGCCGGCGCTGCTGCTTCTGGAGTTTCCGAACTACGCCGAACGAGGCGCGTTCCTGCTGTTCTTCCTGGTCATGATCGCAGCCTGCGCTCAGATCGTGCAGGAGGCTGCGAGCCGGCGGTTGCGCGCACGGCCGGCCGCGCGGCACATCGACCGTGCGTTCTCCGGGCGCGCCTGGTTCGCCGGCGTGCTGGCCGGCGCACTGCTCGGCGCCGCGCTGTACTGGATCACGCCGTTCAAGCCGCCGCAGGCCTTTGCGCTCGCAGCCATCGCCGGCGGTGCCGGCACGCTGGGCGACCTGGTGATGCGCGCATTGAAGAAGGATGCCGGCGTCGCCTGGTGGGGCAACGCGAGTGCGGTCACGGGTGCCGTGGGCTTGCTCGACCGCGTCGCGCCGCTGGCCTTCGCCGCGCCGGTGTTCTTCCATTCCGTCCGCTGGTACTTCAAGGTCTGAAAACACGCATGCGCATCCTCGGTATCGATCCAGGCCTGCAACGAACGGGCTTTGCGGTGCTCGACGTGGACGGCCCGCGCCTGCGCTACGTGGCCAGCGGCACCATCAGCACGCTCGAGGCACCACGGGGCGAACTGCCGCTGCGGCTGAAGCTGATCTTCGAAGGCGTCGGCGAAGTGATGCGCCGTTACGAGCCCCAGGCCGCCTCGGTGGAGATCGTGTTCGTCAACGTCAATCCGCAGAGCACGCTGCTGCTCGGCCAGGCCCGCGGCGCGGCAATGGCCGCGCTGGTGGCCGGCGGCCTGCCGGTGGCCGAGTACACGGCGCTTCAGATGAAGAAGGCGGTGGTCGGCCACGGCCTAGCCACGAAGGCGCAGATCCAGCAAATGGTGCAGCGGCTGCTCGTGTTGCCGCAGCTTCCGGGCAAGGACGCCGCCGACGCGCTGGGCCTGGCCATCACGCACGCCCATGCCGGCGCATCGCTGGCTGCGTTGTCGCGGGTCACGCCGCTGGCGCGGCGGGCGCATGCGCAGTACAAACGCGGCCGCAGCTATTGAAATGGCCGCCGCGGAGGAGACCCCACATGACATCACCCGTGAAGACCGACTGGATCGCCGTGAACGCGGGCGGCGATACGACCTTCGATGCCTATCTCGCCCGGCCGCCGGCCGGCCGCGGACCGGGCCTGGTGCTGTTCCAGGAGATCTTCGGCGTCAACGAGCACATCCGCGCCGTGGCCGAGCAGTACGCGCTCGACGGCTTCGTCGTGCTCGCACCCGACGTGTTCTGGCGTCAGCAGCGGCGCGTCGAACTCGGCTACGTCGGCGACGACCGCCAGCGCGGCATCACGATGGCCGGCGCCACGCAGCCGGCCGATCTGCTCGCCGACATGCGGGCCACGGTTGCGGCGCTTCGAGCCCGGCCCGAGGCGCAAGGCGGCAAGGTCGGCGCGATCGGCTACTGCATGGGCGGACGGCTGGCCTATCTGGCGGCCGCCACGGCCGGCGTGGACGCCGCGGTGGCGTACTACGGCGGCGGCATCCACGACCAGCTCGACCGCGCGGCATCGATCACCTGCCCGGTGCAGTTTCACTATGCCGAGCGCGACGATCACATCCCGCTCACGGCAGTCGAGAAGGTGCGTGCAGCCATGAGCGGCAAGGGCGCCGAGCTTCACCTGTACCCCGGCTCGATGCACGGCTTCAATTGCTGGGCCCGCGCGTCGTATCACGCGCCGAGTGCGGCGCTGGCGCATGGGCGCAGCGTGCAGTTCCTGGCGGCGAACCTGTTCTGAGCAGACGCTGTTCCGAGCAGACGGCTCTGCCGAGCCGCCGGCTACTTCGACGGCTCCGATGCGGCTGCGGGTTCGGCGTCGCCCTCTTCGAGTGGTGCGACCACCACCGGCGGCTTGTAAATCAGCTCGGGAAACCAGATCTCGACGATGGCGGTGCCGACGCGGCCGAAGATCCAGATGTTGAAGGTGCCCAGCACCACCACCACGGCCCAGCGGAAGAAGCCCACGGCGCGCTGGCGCGCCACATCCTCGCCGGTGCTTGCATGCAGCGTCCAGTACAACATCGAGGCCGCCAGCAACAGCACGGTGAGCACGGCCGCGACGATGAACACGACCTTCATGGCTGCCCTTTCGGTTTTTCTTGGGTCACAGGAGCACGGCCAGTCGCTCGAGGATCAGCACGGCAAAGAACGCCACCGCCGCGAGCAAGGTCCATTTGAGCACCAGCAGGCCCCGCTGCCGCCAGACGGCCTCCCGGGTGCCGATGTACATGCCGAAGCACAGCACGCTGGCCAGCAGCAGCAGGCCGAAGACCAGCCGGAAGATCAGCATCGATGCGGACTCACCACACCGGCGCCAGCTCGGCCAGGCCGGCGGGTGCCTGTGCGGCGTCGTCGAAGGTGACGATGTCGAAGTTCCTAGGGTCGGCGAACAGCTTGCGCAGCAGCCTGTTGTTCAGCGCATGGCCGCTGCGGAAGGCCGAGTAACGCGCCAGCATCGGCTTGCCGGCGATGTAGAGATCGCCGATCGCGTCGAGCAGCTTGTGCTTGACGAACTCGTCGTCGTAGCGCAGCCCCTCGGCGTTGAGCACGCGCGAATCGTCGACGACGATGGCGTTGTCCATCGCGCCGCCGAGCGTGAGGCCGCGCGAGCGCATGGCTTCCACGTCCTTGCTGAATCCGAAGGTGCGGGCCCGGGCGATGTCGCGCTTGTAGCGGCCGCTGCCCATGTCGAAGCTCACCTGCTGGCCGGTGGCATCGACCGCCGGGTGGTGGAAATCGATCTCGAAGCTCAGCGTGTAGCCATGGTAGGGCTCCAACCTCGCCCACATGACACGCTCGCCCTCACCCTCGCGCACCTCCACCGGCTGCAGCACGCGGATGAAGCGCTTGGGCGCGTTCTGCAGCTCGATGCCGGCGCTTTGCAGCAGGAACACGAAACTCGCAGCCGAGCCATCGAGGATCGGCACCTCGTCGGCGTCGATGTCCACACGCAGGTTGTCGAGGCCGAGGCCGCTGCACGCCGACATCAGGTGCTCGATGGTCTGCACCTTCGGCGCACCGGGGTCGCCGCCGGCCGAGATGGTGGAGGCCATGCGGGTGTCGCACACCGACTCGGGCCGCACCACGATGTCCACCGGCGCCGCCAAATCAACGCGCCGGAACACGATGCCGCTATCGGGCGGCGCCGGCCGCAGCGTCAGCTCGACCTTCTGGCCACTGTGCATGCCCACGCCCACCGCGCGGGTGATCGACTTGAGCGTGCGCTGGGCCAGCATGGCCGGATTGTAGGAAGGCGCGGGCCGGGCGCCCGGCGCAAGCACCGAAAGGCCCCGCAGGTGCGACGCGACACCTGCGGGGAGCTTGCGCAAAAGGCCCGACCTCACCCCACCCCTGTCGGCGTCAGGCTCAGTCGGCCTGCTTGCGCAGGAATGCCGGGATCTCGATCTCGTCCATGCCGTTGGACGACAGCGCCTCCACCTTGGCCGCGGCCTGCGTGCGGTTGCTGCGCCAGACGCTCGGCGTGTTGAGCGCGCCATAGTCGGTCTGCGGCGCGGCCTGACCCTGGCCGTTGCCGCCGTGCCCCTGCACCGGTGGGCCGCCGTCGGTGCCGGTGCGCTGCATGGTGGTGTTGGACACCACTTGCAACGGCGCTGCCGAGCGCTTGGCCTGCGACAGCCCGGTGGCGATCACCGTCACCCGCAGGTGGTCGCCGAGCGACTCGTCGAACGCGGCGCCGTAGATGATGTAGGCGTCGTCGGCCGCGTAGCGGCGGATGCAGTTCATCGCGTTCTTGCTCTCGTTGAGCTTGAACGTGGCTTCGCTGGCGGCGATCAGCACCAGCACGCCGCGCGCGCCCGAGAGGTCGATGCCCTCCAGCAGCGGGCAGGCCACCGCCGCCTCGGCGGCCTTGAGCGCGCGATCGGGGCCACCGGCGATGCCGGTGCCCATCATCGCCTTGCCCGGCTCGCTCATCACCGTCTTCACGTCTTCGAAGTCGACGTTGACCAGCGCATCCATGTGGATGATGTCGCTGATGCCGCCCACCGCGTTGCGCAGCACGTCGTTGGCATGCGCGAAGGCCACGCCCTGCGGCACGTCCTCGCCGAGCACCTCGATCAGCTTCTCGTTGAGCACCACGATCAGGCTGTCGACATTGGCCTCCAGCTCGGCCGTGCCGGCGTCGGCATGGCGGGCGCGGCGGGCACCCTCGAACTCGAACGGCTTGGTCACCACGCCGACGGTCAGGATGTTCATGTCCTTGGCGATGCGCGCCACCACCGGCGCTGCGCCGGTGCCGGTGCCGCCGCCCATGCCGGCGGTGATGAACACCATGTGCGCACCGTCGAGTGCCTCGCGCACGCGGCCCTCGGCCTCCTCGGCTGCGGCCTTGCCCTTCTCGGGCTTGCCGCCCGCGCCGAGACCGGTGTCGCCGAGCTGGATGATGTGGCGGGCCGACGAACGGTTCAGCGCCTG
>JAEUPI010000215.1 GCA_016790175.1 Burkholderiaceae bacterium | reverse complement strand
GGTCGAAGTGCGGCGGCACCACCGGCAGGTGCGCGAAGCTCCACTTGCCGCGTTTGACGTCGTAGGCCTCGGGCGCCTTGATCTCCACCAGGTGGCCGACGGCCGACGAGACGATGTAACGCTCGCTCTCGAAGTATTCGGTGTGCTTCTCGAACTTGCCCGCCGCGGGCGTGAGCGCACGCACGATGTCCTGCGCCACACTCGGCTTCTCCGCGATGATGAGTGACTTTCCCATGACTGTGTTGTCCGATCGGGGTCCAGGGCCCGGTTACGCCGCCGTGTCGCGGAGGCGTGCCTACAATCGCCCGTTGCTCTCGCGCGCGCGCACACGCGCGCGCGCCCACAAATTCAATGTACCGAATGAACTCCGACAAGCAAGCGCCGGCCGCAGCCGACCTCGCCAACACGCCCGCCGCGCAGCCCCGGCGCAACGCCCGCCGCATCCAGGTGCGCCGCTCCGGCGTGCACGGCAAGGGCGTCTACGCGCTGCAGCCGATCAGGAAGGGCGAGGTGATCATCGAATACAAGGGCGAGATGATCACGTGGAAGGAGGCCCTGCGCCGCCACCCGCACGACCCGAAGGATCCGGACCACACCTTCTACTTCCACATCGACGACAAGCGTGTCATCGATGCCAAGTACGGAGGCAACGCGGCGCGCTGGATCAATCATGCCTGCAAGCCGAACTGCGAGTCCGACATCATCGGCGACCAGGTCTTCATCAAGGCCTTGCGCAAGATCGAGCCGGGTGAGGAGTTGTTCTACGACTATGGCTTGGTCATCGACGAGCCTTACACCCGCAAGCTGAAGAAGCAGTTCGAATGCCGCTGCGGTGCCAGGCGCTGCCGGGGCACGATGCTGGCGCCCAAGCGCTGAGCTGCTGCGATGAACACGCCCACAGCCGTCTCGTGGGGTGCCGAACCGCTGTGGCGCGAGCTGAGCCCCTTGCTGCCCGGGATCTCGGTGGAGGTGGTGGCCAGCTGCGAGTCCACCAACACCGTGCTCGTCGAGCGCGCGCGCCGTTCCAGCGGTGTCACCGACGACCAGCCTTCGCGCATGGGTGAACTCGAGCCGCCGATCAGCGGCCCGATCCCGCTGGTCGAAGCCACGCCGCATGGCCGCCGCGCCGGCGACACGCAGCCCTGCCTGCTGGTGGCCGAGACGCAGACCCGTGGCCGCGGCCGCCAGGGCCGCAGCTGGCTGTCCGACGCCGGCGCGTCGTTGACGTTCTCGCTCGCGCTGCCGTTCGGGCCGCCCGACTGGTCGGGCCTGTCGCTTGCGGTGGGTGTGGCGCTGGCCGATGCGCTCGATGCACGCACCGCAGCCGACGGCCCGCAGGGGGAGCATCCGCGGGTGGCGCTGAAATGGCCCAACGATCTGCTCTGGTGCGACGGCGCCACGGCACCGCGCAAGCTCGGCGGCATCCTGATCGAAACGGTGCCGGTGGGCCAGCGGCGCATGGCGGTGATCGGCGTCGGGCTCAACGTGGCGCCGATCGAGGCCGCGGCGGCCGAGTTGAGCCAGGGTTATGCGTGCCTGCAGGAGTTGCTGCCCGGTCTGACGCCGCAGGCCGCGCTGCGCCGCGTGGCGCGGCCGCTGCTGCAGGCGGTGCTGCAGTTCCAGCGCGAAGGCTTTGCCCCTTTCAAGGCTCGATTCGAGCAGCGCGATCTGCTGGCCGGGCGGCCGGTGCGTGGCCTGGGCGAGCCGGCGATCGAGGGCATTGCGCTCGGCATCGACGACCTCGGTGCGCTGCGCGTGCAGGTCGGCACCGAGGTGCGGGTGCTCGCCAGCGGTGAGGTGAGCCTGCGTCTGGCCGACGAGAGCGCCTGATGCGTTTGCTGGTCGCGTTCCTGGTCGCGGCCAATGTGCTGGTCGCGGCCTGGGCGCTGGGCTGGATCGGCCCCGGCCAGCGCGAACGTGAACCTGAACGTCTGAACGCCCAGGTGAATGCACACGCGGTGGAGCTGCTCAGCCCCACCGCGGCGTCGGCCGCGGCCGCCGCAGCACCTGCAACGGCCTCGGCGCCTGCACGCGGGACCGCTGCCGTCCCCACCCCCGCACCGGCGCCGGCTTCGGCCGTGGCCGCGGCGCTCAGCGTACCCGCCGAGCGTGTGGCCTGCCTCGAGGCCGGCCCGTTCGCCGCCGGCGAGCTGGCCACGGCCGAACGCATCCTGCGCGACCTGCAGGCCCCCGGCCTCAGCTGGACGCCGCAAAAGCTCGAACGCGGTGGCACCTTCATCGTCTACCAGGGCAAGTTTCCCGACGACGCCGCGTTCGCCAAGCGCAAGGAGGAGCTGCGCCGCTCGCAGATCCCGTTCGACGAGGTGCGCAACTCGCCCGACCTCGAGCCCGGCCTCTCGTTCGGCCGCCACGAGAGCCGCGCCGCAGCCGAGGCCGCGCTCGAGCAGCTGCGCAACCGCGGCGTGAAGCCGGCCCGCCTGGTGACGATCAACACGCCGGTGACGGTGACGATGCTGCGCGTCGAGCGTGTCGAGCCCGCGCTCGCGCAGCGGCTGACGCAGCTGGCGCTGCCGCCGCTGGGGGTGGGGTTCAAGGTGTGCCAGGGCGGCGGTTGACGCCGGCGGGACGAGCGGCGCGACCGCAGCAGGCTATCGGTCGCACCTTCGCAGCCCCGCCGCGGCCAGCAGTAGGCCAAGCAGCCAGGTGAGAGACGTCGCGCCGCCACCGCCCCCATCGCCCTTGGAGACAGACGATGAAATGGTGATGGTCGTCGTCGCCGCCGCCGTTGGACCAGCGCCGTCGCTGATCGTCAATCGGATGACCGCCGTGCCGTCGGTGGTTCCGGTGACCGTCACGGTCGACCCATCGGCGCTCGGCGTCAACGTGACGGGTACACCTCCGGGATCGGCCGACCAGGTGCGTGTCTGAATCTGGTTCGGTGGCAACGCCCATGACTCCGCGCTGCTGATGACTGTCGTCGAACCGGATGCCATCTGCACCGATGCCGGCGTGGCCCAGGCTTTCAGGCCGGCGGCGGCGGTTACCGCGCCGGAGGTGTTCATCATTCCAGCGCCGCAAGTGGTGGTCGTGCAATAGCACTCGTCCTGTTCGGTGCTGCTTGGCGGTTGGCAACTGGCCGTGCCTGACGTTGCACCCGTCGTCGGAAACGCGCGTGCGGTTCCCATCAAGCCGCGTCTGATCTGAGCCGGTGTCAGGGCCGAGTTGATCGACAGCATCAGGCCTGCGGCGCCTGCGGCCAGCGGTGACGAAAAGCTCGTGCCCAGTGATGCATCGGAACCGTCGCTATAGGTATTGGCGGCCGGCGTCGTCAATCCAGTGTTGGTGGTGGTCAACAGCGGAAACAGACACTGGCCGGACAGGTTCACGCAATTGCCGGCCGGCGCGGCGATGCTGAGCTCGGGGCCGACATTCGAGTAGCCCACCTTGGTGCCCGAATGGCGGAGACCGGCGACACCGATCACTCCGGGGCAATTGGCGGGTTTACCGGCCGCGAGGCCGTTCTCATTGCCCGCCGCGGCGACGATCGTGACACCCGCGGCGAGAATCTCGGCAACGGCGCTCTCGTACATCGAGCTTGCGCATGCACCGGAGGATCCGAGGCTGAGGTTGATGACGCGGGCCGGGTTTTGGTTCTGGACCGGATCGTTGCTCAGCCCGGCCGCCCAGCGCATCGCCGCAACCACGTCGGACAGGAACCCGCCGCACTTGCCCAACGCCCGAATCGGGAGGACACGGACATTGCGCCCGACGCTGGCCATGCCGACGCCGTTGTTCGTCGCGGCACCGGTCAGTCCGGCCGTTTGCGTGCCATGCCAACTGCTCGGCGACACGCCGCAACCGGCCAGCGGTCCGCTGGCGTTCTCGCCCGCCGAGATCCAGTCGCCCGGGTCACTGGGATCGCTGTCCCGCCCGTTGCCATCGTTGGCCGTCGTGAAGTCGCCCGGGCCGTCCTCCGAGACGAAGTCGTACCCCGGCAGCAGCTTGCCCACCAGATCCGGATGGTCGGGCCGCACGCCGGTGTCGATCACCGCGACCACGATGGCCGCCGAACCCGGTGTGACATCCCACGCGGCCTCGGCGTTGA
>JAEUPI010000204.1 GCA_016790175.1 Burkholderiaceae bacterium | reverse complement strand
GTGGCGCCCGACATGCTGAAGGCGCAAGAGCGCATCCTCGCACCGCTGCGCAAGGCCGAGCGCGTGGAGTTCATGCGCATGCTGCGCGTGCTGGTGGAGGCCAACAACGAGCTGAGCCGGGCGCCGAGCGACGTGGTTTAGCGTGATAGCGGGCCCGTGTGGCCAGGGCTGGTGGGCCTGAACGGCCTGTTGCCGATGCTCGATCCGAGAGCAGCGTAGGTCTGCGTTGGCTACGTTGGGAGCTTTGGACAAGTGTGCTCGAACGTCCGCTGACTACGGGATCGCGATCGTTCGAACCCGCCGGGTGGCTGTGCGAGATCGACCCATTGCGGCCCTTGCCGTCGGCGACTTGGATGCCGGAAAGCGGTCGCTCAGTAAGGGTCCGGCAATGTCAGCCTGACGAGATGCGCGCGACGCGGTCCATGACCTCATGCCGAGTCATAGGTTGCGCTCATCGTCCGAAGGCCAAAGGTGTACTCAAGGGAACGCGCGCGCTTGATTCTGTACATGGCCTCATCCGCTTTGGTGACCAAAACCTCTTCGACCTTGCCGTCCTCAGGGAAGACAGCGACACCCACGCTCACAGAAACCGAGATTGTCTGCCCCGCGACGCAAAACGGCTCGCGCAACGCTTCCATCACCTTCCGTGCAAGCAGATCCACGTCATTCCGAGTGACTGTCAAGGCCACCACGACGAACTCGTCACCTCCGAGGCGAAACACCGTATCGCTAGCACGCACTGTGGCCATCAGTGCGCCCGCGACCCACTGGAGCACCAGGTCGCCTACCAAGTGGCCGCACTGGTCGTTCAGCTGCTTGAAGTCATCGATATCCAGGAGGAACACACCAACGTGATGCCCGTGCCTACCGGCCAATTCCACCTCGTGCGCCAGCCGATCCCACAGCACACTTCGATTTCGGAGACCCGTCAGCGCGTCGGTCTGCGACGCCTTGACAGCCAAGTCCAGCGCAACCTGGCTCGCGCAGGCAGCCTGTTCCGCCAGCAGATTCTTCTCAAGAAGGTGGCTGTTCTCGGCGCGCGCACTGTGAACGGCGGCAAGGCCCGCGTCGCTACGCGCCTCTTTGATGGACACTCGTAGCATCGCCAGACGCACCTCGGCCTTGGCGATTTCGAGCCGCAACGACGCTAGCTTGCGTTCGCCCCTCTTGCTGCGGCGTCGCGTACTCACGGTAGGCTCGAGCCGTCAACCCAGCCACTGCCGCAGCAGTGCGTACACCGCGGCGCTCGACAGCAGGTCGAGGTGGCTAGTGTCGTGCACCACGGCTTGCCGCTCCGGCTCGAACGCAAGTCCAAGGTCGGGCTCGTCGTGCCGGCCCAATGCGCTCGCCACTGGGACCAGGCCGTCGCCCAGCAGCCTCGCCTTCAGGCTCCCGGAGGCGGGGCCCAGACTGGCGGCCACGGCAAAGCAGCGCGCGCCACTCGGCAAGGCGACCGGGTCTGCGCGATCCGCGTCGTCGCCGCCCGCAGGGCCCTTCAGGATGTTGCCATGCCGGAGGTCGTTGATGCCGGCGCTGCGTACCTTGCTCAGCCGGGCCAGAGGGGCCGCGTACGGCGCGGCGCCGAGCAACAGGTCCACGCCGTGGCCCGCACGCTCGAGCGGCGCGCCGTGGTGCGGCGTGCCGAGGCAGACCAGATCGTCCACGCGCCCCGGCCAGCGCAGGCCGCCTCGCTGCATAAGCGCGCCATGATGGATGGCGCTGCGGGCCACGAGGCCGCCCATGCTGTGGCCGATCATGACCAGGCGTTCAATCGGCATGGGCCAGCCGCTGTAGAGGCCTTCCATCAGCTGCGCGAGGATGCGGCCGTTGGTCGACACGCTCAGGCCGCTGTTGTAGTGCAGGTAGACCGGCGTGTAGCCCAAGTCGCGAGCGAGCGCCTCGCCATGGTCGTGCTCTGCGCGATGCCATTGCAGGTCGTTCATGCACAGACCGTGCAACAGCACCAACACCTTCGGCGATGCACAGCCGAGGCGCGAGCGAAGCGCGTGGCGCTCCAGAGGCAGGGCGCGGCCTGCATGGCGGAACTGCATCGCGATGGCCAGCGGGTTGTCGGTCGTCGCGAGGTGATCGCCCAGCACGCCGTTGAGCGCCGCCAGGATGGCCTCCCGCTCGGGGCGCGGGGCCTGGTGCGGATCAGGCGCCGTCAGGGCCGGCGCCAGCCAGCCCAGCAGCGCTTCGGCACTGCCCCCTGCCACGCGCGTCACGCCGCGCACGGTCCCGTAGACCATGCCCGCCACGCCGGGGGTGCGCTCCTGCGACGCGGTGGCGCCGGCCCCTGGCAGCCGGGGCAGGCTGGTGATGCGGGCGTGCATGGCTTCGACGAGGCTGGCCAAGCCGACCACGGCATCGGTGGTGAGGTGCGCGGCACCGCGCAGGTCGGCAGCTTGCAGAAGGGGTTGCGTCATGAGGGGGCCGCACCCGCGGTGCCGGTCAGAGTCATCAGGACGTCGGCATACCAGGCGCAGTTCAGTCCCAGCGATTCGTCCAGCACGGTGTCCCTCGTCGCCATGTCCATGCGACTGGAGTGAACGCCGAGCAGGCACCAGCGCGGCTGGCCCGACTTGGCGGGATCGACACGCGCCAGCACCGGCGCGCCGCTGCACCCGCGGTGCATGCGCGCATCGGTGAGAAAGTATCCCAGTCCCTGGAAGCGGACGCCGTAGCAGGAGGCAACGCTGGCTTGCCGCACCACGGGCAGGTGATGCACGGTGTCGAAGAAACCGAGCGGGAACGCAGGGATGGCCAGTCGGTTGCCCACCTCGAACAGGTCGAATCCGACCGTCAGGTGCTGGGGCCCGAACGGGCGTATCACGCAGTCGGCCGGCATGGCGGTCCTGTCGACTTCCAGCACCGCCACGTCGATCTCTCCACCGCTGTCGCGCGCCTGGCGCCACACGGTCATGCCGTCCAGGTGAAGCAGGATCGACAGCGTTGCGAACTGCGTCAGGTCGGTGGCGTCGGTGTGCAGCTCGATCTCGATGCGGTCCGGCGCGTGCTGGGTGGGGGCGTCGAACAGAACGTGGCGGCTGGTGACGAGGAAGAGTCGGCCATCGCGCTCGAAGAAGAAGCCGGTGGCGGCTGTCAGGGCCATGTCGCCGGCAAAGGTCAGCACGCGCGTCACGCCGAAGAGCGCCTCGTCCCGGACACGCTCGTCGTCGGCGATGCCGCCTGGGGGGCGGTTCGGCAACGTCGGTGTCTGCTGCGAGCCGTGGCCCCGCTCCCAGGCATCGCGCCGCGCGGACCACGCTTGTTCGCTCTCGCCCGTGGCGTCCGGCTGGTTGACGGAATCGAACATCGGGTTCGACCCTGCCGTATCGCCGCGCACGGCGGCCTTGGCGCCCTGGCGTTGCAGTTCGGCGTGCTCCGCGGAGACCGTTGCAGGCGACGTCTGGTCGGGAGGTGTTAAAGCGGCAGGCACTGCCTTATCCGCAGCGTGGGGAGTGGATCGGGAAGACAAGGGGCAACTCCGTTCAAGGACTTGTCCCGACAAAGGCGATCCTCCCGCCCGTGGCGCTTCAAGCTGGCCAGTGCAGGGCGATGTCACTTGCAGCGTGCCCCACTGAGCGCCGAATGTACACCCGACGCTCGCGGCCCGCTCGCAAAATGACGCGGAGCCCGAGGCTGTTCCTGGCATCCAAGCTCTGCATCTTGATTTGGTCGAGGGTGCGGGTCACTTGGAGCGCAAGGGTCGCGGTGTCGGCGACGATCTGGACTGATTCCTCGCTGCAGTCTTCGACCACGGTGAGGGGTCTTCACGCGCCGGCCGTTGGCCAGCTCGTCGAACAGGAAGCCCAAGATCCACGCCTCGTTGGGCTGTGCCGGCCGGGCCAGCGGCTGCTGCTCGGGCACGGGCAGCTTCTTGCACCCGCGCTTGCGCACCCTCAGGCCCTCCTCGCGGTAGGCCCGGTAGTGCGCTTGAGATTGATCGCCCAGCCGTCGATGCGCAGACGACTGTGTGGCATGCGGTAGTCGTGGCGGCGGTGCGAGTCGACCTTGGAGCGGACCTTGGTGAACTTCCACTCCTGGCCGGCTGCATGAGTTGATTCGTCGCCAGCCAACGGCCGGTCTCGTTTGCCCAGCGCACTTTGGCGGAGCCGGCTCGAAAGGCCCCATGGCAGTAGGACCGGCCGCTCGTACCAGCAACGACGGACATCGCTTCGATACTGGTGGGCCGCCCACACGCACGTCGCCAGCGCGCCCTGACCGATCACCCGATTGCCTCGCGGCGCACAGCGGCGAGCCATCAGGCCAAGCTACTTCTTCAACAACCCCTTCAGCTTGTCGCGCAGCTGATCCTTCGGCGTCG
>JAEUPI010000195.1 GCA_016790175.1 Burkholderiaceae bacterium | reverse complement strand
TCGCCGAAGGTGCGGTGCGCAAGAAGACGATCCAGGTCGACGACCCGCGCGACGGCGCGATGACCATCACGGTGCCGTATCGGATCGACGGCACATTTGCCGGCATCGTGCAGGCGCGGGTGGCGCCGGCGGTCGCAGCCGACGGCACTGCGGCCGGCTGGCTACTGCCGCTCGGGCTGCTTGCTGCCGCGCTGGTGCTCGGGGCCTTCCTGCGGCCGCAGCGCGAGCGGCGCTTCGATGTCGCGCGCGCTCTCGCCGTGTTGGCGTTGCTGGTGATGGCTGTCGGATTCCAGCAGCAGCGCCTCGGTGCAATGGCCGAACGCACGGCCACCGCCAATCAGGCGGTGGCCAAGGTCCAGGGTGCCGCCGCCGCGACCCACGCGCGCAGCGGAGCTCCGGCGCTGCCGCCGCGGACCGCGAGCAGCTGGGACTCGGATGCCTACGAACGGCCGCTCGGCCTGATCGCACCCGACGGAGCCGTGCTCGGTGGCGCCGCGGCGGTGAAGGATGCGCACGCGCGGTTCCTCGAACGCAGCTTCTGGCTGATTGACGCGCTCGGCGTCGGCGTGCTGCTGTTCTTCGTGCAGGGATGGGCCGCTCGCACGCGGGCCGCCTTGCGCGCGCATGCCGTGGCGTATGCCTACGTCGCACCGGCGATGATCGGCATGCTGGTGCTGGTGTTCTTTCCGTTCTTCTACGGTATCGCGCTGTCGTTCACCGACACCACGCTGTTCAACGAGAACCTGCCGTTCCGCGAACGCTGGATCGGGTTGGACAACTTCGTCGCCATCCTCGGTGATGTCGACATCGTCAAGACCACCGTCGAGGGCACGGTGGTCAATTACCAGAACTTCTACTGGACGCTGATGGTGACGGTGATCTGGACCGTCACCAACGTGAGCATCGGCGTTGGTTTCGGATTCGTGCTCGCGATGGCGCTGAACACCGAGGGGTTCAAGGGCAAGACGATCTACCGCGTGCTGTTGATCCTGCCGTGGGCGATCCCGAACTACATCACGGCGCTGGTGTGGCGCGGCATGTTCCATCCGCAGTTCGGCGTCATCAATCAGTTCCTGCAGATGGTCGGCCTCGAGCCGGTGCGCTGGTTCGACGGTGTGGTCAGCTCGTTCCTCACGGGGCTGGCCACCAACGGCTGGTTGAGCATCCCGTTCATGATGGTCGTGATCCTCGGCGCGCTGCAGTCGATCCCGAAGGACATGTACGAGGCGGCCGAGGTCGAGGGCGCCACCCGGTGGCAGCAGCTCAAGCGCATCACGCTGCCGCTGCTGCGGCCGACGTTGGTTCCCGCGGTGGTGATCTCGGTGGTGTGGACGTTCAACATGTTCAACATCATCTTCCTGGTCAGCGGCGGCGAGCCCGCCGGTGCCAACGAGATCCTCGTCACCAAGGCCTACAAGATCGCGTTCGAGCAGTACCAGTACGCCTATGCGGCGGCGTATTCGACGGTGATCTTCGCGATCCTGCTCGCGTACGGCTACTTCCAGACCCGCGTCACGCGCGCGACGGAGTCGTACTGAGATGGCAAGTACGAAAGCCTACGGCCAGCCCCGCAACCCGCTGTGGCTGCACGCGGCGCTGATCTCGTTCACGCTGCTCTATATCTACCCGGTGCTGTGGGTGCTCGCGCTGGCGTTTTCGGGCCAGCAAAGCGTGGGCCTGGTCGACCTGCCGAAGGATCCGGGCTTCTTCGAGCGCTTGCGCGGTGTGCTGCCCTGGCCGGCGCACCTGTCGGCGAAGAACTTCCTCAACGTGATGACCGAGCAGCCGTTCGGCCGTTGGCTGCTCAACAGCGTGATCGTCTCTGCGCTGACCACCGTGCTCGGTGTCTTCCTGGCCTGCACTGCGGCCTACGCGTTCAGCCGCTTCCGGTTCCCAGGGCGCGACCAGGGGATGCTGGCTTTCCTGGTGTCGCAGATGTTCCCGGGCACGCTGATGCTGATCCCGCTGTTCATCATCATCGTCAAGTGGCTCGGGCTGGGCAACAACTTCATCGGCCTGGTGATCGTCTACGCCACCACCGCGATCCCGTTCTGCGTGTGGATGCTGAAGGGCTACTTCGACACGATTCCGATCGACATCGAGGAGTCCGCGCGCATCGACGGCGCCAGCCCGCAGGTCATCTTCTTTCGCATCATCCTGCCGCTGGCCAAGCCGGCGATCGCGATCACCGCGCTGTTCTCGTTCATGACGGCGTGGAACGAATTCATCCTCGCCTCCGTGTTCATGGAGGCCGAGACCAACTACACGGCGCCGGTGGGCCTGCGCTTCTTCGTCGGGGGCTTCACCTCCCAATGGGGATTCTTCGCAGCCGGTTCGGTCATCGTGTCGCTGCCGGTCGTGATCCTGTTCATGTACCTGCAGAAGTACCTCGTCTCCGGCCTCACCGCCGGGAGCGTCAAGTAGCGTTGTTCCCACCCCAGAGGAGATCCCGATGAAGAAACCCCACCCGCTGCGAGCCATCGGACTCGCGACCTTGCTCGCGTTCGGCGCTGCCGCTTCCCACGCGGTCGAGTTCACCGACCCGCGCGGTGACGACAAGGGCCCCGGCAACTACACCTACCCGACCGACGGCGCGTACAAGGCCGGGTCGTTCGACCTCGTGAAGTTCAGCGCCGTCAAGAGCGGCAACAACGTCGACTTCGCGGTCGACGTGAACTCGACGCTCGAAGACCCCTGGGGCATGGGCGTCGGCTTCGCGGTGCAGATGGTGTTCATCTTCGTCAAGACCGGCGCGCCCGGCGGCTACACCGCCACGTTTCCGGGGCTGAACGTGCAGTTCGCGCCGGGCCATGAGTGGAACAAGCTTGTCGTGCTGTCGCCGCAGAAAAAGGCACGCGTGACCGGCGAGGCCGACGCCAAGCTCGGTGCGATGGCCAAGGACGTGGTGGTGCCCAACCTCACGCGCGGCCGCAGCCGCACGATCAGCGGCAGCGTGCCGCTGGCCGAGCTGGGCGGCGACGGCAACGTCGACGGCTGGAGCTACCAGGTCGTGATGCAGTCCAACGAGGGCTTCCCCGCCGGCACCGACTTCCTGACGCGCAAGGTCAACGAATACGAAGGCCAGCACCGCTGGGGCGGCGGCAACGACGGCGACTGCGACCCGCATGTGATGGACGTGCTCGAAGGCCCCGACGCGAAGCAGTCCGAGATGCTTGCCTATGAATGCGCGCCCGACGGCAAGGCCAAGAAGATGGCCACGCTGAAGATGCTCAAGAAGTGATCGACCTTTACCCACACCAGAGGAGTCAACCTAAATGAAGAAGCTCAATCTCAAACCGGTCGCGGTGGCCGCAGGGCTGGCGCTCGGCGGACCGGCGTTTGCCATCGACCTCGACTTCAGCGGCTCGAACATCTACATGAAGTTCCTCGATGGCGACCAGCGTGTCGTGAATGCCGCCGACCGCAGCGGCGACACCGCCAGCGGCACCGACCAGGGCCAGTGGACCGAGTTCGAGCTGCGCATCAAGGCCCGCATCTCGAAGCAGGTCGAGGCCGGGGTGCGGCTGCAAAGCCGGTCGTCCGACGCGTTCTGGACCGACTTCGGCGGCTTCGGCAAGGAGGGGGCCACCAACGGCGACCAGGTCAACACTCAGAAGTGGATCAAGCTGCGCGGCGCCTATGTGTTGCTGACGCCGGGCTACAACTGGCTCGACCAGGCCCTGATCGGCTCCAGCGACTGGGGCCAGTTCGACCCGTTCACCGTGGGCAAGGTGCGCTACATCGACCGCGACAACTACAACGGCCTGTACTTCAAGGGTCGGCTGCCGGCACCGGCGTCGAGCTGGGAGTTCGGTCGCTTGTCGCTGCCGAACTATCTGCAGAACAACTATGGCCAGGGACCGACCTGCTGCGCCAGCGATGCCAGCCAGTTCCAGGAGGCGGTCTACATCGGCCAGGTCAAGGGCCAGGTCGGCCCAGCCAAGCTGACGGCGAGCTACCAGTGGTTCAACGACCGTGTGATCAACGATGCCGACGGCAACGTGTTCAACGGCCAGGACCTCGACACCTTCGCGAAGAGCAAGGTGTTCATGGTGAAGGGCGAGGCCAGCGTGTTCGACGGCGTCGACGTCAAGGCCGCGGGCTACCGCTCGACGTACAAGACCCGTGGCGTGTTCGATCAACCGTGGATCAACAGCCCGAAGTCCAGCGTCAACGGCAACGCCGTCAAGCTCGATCTGGCGCTCACGGCGCTGCCGGTGCCTGGGCTGACCCTCAATGCGCAGTACTTCAACATCAGCTCGGCCTTCTACAGCAACACCGCGACGCGGCGCGAGGCCGACGTGCTGCTGACCGAGGGCTCCGAGGCGGCCTGGCACCGCTGGGGTGACCCGAAGTGGATCGGCGGCGCGGCGCGCGACTACGAGCAGTCCCCGGCGTCGGCCAAGTGCTTCTCGCCCGTCGGTGCGCTGTGCGCGGGCGACAGCGGCCTGCAGGCTGGAGCGAACGGCTTGGTCGATAACGCCTTCATGGACTTCGACGAGCCACCCAACGAGTCGATCCAGGGCTGGAAGGGCATCACCGTGGTCGCGAACTACGAGGTCGCGAAGATCCCGCTCAGTTTCGAATACACGCGCTTGGGCTACAACTACAACGGCAGCCGCGCGGCCGACAGCGCACTGTCGAACTTCTTCCGGCTCGACAACGACCGCAAGACGACGATCCTCGTCGCTCGCGCGGGCTACGTGGTGCCGGTGGCCGGCGGCATCGAACTCGGCGCGAAGTACAAACTGGTCGACGACAAGAACACCTTCAGCGCCGCGACCGCGGCCGACGACCTGCAGACCAAGGACTCGGGCTATACGCTGAGCGTGGGCAATCAGTTGTTCCGCGACCTCTACGGACAGATCTCCTACGGCCAGTATTCGCGCAAGTTCACGTTGACCAATACCGGCGACGTCGACAACAAGAAGAACATCCTCAGCGTCAAGCTGGCCTACAACCTGGCCGGATTCGAGACGGGGTTGCTGGCGCAGTGGGTCCGCGGCGACGTCAGCTTGAGCAGCGGCGCCGCGGGGCTGACGGCGCTGAACCCGGTGCCGCTGGCCACCGGGGCATTGGATGCGGATTTCAAGCAGTACCGCATGAAGGCGTTCGTGAAGGCGATCTTCTGATCGCCTGAGGCGCGCAGTTGCCGCGCGGCCCTGGGCAAGTGCCCCGCCTCCCAACGGAGCGGGGCACTCTGCCTTACGCTGCGGGGCCTGCCACCGATTCAGTCGATCGAGACCGACAATGAAATCCATTCCTTTGGCCGCCTTGCTCGCGTTGCCGCTGGTCGCCCTGGCGCAAGGCAATGTGCTGATCGACATCACCGATCCCGAGGGCGACGACGTTGGCGATGGCACGCTGGTCTATCCGCGTGACAGCGCGTTCGCGCCCGGCGACCTCGACCTGCGCGGTTTGCGCGTGTTCGCAGAACCTGACGCCCTGCGCTTCGAGGCGCGCTTTCGCAACCCGATCCGCCATCCGTCGACGGTCAAGGCCGGCGGCTTGGGCAGCGAGGACCTGTCGCTGTTCGCGCGGCACGGCTTCTATGCATTCAACGTGGATATCTACCTCGACACCGACCGCGTCGCAGGTTCCGGCCGCACCGACACGCTGCCCGGGCGCGGCGCGCGCATCGCGCCCGACCATGCGTGGGAGAAGGTGGTCGTGCTGACGCCACGGCCCGAGCTGATGCGCCGCCAGCTGCACGACGCACGCACCGAAGGTCCCGCGTCGGGGCAGCCGGCCGCGACGGGGAGCATCGACCAGGCCGTGTTCTTCGCGACCGACGTGCGCGTACGCGGTCGCAGCGTGTCCTTCACGGTGCCGAGATCGTTTCTGGGCTCGCTGAATGTGGCCGACTGGTCGCTGAC
The DNA here is from genome assembly GCA_016790175.1 of Burkholderiaceae bacterium. Lineage (GTDB taxonomy): Bacteria > Pseudomonadota > Gammaproteobacteria > Burkholderiales > Burkholderiaceae_C > JAEUPI01. The sequence goes on along the minus strand of JAEUPI010000195.1, from coordinate 13,304 downwards.
GGCAATCGTCACTACCGCGAAGCTGCAGATCGAGGCCGGGCTCACGCTCGGCAAGGCGAGCGCCGTCGCGGCCGAGCCCCTTGCATTGGGCGCGCAGCCGCCCGCCGCTGGCCGGCCCGAGGTCGCGATGGGCTATGGCGCCGAGCGCGCGCCGGCCACCGCGATCGTCGATCTGCTCTCGCCCGATGCGCGACAGCAGACCGCGCAGCTGGCGCCGGGAGGCCAGCTGATCGGATTGAACCGCGACAACCGATTTGGTGCCGCGATGACGCTGCCGGTCGTGCCTGTACCGGTGCCCGTCCCGCCCACAGGCCCCGCGCCGCCGGTGGCTGCCTCACCCACGCCGGCGCCCCCGGTGACGCCGACTGCGCCGCCGGCGGCAACCCCGCGGCCCGCAGCCGGCGCGGCGGCGCTTCCGGCACCAGCGGCTTCGGCCTCGGCTCCGCGAACACGCGACGCCGCGTTCTTCGAGGAGCAGGAGCTGCGCCTGCGCGCGCTGAAGCGGTTGCGCGACGGTGGGCTGATCACCGAAGACGAGTACCAGCAGAAGCGGCGCGAGATCCTTGAGAAACTCTGAGGCCTTGCCGACACGGCGTGGGCCAGGTCCCGATCGACCGTACCGTGCACCAATACGTGCGGCGCAGGCAGGCGATGCCGGCACAGGGCTGGTGCGCTCCGGCGTCTGTGGTGAAAAAGGGCCCTAGAGGGGAGAATGAATGCCGATGGACCGTTCGACCGCGCCGCATCAGCTCGTCCGCCGCACGATTGCGCTCGTGCTGGCTGGCGGCCGCGGCGCGCGGCTGAAGCAGCTGACCGACAGACGCGCCAAACCGGCGGTCTACTTCGGCGGCAAGTTCCGCATCATCGATTTCGCGCTGTCGAACTGCGTCAACTCGGGCATCCGGCGCATCGGTGTCGTCACGCAGTACAAGTCGCATTCGCTGCTGCGCCACATGCAGCGCGGGTGGAGCTTCCTGCGCGCCGAACTGAACGAAGTGGTCGACCTGTTGCCGGCGCAGCAACGCATCGGCGAAGAGTACTGGTACCGCGGCACCGCCGACGCGGTGTACCAAAACCTCGACATCATCCGCAACCCGAACACCGAGTACATCGTCGTGCTGGCCGGCGACCATGTGTACAAGATGGACTACTCGATCATGCTGCGCGACCATGTCGACAGCGGTTTCGGCTGCACCGTCGGTTGCATCGAGGTGCCGCGCAAGGAAGCGTCGGCCTTCGGTGTGATGGCGATCGACGCGTCGCGGCGCATCAGTGCGTTCGTCGAGAAGCCGGCCGATCCACCGCCGATGCCTGACCGCCCGGACACGTCGCTCGCCAGCATGGGCATCTACGTGTTCGATGCCGAGTATCTCTATCGCCTGCTCGAGGCCGATCTCGACGATCCGAACTCGAGCCACGATTTCGGCAAGGACGTGATCCCGCGTGCAGTGGCCGAAGGGCGCGCGCTTGCGCATCCGTTCGCGATGTCGTGCATCGTCAACCCGAACGGCGCGCCACCGTACTGGCGCGACGTCGGCACGATCGACGCGTTCTGGGCGGCCAACCTCGACCTGGCCTCGATCAACCCCGAGCTCGACATCTACGACACCGAATGGCCGATCTGGACCTACCAGCGCCAGCTGCCCCCGGCCAAGTTCGTGCCCGACCGAAACGGTGAGCACGGCGTGTCGGTCAACACCATCGTCTCAGGCGGTTGCATCGTCTCCGGCTCGAACCTCACGAACGCAGTACTGTTCTCCGGTGTGCGCGTGCATTCGTTTTGCGCCCTCGACCATGTGGTGGTGCTGCCCGACGTGACGATCAACCGCCGCTGCCGGCTGCGCAAGGTGGTGATCGACCGCGGCTGCGAGCTGCCGGAAGACCTCGTCGTCGGCGAGGATCCGGAGCTGGACGCACGCCGCTTCGAACGCACGGAAGGCGGCGTCGTGCTGATCAACGCCGAGATGCTGGCGCGCCTTCAGTAGTATCGGATGCGGGTCCTGCAGGTCAGCGCCGAGCTCTACCCACTGCTGAAGACCGGTGGCCTGGCCGACGTGGCCGGCGCGTTGCCGGCCGCGCTGCGGCGCGCCGGCGTCGACGTGCGGTTGCTGTTGCCGGGCTTTCCGGCTGTGCGCGAGGCCGTGGCCGACTGGCAGCCGGTGGCCACGATGACGGCGCCCTGGGGCGAAACGGCCGCGGTGCTGGCCAGCGTGTGGAACGGCAGCATGCTGTACCTCGTCGATGCGCCGGCCCTGTATGCGCGGCCCGGCAGTCCCTATGTCGATGCGCAAGGCGTGGCGTATGCCGACAACCACCGCCGCTTCGCGCTGCTCGGCCATGCCGCCGCGGCACTCGCCGCCGGGCTCGACCCGCACTGGCGCGCGCAGATCGTGCATGCGCACGACTGGCATGCCGCGCTGGCACCGGCGCTGATCCACCAGGCGCGCGCGCGCCGCGGGCTCGGCGGCACGACGGCGACCACCGTGTTCACGGTCCACAACCTGTCCTACCAGGGTGTGTTCCCGAAGGCCCTGTTCGACGATCTCGGGCTGCCGGCCTCGGTGTTCGGCATTCACGGCATCGAATTCCATGGCCAGGTGTCGTTCATGAAGGCCGGCCTGCAATACGCCGACCGGCTGACGACGGTGAGCCCGACCTATGCGCGCGAGATCCAGGGCCACGAGCAGGGCTGCGGCCTCGACGGGCTGCTGCGTACACGGCGTGACGTGTTGAGCGGCATCCTCAACGGCGTGGACACCGAGGTCTGGAATCCGGCCGTCGACACGGCGCTTGCGCGGGCGTTCGATGCCCGGCATCTCACGCCAAGGGCCGAGAACAAGGCCGCCCTGCAACGCCAGTTCGGCCTCGAGCCCGTCGCCGAGGCGCTGCTGTTCGGCGTCGTCAGCCGGTTGACCGAACAGAAAGGGCTGGATCTCGTGCTCGCCGGCCTGCCGGAGCTTCTCGCGCGCGGCGGCCAGCTGGTCGTGCTCGGCAGCGGCGACGCGGAGCTCGAGGCCGCCTTTCGTACCGCCGCAAAAGCGCATCCGCATGCGGTGGCGGTGCACATCGGCTATGACGAGACGCTGTCGCATCGCGTGTTCGCCGGCACCGACGTGACGCTGGTGCCGTCGCGCTTCGAGCCCTGCGGGCTGACGCAGATGTATGCGCTGGCCTACGGCAGCCTGCCGCTGGTGCATCGCGTGGGCGGCCTGGCCGACACGGTGGCCGACGTCACGCTCGAGAATCTCGCCGACGGTTCGGCCACGGGCTTCGTCTTCGACGGCTTCGACCGCGCCGCCTTTTCCGCGGCGCTGCGGCGCGCCTTTGCGCTGCGTGCGCGAAAGGCCGCGTGGCGCCGCGTGCAGCGCACCGCGATGGAGCAGCGCTTCGATTGGGACTCGGCAGCCGCGCGATATGTCGCGCTGTACCGATCGCTGCTGTCCGCCGAGGCCGTCGATGCCACTGCCTGAGCGGCTGCAACTCGGCCACCCTGACCCGATGGGGTCCACGGTGCGCGACGGCGGCGTCAATTTCGCGGTGTTCTCCGACCATGCGAAGGTGATCGAGCTGTGCATCTTTGATACCGGCGGTGCGCGCGAAGTCAAGCGCTATGCGCTGCACGGCCCCGACGACGGCGTGTTTCATGGTTTTCTGCCCGGTGCGGCGGCCGGCCTGGTGTACGGCTATCGAGCCCACGGGCCGTACGAACCGGCGCGAGGCCACCGCTTCAATGCGCACAAGCTGCTGCTCGACCCCTACGCGCGCGAGATCATCGGCCGCCATGCCTGGCGCGCCGAGCACCACGGCTTCGAGCTGGGCCATCCGGAGGGTAACCGTTCGTTCGACCGCCGCGACAACGCATTACATGCGCTGAAGGCGCGCGTGGCTGCGACGTCGCGGCCCGCGGCCGGCCACCTGAATGCGCCACGCATTCCGAAGGCCGACCTCGTGCTCTACGAATTGCACGTCAAGGGCTTCAGCCGGACGCACCCGGACATCCCCGAGCCGCTGCGAGGCACCTATGCGGCGCTGGCGCATCCGACGTCGATCGCGCACTTCAAGTCGCTCGGGGTCACCGTGCTGTCGCTGCTGCCGGTGCACTACCGGCTCGACGAGGCGCGCCTGGTGGAACGCGCCCTGCACAACTACTGGGGCTACAACACCATCGGCTTCTTCTGCCCTGACCCGCGCCTTGCACGAGCCGGCGCCGACCCGACCGAGGTGGCCGACGAATTTCGCGCAATGGTCGCGACGCTGCACGAACACGGCATCGAGGTCGTGCTCGACGTCGTCTACAACCACAGTGCCGAGGGCGACGAGAACGGCACCACGCTGAGCTTTCGCGGGCTCGATCACGCGAGTTGGTACCGTCTCCAGGCCGACGATCGCAGCCGCTGCGAAAACCTCACTGGCTGCGGCAACACGCTGAACATTGCGCATCCGCGCGTCACGCAGTGGGTGCTCGACTCGCTGCGCTACTGGGTGCATGACATGGGCGTCGACGGCTTCCGCTTCGATCTGGCGCCGGTGATCGGCCGCACGCGGCACGGTTTCGACCCGCACGCAGCGTTCTTCACCGCGCTCCGGCAGGACCCGGTGCTTGCGCGTGCACACCTGATCGCCGAACCGTGGGACATCGGCTACGACGGCTACCAGCTCGGCCGCTTTCCGGCACGCTGGCTCGAGTGGAATGACAAGTTCCGCGACAGCGTGCGCCGCTACTGGCTCATTGGCAGCGGTGGTGGCAGCGGTGGTGGCGGCGGCGTCGGCCGCGGTGAGCTGGCGCGGCGCTTCACCGCGTCGAGCGATCTGTTCCACCATGGCCAGCGGCAGCCGATGTCGTCGGTCAACTTCATCGTCGCGCATGACGGATTCACGCTGGCCGACCTCGTGCAGTACAGCCGCAAGCACAACGAGGCCAACGGCGAGGCCAACCACGACGGTCACGGCGGCGAGGTCTGCGCCAACTTCGGCGCCGAGGGGCCGAGCGATGACGCGGAGATCGTCGCACTGCGATCCCGCGTGCGCCGCGCGCTCGTGGCCACGCTGTTGTTGGCGCAGGGCACGCCGATGCTTTGCGCCGGCGACGAGATCGGCCGCACGCAGCATGGCAACAACAACGCCTACTGTCAGGACAACGCGACCAGCTGGCTCGACTGGTCGCAGGTCGACACCGACTTTCTCGCCTTCGTCGCCGAAGTGCTGGCGCTGCGCCGCGCCGAGCCGGCACTGCGCTACGAGCGCTGGTTTCATGCACCGCCGGCGGCGCATCACGAGCGGTGCCTGTCGTGGTTCACGCCGGCCGGGCAAACGATGCAACTCAACGATTGGCACGACGCCGGGCAGCATGCCTTCGCCTGCCGCATCGATGCCTCGCCGCACGGCGGACGCCATCTGATCGTCGCCTTCAACCCGACCGCGCAGCCGCATCCACTGCGGCTGCCCGCCGGGCAGTGGCAAGTCGCACTTGACAGTGCGCGCGAGTTGCCTTCGGGCAGCGCCGGGCCGGCCGACGGCCCATTCAGGATGCCGGCGCGCTCGCTGGTCGTCTTGCGCGGGAGCGCGACGGGCAAGGGCCGTTGAGATGAGCGCATCGCGCCGCCGCTCCGGTGTCCTGCTGCACCTGACCTCTCTGCCAGGGCCTCACGGCATCGGTGACTTCGGCCCTGGCGCGTACCACTTCGTCGACTGGCTGGCTTCGGCCGGGCAGGGTCTTTGGCAATGGTTGCCGACGACGCCCATCGGCCCCGGCCATTCGCCGTACCAGAGCGTTTCGGCGTTCGCGGGCAGCCCGTTGATGATCGCGCTCGAGCCTCTGGTCGAGCGCGGCTGGTTGGACACTCCGCTGTTGCCCGCGGCCGGTTTCGCCGCGCGGCGCGTCGACTTCGATGCCGTCGCGCCTTGGCGCCTGGTGCAGCTGCGCGCGGCAGCGGCCGGCTTCGAGGCGCGCGCGGAGCGCGCCGACCGCGACGCGCTGGCCGCCTGGTGTGTCGAGCAGTCCGGCTGGCTCGACGACTACGTGCTGTTCATGGCGCTGGAACGCGCGCACGACGGCCGGCCATGGTGGGCGTGGCCGCCGGCGCTGGCCCATCGCGACGAAAAGGCGCTGGCCCGCGCACGCACCCAGCATGCCGACGAGATCGAGTTCTGGCGCTTCGTGCAATGGTGCTTCGATGCGCAGTGCACCGCGCTGAAAGCCTATGCCAACCGGCGCGGCGTCGAGATCATCGGCGACCTGCCGATCTTCGTCGCGCACCACGGTGCAGACTGCTGGTCGCGGCCCGACCTATACCAGCTCGACGACAACTTCCAGCCCACCGTGGTCGCTGGCGCGCCGCCCGACGCCCTCGGACCGCTGGGCCAGCGCTGGGGCAATCCGCTGTACCGCTGGGATCGCATGGCCGACGAGGACTTCGCCTGGTGGACGTTGCGCGTTCGGCGCATGCTCGCGCATGTCGACCGGTTTCGCATCGATCACTTCCGCGGTTTCGCGGGCTATTGGGAGATTCCCGCGAGCAGCCCGACCGCGCAGGGCGGGCGTTGGCTGCCAGGCCCCGGCAAACCGCTGTTCGACGCGATCGGACGCGCGCTCGGAACGCTGCCGATCGTCGCCGAGGACCTCGGCCACATCACGCCCGATGTGCACACGCTGCGCGATGCCTGCGGCTTCCCGGGCATGAAGGTGCTGCAGTACGCCTTCGGCGACGACGCCACGCATGAATACCTGCCGCACAACTGCAGGCCCAACATGCTCGTCTGCACCGGCACGCACGATACCGACACCTTTCGCGGCTGGTGGGACGGCGCAAGTGAGCGTGAGCGGCGGTTCGCCGGCACCTACCTCGCCTGCAGCGCGCATGACGTGCACTGGGCCGCAATCCGCGCCGCCTGCAATTCGGTGGCCGATCTCGCCGTGTTCCCGCTGCAGGACGTCTTGGGTCTTCCCAGCGCGGCGCGCATGAACTGGCCGGGTACGCTCGGCGGCGAGAACTGGACCTGGCGCTTCGACTGGAGCATGGTGGGCAGCGACACGGGCCGCGTGCTCGGGCTGATCAGCGCGGCCAGCGGCCGCGCGCCGTTCGCGTTGCTCGGGTAGTCCGCCTCAAGCCGCCCGCGTGTGCACCGACTGCCCGATCATCTCGGGCGTGATCAGCACGACGCCGCGCTCGGTCACGTGGAAGCGTGCGGCGTCTTCGGCGGGGTGCAAGCCGGCCTTGAAGCCGTCGGGCAGCACGCAGCGCTTGTCGACGATCGTGCGGCGCAACGTCACGCGCTGCCCGATCACCACGTCGGGCAGCACCAGCGAGTCCTCGATCAGGCTGCCTTCGGCAACGCGCACGTTGGCGAACAGGATCGAGCGCCGCACCGTCGCACCGCTGACGATGCAGCCGCTGGAGACCAGCGAGTCGATCGCCGTGCCGCGGCGCCAGTCGTCGTCGAACACGAACTTGGCCGGCGGCAACTGCGGCTGCAGACTCAGGATCGGCCAATGCTCGTCGTACAGGTTCAGCTCGGGCACGGTCTGGGTCAGGTCCATGTTGGCCTCCCAGTAGGCGTCGATCGTGCCCACGTCGCGCCAGTACGGTCGGCCCTCGACCATGTTGACGCAGCTGTCGGCGAAGCGATGGGCAAGCACGCGGTGTTCTTGCAGCAGCCGGGGGATCAGGTCCTTGCCGAAGTCATGGCTCGACGCGGGATCGGTCGCGTCGCGCGCGAGCTGCTCACCAAGCAGCGCGGCGCCGAAAACATAGATGCCCATGCTGGCCAGCACCCGGTCGGATCTGCCCGGCAGCGGCTTCGGATCGACGGGTTTCTCCTGAAACGCGGTGACGCGGCCATCGGCGTCGACCGCCATCACGCCGAAGTGCATTGCATCGGCCAGCGGGACCTCGATACAGGCGACCGTCACGTCTGCGCCCTTGGCGACATGGTCGGCAAGCATCACGGTGTAGTCCATCTTGTAGACATGGTCGCCAGCCAGGATCAGCACATGCTCGGCATCGGCTTCGCGCACGAGGTCGAGGTTCTGGAACAGCGCGTCTGCGGTACCCGTGTACCAGCACTCGCCGACCTGCTGCTGCGCCGGCACGACGTCGATGAACTCGGCCAGCGACGGCGACAGGAAGCCCCAGCCGCGCTCGATGTGCCGGATCAGGCTCTGCGCCTTGTATTGCGTCAGCACTGCGATGCGTCGGATGCCGGAGTTGACGCAATTGCTGAGCGGGAAATCGATGAGCTTCAGCTTGCCGGCGAACGGCAGTGCCGGCTTGGCGCGCCAGTCGGTCAGCTGTTTGAGCCGGGAGCCGCGCCCGCCGGCGAGGATGAACGCCAACGTGCACCGTGTCAGATGGTTCGATGCACGGCTACGCTCGTCCGCAGCACCCTGTGCGGGCCCGCCAACGGACACCGGGTGTTCGACCATCCCGCGAACCTACGGTATCCCACCCGGTCTTCGTTGCGTGTTCTCAACGATTGACGGGCGACAGCGCCGAAGTACAGCCGGCTGCGCCCCAGTGCGACGACCCGCGCAGCGCTGTGCCATCATGATCCGACTGCCGCCGCAACATCCACTGCATGCCCGCTGCCGACGAATCACCATCGACGCCGATCGCGCGTACGGGCCCTCACGGCCCGAGCCCGCTGACCGCGCATGACGTCTACCTGTTCCGCGAGGGCACGCACGCCGGTCTGGGCGACAAGCTCGGCTGCCAGCTGCGCGCGGACGGCGCGCATTTCGCGGTGTGGGCACCGAATGCACGCGCGGTGTCGGTGGTCGGCGAGTTCAACGCCTGGGACGCCGGCGCACACCCGATGCAGCCGCGGTGGGATTCGTCGGGGATCTGGGAGCGGTTCGTCGCCGGCGTTTCCGCCGGTCACTGCTACAAATACCGCATCATGCCGCGCGACGGAGCCGCGTTCGACAAGGCTGATCCGATCGCGCTCTTCTGCGAGCCACCGCCGCTGACCGCATCGCGCGCCTGGTCGCTGGACTACGAGTGGCACGACGGCGAATGGATGAGCGAGCGGCGTGCGCGCAATGCACTCGACGCGCCGATGGCGATCTACGAGGTCCACCTCGGCTCTTGGCGGCGGCGCGACGGGCAGTTGCTCTCATACCGCGAGGTCGCCGAGCCGCTGGCGGCCTATGTGGTCGAGATGGGTTTCACCCATGTCGAGCTGATGCCGGTGACCGAGCATCCGTTCTACGGCTCCTGGGGCTACCAGTGCACCGGCTATCTGGCGCCGAGCGCGCGCTACGGCGCGCCGCAGGATCTGATGCATCTGGTCGACACGCTGCACCGGCACGGCATCGGCGTGATCCTCGACTGGGTGCCGTCGCACTTTCCCGACGATCCGCACGGCCTCGCGCGCTTCGACGGCACCTGCCTGTACGAACACGAGGATCCGCGCCAGGGCTACCACCCAGAATGGCACTCGATGATCTTCAACTACGGCCGCAACGAGGTGCGCTCGTTCCTGCTGTCGAGCGCGCATCATTGGCTGGCGCGTTATCACTTCGACGGCCTGCGCGTCGATGCGGTGGCTTCCATGCTGTACCTCGACTACGCGCGCGATGAAGGCGAGTGGGTGCCGAACCGCTTCGGTGGCCGCGAAAACCTGGAGGCGATCGCCTTCCTGCGCACGCTGAACGAGGGCGTCTACCGCGATTTCCCCGACGTGCAGACGATCGCCGAGGAATCGACCGCATGGCCGATGGTCTCGCGCCCCACCGACGCCGGCGGCCTCGGCTTCGGACTCAAGTGGAACATGGGCTGGATGCATGACACGCTGGCCTATCTGCGCGAGGACCCGGTGCACCGCAAGCACCACCACGACCGGTTGACCTTCTCGCTGGTCTACGCGTTCAACGAGAACTTCGTGCTGCCGTTGTCGCACGACGAGGTCGTGCACGGCAAGGGCTCGCTGATCGGCAAGCAGCCCGGCGATTCCTGGCAGCAGTTCGCAGGACTTCGACTGCTGATCGGCACCATGTGGGCGCATCCGGGCAAGAAGCTGCTGTTCATGGGCGGTGAGTTCGGCCAACGGCGCGAATGGACCCACGACGGCGAGCTCGAGTGGTGGGTGCTGCGCTTCGCCGAACATGCCGGGCTGCAGCGCTGGGTGCAGGACCTGAACCGCGTCTACCGCGCGCAGCGTGCGCTGTGGGAGGTCGATTTCGAGCCGGCGGGCTTCGAATGGATAGTGGCCGACGACCGCGACGCCAGCGTGCTCTCGTTCCTGCGCAAGGCCCGCGACGGCAGCAGCGTGCTCGCGGTATGCCACTTCACGCCGGTGCTGCGCACAGGCTATCGGGTCGGCGTGCCGCGTCCGGGTTTCTGGCGCGAGATCGCCAACAGCGACGCGCACGAATACGGCGGCAGCGGTGCCGGCAACCTCGGCGGCGTGCAGAGCCAGCCGGTGTCGGTACAGGGCCTGCCGCATTCGATCGTGCTGACCGTGCCACCGTTGTCGGTGCTGCTGCTCACCTGCGAACCGGGCTGAGGCAGGGCGCAAGACAGTGCCTGCGCAACACTAGCGCACCAGTTGCTGGCGAATGCGCGTCATCAACCACAGCCCGGCGAGTGCGCAGGCACCGGTGGCGATCCAGGTGTACTGCCAGCCGCCGGCGCGGCTGGCGATCCAGGCCACCAGCGGCGGCCCGGCGAACTGGCCGAAGGCCGACCATTGCTGCACCCAGCCCACCGTGGTGCCGAGCGAGTGGCTGTCGGGCGCGAGGCGCACCGCGAGTGCGAACAGCGTGCCCGGAATCAAGCCGCCCACGGCCGAGAACAGCAGCACCGCCAGATAGCGAAGCGTCGGCGGCAGGCCCTGCCCGTCGGACCCGGCAAAGGCGGCGGCGGCGGCGAGCCCCATCGTGGCGAAGCCGATGGTGAGCAGCCGCGCGGGTGCGACACCTGCATGCTGCAGCCGGCCCGCGGCCATGTTGCCGCTCATGTTCACCGCGGCGGCCAGCGCCGTCAGCAGGCCCGTGCTGGCGCCCGAGATACCGGCCTGCGTGTAGATCGCCGGCAGGAAGCCGATCACCGAGAGCCACTGGCTCGAGTACATGGCGAAGCTCAGCGCGACCAGCCAGGGCCCGCGCGCGCCGAGCGTGCGGCGCACGCGTGCAGCCCAGGCGGCGGTGTCGGTCGCGGCATGCGCGGCCGCCTGCGTTGCGGGCAGCGCCCGCGCAACGACCACCGCCATCACCGCCGAAATCGCCGCCAGCAGCCACCACCACGCGCGCCAGCCGAGCGCCTCGATCCACAGCGGCCCGGCGAGCAGCGCCATGGCGGTACCGAACGGCATGTACGCGCCCCACAGCCCCAACAGCACGCTCGAACGGCCCGGCGCGGCCAGCCGATGCACCAGTCCCGGCGCCGGCAGCACCACCAGCAGGAAGCCGAAGCCCTCGACCGCTCGCAGCACCATCAGCAGCGGCACCGCGTCGGACGCCCCCCCGAGTACGCTGGCCAGCGACAGCGTGGCCAGCCCCAGCAACACGCTGCGCCGCGGCCCCAGCGTGTCGGCCGCAAGGCCGAAGGCGATGCCGAGCGACATGCCGGCCAGCTGCACCAGCGAGAGCAGAAAGCCCGCCTGCACCAGCGTGAGCCCGAGCGCAGCCTGCAGCGCCGCGATCGCTGGCGGCAGCTTGCCCACGTGCAGCGCGGCACACACACCAGCAGCAATGACGGTGAGCGCCGGATCGAACCCCGCCCGGCGCTCCGGAATCGACACATCCATTGACCGGCAGTGTGCCTGCTTCGGAGAGCAGCCCCCAAAATGCGTCGATGACGACCGACCCGCGCGCGAGCCGGACTCTCACGGCGAACCCGCCGCGCCGCCGCACGCGGCACGACCCCATGCCACACGATCTCATGCGCCGCCGGACGCTGCTGCAGGCCACGCTGGGTGCCGCAGCGACCGTGATGCTGCCCGCCTGCAGCGCACCGGTGGCCCCAGCGGAGGCCTGGGCCGACGCTCTGGGCGGCGACAGGCTGGCGCTGCTGGGCGAGGTGCACGACAACGCCGAGCACCACCGCCTGCGCGAGCGCGCGCTGCGCCGGGCGCTGGCCGGCGGCTGGCGGCCGGCCATCGTGATGGAGCAGTTCGACCTCGAACACCAGGACGCCATCGATCGTGCACGTCGCGAGCGGCCGCGCGATGCACGTCACCTGATCGCTGCCACCGGCGCCGCACGCGGCTGGGCGTGGGACAGCTACGCCCCGCTGGTGGCGCTGGCGCTCGAACACGATCTGCCGCTGCTGGCGGGCAACGTGTCGCGCGCCACGGCATCGCGCGTGATCCGCGACGGCTACGACGCGGCGCTGGGTGCCGAGCGCACGGCGGCGTGGAACCTGCAGCGCACGCCCGATGCCGCCTGGCAGGCGGCGCAGGAGCGCGAGATCGACCTCGGCCACTGCGGCGCGCTGCCGCAGCCGATGTGGGCCGCGATGGCGCGTGCGCAGTTCGCGCGCGACGCCGCCCTGGCGAGCCTGCTGCAGCAGCACGGCGACCGCGGTGCCGTGCTGCTCGCCGGCAACGGCCATGTGCGGCGCGACATCGGCGTGCCACGCTGGATCGGGCCTGCGGCCGCCGCGCGTGTGCGCGCGGTAGGCTTTCTGGAGGCCGGCAGCCCCGAGCCGGCCGCGGGCCAGTACGACCATGTGGTGCGCACCGCACGTGCCGAGCGGCCCGATCCGTGCGAGGCCTTCAAGCGATCGCGGGTCGCGCCGGCTATGACCTGAGTGAGCGCAGAGGTCGGGCAGATTCCGGTCAGTCGCCCTTGATCTTCTTCACGAGCGCCGCCCCGGTCAGCAGCTCGAGCTGCGCCTCCAGCCGGATGACGCGTGTTGTCAGGTCCTCAATGCGTTGCTGTTGGGCCTTCATTGCCTCGGACTGTCGGTTGACCTTGTCTTCGAGCTTGATCATGGAGGTCAGCGCACCCCAGACCTTGTCGGTGACGCCCATCAGACAACCTTGCGGGCGGCCCGCTTGGCGGCCTTGGTCAGCATGGCGTCGATCCGCCTGTTGCTGGCGTCGATGAACGCAAGGGCATCGTCGATCGAAGCGCCGGCCCGGTCGGCCGCGACCTTTGCCGCAACGGCCAGAGATGCGAGCTCGGCATCCTTCTCGCGCGACTGGTAATCGAAGGCGCCACGGCGCATCAGCTCAGAGATAGGAATGCCCAACCTCTTTGCCTTCGCGGCGATCGCTTTCTTGTCCTGTGCCGTGGCTTGAACCACGATCCGTTCAACAGCGGCAGCCATGGATTGCGCCTCTCCAGATGATTGGTATCGCAT
>JAEUPI010000134.1 GCA_016790175.1 Burkholderiaceae bacterium | reverse complement strand
TCCTGCTCCATCAGCAGGATCGCGTGGCCCTCGGCGTCCACGCGGGCACGCGCTCGCGAGGCCTGGATCTCCAGCAGCGCCTGCAGGCCATGGGCCTCGCGCTCGGACGGCACCAGCTGCGCGAGCATGCGCGCCAGGCGCAAGGCCTCGTCGCACAGCGTGGGGCGCATCCAATCGGCGCCGCTGGTGGCCGTATAGCCCTCGTTGAAGATCAGGTACACCACTTCGAGCACGGCAGCCAGGCGCGCGGCGAGCGCGTCGCCGCGCGGCACCTCGAACGGCACGCCCGCGGCCGAGAGCGCCTTCTTCGCACGCACGATGCGCTGCGCCACCGTCGGCTCCGGCACCACGTAGGCGCGCGCAATCTCGGCGGTCGTGAGACCGCCGATCAGCTTGAGCGTCAGTGCGGTCTGCTGATCCTTGGGCAGCACCGGATGGCAGGCGGTGAAGATCAGGCGCAACACATCGTCGCCGATCTCGTCGGCGCGCGCGGCATCGAGCGCCTCGGTGAGATCGGGCACCACATGGTCGCCGCGGGCGTCGGCGTCGGCACCGAGCTCCTGCTGCTTGCGCGCATGCAGCGACTGCTGACGCAGGTGGTCGAGCGCGCGGTGCTTGGCAGCGGTCATCAGCCAGGCGCCGGGGTTGTCGGGCACGCCGTCGCGTGGCCAATGTTCGAGCGCGGCGACCAGCGCGTCCTGCGCCAGCTCTTCGGCCAGACCCACGTCGTGCACGATGCGCGCGACGCCGCCGATGATCTTGGCCGCCTCGAGGCGCCAGACGGCATCGATGCGTTGACCAACGGACTGCGCCACTCGCGCTAGGCCTTCCTGCCCTCGAGCTGGCGACGCAGGCGATCCTCCTGCGCCGCCAACTCGGGCGTCATCGCCTCACCGAAATCCTCGGCCTCGAACAACGGCCGGATCTCGATCTCGCCGTCGTCTTCGTGCGGGTTCGGGCAGCGGCGGGCCCATTCGAGCGCTTCGTCCATCGAGCGCACCTGCCACAGCCAGAAACCGGCCACGAGCTCCTTGGTTTCGGCGAACGGGCCGTCGATCACCGTGCGCGCCTTCCCGCTGAAACGCACGCGCAGGCCCTTCGACGTGGGATGCAGCCCCTCGCCGGCCAGCAGCACGCCGGCCTTGGCCAGCTCGTCGTTGAAGCGGCCCATCTCGCTCAGCAGGTGTTCGCCGGGCATGACGCCCGCCTCCGAGGCCCGGCTCGCCTTGACCATCACCATCACGCGCATGGGAATCCTCCGTCGGTGTCATCGGGCGCGCCTCGGGGCCGGACGGCGGCCTCGATGGGTGTGCGCCCATCATGACGACGAACGAGAACCCCTGCATTCGACAAGCCCGCAGCCTGCACGCCGTGGATCGGGTCGCGCACAATGCCGCGGTCACGGTTCGCCGTCAGGCCCACACGACATGCAGTATCTGCTTCTCGTCTACATCGACCCCTCGCTGATCGGCCAGCTCAGCGAGGCCGAGTTCGATACGCACATGCGCCACTGCCTGCAGCATGCCGACGAACTGCAGGCCAAGGGCTGCCTGCTCGGCTACCAGCAGCTCGAACCCACCGACACCGCCAAGGCGGTGCGCGTGCGCAGCGGCCGCACCAGCGTGGTCGACGGCCCGTTCGCCGAAACCAAGGAGATGCTGGCCGGCTTCAACCTCGTCGAGGCCGATTCGATGGACGAGGCGGTGCGCCTCGCGCAGGAGTTTCCGTGGACGCGTTATGGCTGCATCGAGGTGCGGCCGGTGCGCGACGTGGGAGCGGTGCGGGTGCGCGTGGGTGCGTGAGCAGGCTGCTTCCTACAGATCCGGCGCATAGCGCCGCTGCATCTCCTCGCGCGACTCCGGCGCGAAATTCAGCCCCGACTGATCGCGGATCATCTCGCCGATCGTGGGCAGCGCCGCGCGCTCGACCAGCGCCGAGGGCTGCCACAGCTTCGAGCGCATGAAGGCTTTGGCGCAATGAAGGTACGCCGCCTGCACCGTCACGCGGATCACGACTTTCGGCGCGCGGCGTTCGGTGGTGCAGGCACGGATGGCCTCGTCGTCGGTGGTGACCACCGCCTCACCGTTGACGCGCAGCGTTTCGTCGAAGCCGGGGATCATGAAGAGCAGCCCCACGCGGCCGGTGCGCACGATGTTGTGCAGCGAGTCGAGCCGGTTGTTGCCCGGCGCATCGGGCAGCAGCAGGCGGCCCTGCGCGTCGACCCTCACGAAGCCGGGATCGCCGCCGCGCGGCGAGGCGTCGAGGTTGAATTGTTCGTCGCTGGTGGCGACCACGACGAACGGCGACATCGCAATGAAGCGCCGGCAGTGCGCGTCGAGCGCGTCGATCTGCTTCTTCACCGCGCGCTCGCCCGGCTGGGCGAAGAGCCGGCGCAACTCGTCGATGCTGTGCAGGTCCATCGGGTCATGCTCCATGCTTGGGCCGCGGGGGAGCGGCCGCATCAGTCGATCACGCCGAGCCGGCGCAGCACGTCGGTCGTCTCGGCCAGTCCGCGCACCTGGTGTGCCTGCATGCCCGCTTCGCGTGCGGCCGCCACGTTTGCCGCCAGGTCGTCGAAGAAGATCACGTCGTGCGCCGGCACGCCCAGTTGCTGCAACGCCGCTTCGTAGATCGCGGCCTCGGGCTTCATGTGGCCCACCAGGTGCGACGCGACGCGGTGGTCAAAGGCGTCGAGGTCCCGGCCCATCCGGGCCCAATGCGCGGCATTGGTGTTGCTCAGGCAGGCCACCGTATGCTGCCGCCGCAGCCGCGCCAGCATCGCGAGCGCGCCGGGGTAGAAGCCGGTCACCCAACCCGTGAACGCGTCGATGAACGCCCCGGGGCCCATCGCGATCGGCCACTCGGCCAGGAATTCGCGCGCAAAGGTGGCCGCGTCGATCTGCCCGCGCTCGAATCGCCCGACCGCCTGCGAGCCGTGCCATCGCCCGGCGATTTCGGCTTCGCTCCATTGCGGCAACAGACGCTGCAGCGCCGAAAGGCCGATGGATTCCACCAGCACACCGCCCAGGTCG
>JAEUPI010000120.1 GCA_016790175.1 Burkholderiaceae bacterium | reverse complement strand
GATGGTGCCCGTCTTGTCGAGCAGCAGCACATCCACGTCGCCGGCCGCCTCGACGGCGCGGCCCGAGGTGGCGATCACGTTGGCCTGCAGCATGCGGCTCATGCCGGCCACGCCGATGGCCGACAGCAGCCCGGCAATGGTTGTCGGGATCAGGCACACCAGCAGCGCGACCAGCACCGTCAGGCTCACCGGCGAGCCCGCGCCCACTACGGCGACCGAGAACTGCGAGAACGGCAGCAGCGTGGCCACGACCCCGAGGAACACGATGGTCAAGGCCACCAGCAGGATGGTGAGCGCGATCTCGTTGGGCGTCTTTTGGCGCTTGGCGTTCTCGACCATCGCGATCATGCGGTCGACGAAGGTGTCGCCGGGGTCGGCGGTGACGCGCACGACGATCCAGTCGGACAGCACGCGCGTGCCACCGGTCACGGCCGAGAAGTCGCCGCCCGATTCGCGGATCACCGGTGCCGATTCGCCGGTGATGGCGCTCTCGTCGACCGAGGCCACGCCGTCGATGACCTCGCCGTCGGCACCGATCAGGTCACCGGCCTCGATCAGCACGATGTCGCCCTTGCGCAGGCTGTCGGCCTCCAGCGGATGCCACTTCATCTGCGTGCGCGGCACGCCATGCTGATACGAGCCCTCGAGCCGCTTGGCCCAGGTCTTCTTCTTCAGCCCGCGCAGGCTGGCCGCCTGCGCCTTGCTGCGCCCTTCGGCCAGCGCTTCGGCCAGGTTGGCAAACAGCACGGTGAACCACAGCCACAGCGCGATGGCGATCGTGAAGCCCGAGGGTTGCGCCAGCGCCAGCGCAGTGGTGAACGCGCTGCCGACGTAGACGACGAACATCACCGGGTTGCGCAGCTGCGCGCGCGGATCGAGCTTCTTCAGCGCATCCACGATCGCCGGGCGCAGCAGCGCCGGGTCGAACAGGGTCAGCGTCTTCTTGGTCATGACAGTCCTTCGCTCACCGCGCGCCGAGCTGCAGATGCTCGACCACCGGGCCCAGCGCCAGCGCCGGCACGTAGTTCAGCAGGCCGATCAGCAGCACGGTGCCGATCAGCAGCACGACGAACAGCACACCATGCGTCGGCAGCGTGCCCTCGGTCACCGCGATGCGCTTCTTGGCCGCCAGCGAGCCGGCCATGGCCAGCACCGGCACGATCACGCCGAAGCGGCCGAGCCACATCGCCAGCGCGAGCCACAGGTTGTAGAAGGGCGTGTTGGCCGACAGGCCCGCAAAGGCGCTGCCGTTGTTGTTGGCGGCCGACGAGAAGGCGTAAAGCACCTCCGAGAGTCCGTGCGCGCCTGGGTTCAGGATGCCGGCTCGCCCGGCACCGCTGAGCACAGCCACCGCGGTGCCGCCCAGCACCAGCAGCGGCGTCACGAGAATGGCGATCGATACCATCTTCATTTCGTGGGCCTCGATCTTCTTGCCCAGGTATTCGGGTGTGCGGCCGATCATCAGCCCGGCGATGAAGACGGCCATGATTGCGAACACCAGCATGCCGTACAGACCGGCGCCGACACCGCCGAACACCACCTCGCCGAGCTGGATGAGCACCATCGGCACCGCGCCGCCCAGCGGCGTGTAGCTGTCGTGCATGGAGTTCACGGCGCCGCAGCTGGCCGCCGTGGTGATCGATGCGAACAGCGTGGAGGCGTTGATGCCGAAACGCACCTCCTTGCCTTCCATGTTGCCGCCCGATTGCGTGGCGCTGGCCACCGGGTCCGCCCCGAGCGCGGTCAGCCGCGGGTTGCCCTGCCGCTCGTAGGTGGTGGCGGCGACGACCGCAACGACGAACATCACCGCCATCGCGGCCAGCAGCGCCGCGCCCTGGCGATGGTCGCCCACCATGCGGCCGAGCACGAAGACGAGCGCCGCCGGGATCACGAAGATGCTCACCATCTGCAGGAAATTGGTGATCGCCGTCGGGT
>JAEUPI010000099.1 GCA_016790175.1 Burkholderiaceae bacterium | reverse complement strand
CGACGCGATCGCGCCGCTGCTGGTGGAGTTGCAGCGCGTGCTGGTGGGCGTGGCCGAGCCGCATGTCGACACCGTGATGCCCGGCTACACCCACCTGCAGGTGGCGCAGCCGGTGAGCTTTGCGCACCACCTGCTGGCCTATGTGGAGATGTTCGCCCGCGATGCCGAACGCCTGGCCGACGTGCGCCGGCGCACCAACCGCCTGCCGCTCGGCGCCGCGGCGCTGGCCGGCACGCCCTGGCCGCTGGACCGTGAGGCGGTGGCGCGCGAGCTCGGCTTCGACGGCCTGTGCGAAAACAGCCTCGACGCGGTGAGCGACCGCGACTTCGCGCTCGAGTTCGCCGCCTTCGCCTCGATCACCATGATGCACGTGTCGCGCCTGGCCGAGGAGATCGTGCTGTGGATGAGCCAGAACGTCGGCTTCATCGACCTCGCCGACGGCTACTGCACCGGCAGCTCGATCATGCCGCAGAAGCGCAACCCCGATGTCGCCGAGCTGGCACGCGGCAAGAGCGGCCGCGTGATCGGCCACCTGATGGGCCTGCTGACGCTCATGAAAGGCCAGCCGCTCACCTACAACAAGGACAACCAGGAAGACAAGGAGCCGCTGTTCGACACGGTGGACACGCTGGCCGCCACGCTGCGCATCATGGCCGAGATGGTGCGCGGCTTGACCGTCAAGCCCGAGGCGATGCGCGCCGCAGCCATGCGCGGCTGCGCCACCGCCACCGATCTGGCGGACCATCTGGTGGGCAAGGGCCTGCCGTTCCGCGACGCCCACGAGGTGGTGGCGCATGCGGTGAGGCTCGCGCTGCAGCGCGGCTGCGATCTCGCGGAGCTGCCGCTGGACGAGCTCAAGCCGCTGCATTCTTTGATCGACGAGGGCGCACGCCGGGTGCTCACGCTCGAACACTCGCTCGCCGCCCGCGCCAGCCGCGGCGGTACGGCGCCGGTGCGTGTGCGCGAGCAGATCGCGCGGCACAAGAAGCGACTCGAGGCGTAGGTCGCGTACGCAGACCGCCCGGCGACCTGCGACGAATTGGGTGCCTTTGCACGCCCAGTTCGCTGAATCGCCCCGACCGGGCTGAGCACCCACCACCGCCACTGACCCCGCATCGCCCCCCATTTCGCGTCTTCATCGGCGAGGGCCGCGTGGGACCATGCCGCACAGACCAACGTGGGATTGCTGCGTGCTGTTGCTGCGCCGACGAACAACGATGCCGGGCTGGGTGGGCTGCGTGCCGATGGGCACGACGGCGGCGCTGGCCTGCGTGGAACGCCGCGAGGGCAAACGCCCGCTCGTGCGCTGGATCGAGCAGGTGCCGTGGACCGACGCCACGGCCAGCCTGCGCGCACTGAAGAAGCGTCATGGCCTGCAGCGCCACCGCTGCGTGGCCGTGCTGCCGCGCACGCATTACCAGGTGCTGCCGATGGATGCGCCCGATGTGCCGCGCGACGAATGGGCCCAGGCGATCCGCTGGAAGCTGAAGGACAGCGTCGACTTCGCCGTCGACCAGGCCGCGGTGCAGCTGCTCGAGCTGCCCGCCGGCGCCAGCCACCGCGCACAGCCGCAGGTGCTGGCAGTCGCTGCGCCGCTGCCGCCGCTGGCCGACCTTGTGCGCGTGGCGGCCGCTGCCGACACGCCCTGGAGTGCGATCGACATTGCCGAGACCGCACTGCGCAACATCTGCGCCGTCGTGGCAGCGCCCGGCCAGGTGCTGGCGTTGTTGCACGTGGGCCACGAGCACAGCACGCTGGTGATCGCGGCGCACGGCGAGCTGCTGATGAGCCGCCAGATCACGTTCGACCTGGCGCAGCTGTCCGCCGCCGATGCCACGCAGAGTGCCGCCGCGTTCGACCGTGCCGGCCTCGAGCTGCAGCGCACCTTCGACGGCTTCGAGCGCCAGTTCGGCAACTTGAGCCTGGCGCGGCTGCTGATCGCGCCGGCCCACGCGAGCGAGGCGTTCGCCGCGCACCTGCGCGAGCTGCTGTACGTGCCGGTGGCGCCGCTGGATCTGTCGGCAGCGCTCAGCCTGCGCGATGCCCCCGAACTGGCCGATCCGCAGGTGTTGTCCGATTGCCTCGGCGCGATCGGGGCCGCACTGCGCGACGACTGACCATGGCGCAGCAGATCAATCTCTACGTCCCCGAGCTGCGGCCGCCGCGCCCGGTGGCCACGGCGACTCAGGCGCTGTTGCTGACGGCCTTCGTGGCCTGCAGTGGCGCGCTGGCGGCCACGCTGCTGCAATGGCAGGCGGCCGGCACGGCACAGCGCAGTGCCGCGCTGCAGCAGCAGGTCACGCAGCTGCAGACGCAGCTCGCCGCGCGCCCGGCCGCACCCGCCACCGCACGCACCACGGCCCAGGACGTGGACCGCCTGCGCCAGAGGGTCGCCGCACAGCAGCGTGTGGTCCAGGCCCTCGACGGCAGCGCACCGGATTCGCCGCTGCCCAGCGACTATCTGTTCGCGCTGGCGCGGCAGGCGCAGGCCAGCGTCTGGCTCACCGGCTTCGTGCTCTCGGCCGACGAACGCGCACTCGAGATTCGCGGCCGCATGCTCGATGCCTCGGCGCTGCCCGCCTATCTGCAGCGGCTGAATGCCGAACCCCGCTTCAAGGGACGCAGCTTCGCGCAGCTCGAGATCCGCCCGCCAACGGCCGGCGCCGAGGCCGCGGCGGCCTACCCCGAGTTCACGCTGCGATCGGCCGCGCCCAGCGCCACGACCAATGCCGCGGCAGCCTCCGGAGCCACGCAATGAGCGCCGGCGCGCCGCTGGCCCAGGCTTGGCAACGCGGGCAGCGTGCGTTCGACGCACGCCCGTTGCGCGAACGCCTGCTGTTGATCGCCGCAACGGCGGCGGTCGTGTTCTGGCTCGTCGATGCGTTGTGGCTCACACCGGCCTTCAAGCGCTGGCACACGAACCGCACGCAGCATCAGGCCGTGCAGGCCCAGATGACGGCGCTGCAGGCCGAAACGCAACGACTGCAGGCCCAGAACCTGGCCGACGAACAGCGGCTGCAGCAGGAGGGCGCCGCCTGGCGCGCGCGCCTGCGCGAAGGCGAGGAGCGGCTGCGCCGGCACGATGATTTGCTGATCGGCCCCGAACGCATGCTGCAACTGCTGCAGCAGCTGCTGCAGGGCCGCGGCGAGCTGCGCGTGCGCGCGATGCAGTCGCTGTCCAAGGTGGAGCTGCTCACCGATCTGCAGGCGGCGGCCTCGGGCGCACCGGTGCTGTACCGCCATGGCGTGGAGCTCGTGATCGAAGGCCGTTATGCCGAGCTGCTCGCGTATCTGCAGTCGCTCGAACAGCTGCCGCAGAAGCTGCAGTTCGGCGACTTGCAGTTCCGCGTCGAGCAGCACCCACGCTGCGTGCTGACGCTGCGCGTCTACACGCTGAGCCTCGACCGGCGCTGGCTGGAGATCTGAGGCCATGCGCCATCTCCGTCTCATCGTGCTCGCACCCTGCCTGATGCTCTGCATGGCCAGCCCGCACGCGGCACCGCCGTTGCCCGACCCCACGCAGCCACCGACCGCGCGCGTGGCCGTCGCCGGTCCCCGACCGATGGCACGGGCGAGCGCGCCGGCGCCACGACTGCGCGTGACCTCGATCCTGGTCACCCGTCGCGGCGAGGCCAGCGCCTGGGTCGACGGCCGCTTGCTGCGCGTGGGCGAACGCCTGCCCGGCGGCGAGACCGTGGCGCGCATCGACGCCCAGGGTGTCACGCTGTTGGGCCCGCGCGGCGAGCAGCGTCTGTGGCTGCTGGCCGACGTGGCGGCGCCCGCTCGCACACCGACACCCGAACCGATACCCCCAACCACCGCGGTGGAACTGGCCGAGAGGTCCAAACCATGACACGACGTCCGTTGATCGCCGCGCTCGCGGCCTGGCTGATCGGCACGAACGCTTTCGCGAACACCCGATTCGACCTGTCGGTGAATGCAGCACCCGCACCGCAGGTGTTCATGCAGCTCGGTGCCGGCGGCGGCTACCACATGCTGGTGTCGCCCGAGGTCAGCGGCAGCGTGTCGGTGACGCTGAAGAACGTGACGGTGCCCGAAGCGCTGGAGACGCTGCGCGAGCTCTACGGCTACGACTTCCGCATCCAGGGCGATCGCGTGTTCGTGTACCCGAACACGGTGCAGTCACGCCTGTACCGCATCAACTACCTGCCCGGGCGGCGCCAGGGCGCGTCGGACATCCGCGTCACCTCGAGCTCGATCACGCAGACCGGCACGCCGGGGACCCAGAGCGCCGGCGGCACGACGGCGACCACACCATCGTCCTCCGGCAACAGCTACGGCTCGCGCGCCGACGACAGCGCCCATGTGCGCACCAGCTCCGACGCCGACTTCTGGCGCGAGGTGCAGGCCTCGCTGAACGCGCTGGTCGGCAATGCCGGTGGGCGCAGCGTGGTGCTGAACCCCGCCGCCGGCGTGGTGGTGGTGAAGGCCACGCCGAACGAGCTGCGGCAGGTGGAGGCCTACCTGAAGGCGGTGCAGCTGTCGATCGAGCGCCAGGTGATGCTCGAGGCCAAGATCGTCGAGATCGTGCTCGGCAAGGAGTCGCAGAGCGGCGTCAACTGGGCCGCATTCGGCAAGGCCCTCGGCAGCGGCCAGGCCACGGTCGGCGTGGCCACGCCGGGCGCGACGCTGCAGGCCACGGGCCCCCTCACCGGCGGTGACGGCACCACCAGCACGCCGGGCGTGAACCTGGCGACGAGCGCGCTCGGCAGGGGCTTCTACGGCCTGGCGTTCCAGTCGGCCAACTTCGCGGCGCTGCTGAACTTCCTGCAGACGCAGGGCGACACCCAGGTGCTGTCGAGCCCGCGCATTGCGACGCTCAACAACCAGAAGGCGGTGCTCAAGGTCGGCAACGACGAGCTCTACGTGACCGGCATCACCACCAGCACCACCACCACCGGCACCGGCTCGGTGAGCACGCCGTCGGTGACGCTGCAGCCGTTCTTCTCGGGCATCGCGCTCGACGTGACGCCGCAGATCGACGACGCCGGCAACGTGATCCTGCACGTGCATCCGTCGATCAGCACGGTCACTGAGAAGCAGAAGAACGTGGACCTCGGATCGCTCGGCGCCTACCGGCTGCCGCTGGCCGCCAGCACGGTCAACGAGACCGACAGCATCGTGCGTCTCAAGGACGGCCAGATCGTCGCCATCGGCGGGTTGATGCTGCAGGAGACGCGCGACGAGCGCAACGGCGTGCCCGTGCTGTCCGACGTGCCGGTGCTCGGCGGCCTGTTCCGCCAGACCAGCACCACCACGCGCAAGCGCGAGCTGGTCATCCTGATCAAACCGTCGGTCATCCGCGACGACGGCCCGTGGCCCGAGGCACCGCAGCTGTCGCGCGCGGAAGCCGCCAAGCCCTGAGCGAACGCGCATGCCCCGTCCCGAACGCATCCGCCTCGGCGACCTGCTGATCCAGGAGGCGCTGCTCACGGCCGCGCAGCTGGAGCAGGCGCTGGCCGAGCAGAAGAGCCACGGCCGCAAGCTCGGCCGCGTGTTCGTGGAGCATGGCTGGGTCACCGAGGTGCAGATCGCCAAGGCGATCGCACGCCAGCTGCGCGCGCCCTTCGTCGACCTCGCCCAGCGCAGCGTGCGCCCCGAGGTGGCGCGGCTGTTGCCGGAGGTGCAGGCGCGCCGGCTGCGCGCATTGCCGCTGGACGAGACCGCCGCCGGCGTGCGGGTGGCGATGTCGGACCCGGGCGACCTCGCGGCCTACGACGAGGTGGCCCGCCTGCTCAAGCGCGAGATCGAGCTGGCGGTGGTGGCCGAAGGCCAGCTGCTGGCGGCGCTCGACCGCGTGTACAGCCACGGCGACGAGATCGCCGGCCTGGCCCGCGAGCTGACGAGCGAACTCTCGAGCGTCGAAGGCGAGATCGGCGACCTGCTGGGCCTGAACGCGGCGACCACCGAAGACGCGCCTGTCGTGCGACTGCTCAGCACGGTGTTCGAGGAGGCGCTGCGCTCGCGTGCGAGCGACATCCACATCGAGCCGCAGGAAAAATCGCTGCGCATCCGCTTTCGCGTCGACGGCGTGCTGCACGTGCAGACCGAGGCCGACGCCAAGATCGCCGGCGCCGTGGCGCTGCGTCTGAAGCTGATGTCGGGTCTCGACATCTCGGAGAAGCGGCTGCCGCAGGACGGACGCTTTCACGTCAAGCTCAAGGCCGGCGCGGTCGACGTGCGCATCTCGACGATGCCGACCCAGCACGGCGAATCGGTGGTGATGCGCCTGCTGAACCAGAACTCCGGTCTGCTGGGGCTCGACCGGCTCGACTTGCCGGCGCCGGTGATGGCTGCGGTGCAGCGGGCCATCCGCAAGCCGAGCGGCATGGTGCTGGTGACCGGCCCCACCGGCAGCGGCAAGACGACAACGCTGTATGCCGCGCTGAACGCGCTGAACAGCAGCGGCCGCAAGATCATTACCGTCGAAGACCCGGTCGAATACCGCCTGCCGGGGCTCAACCAGGTGCAGGTGCACGAGAAGATCGATCTCGGCTTCGACCGCGTGCTGCGCGCCGCGCTGCGGCAGGACCCCGACATCATCCTGGTCGGCGAGATGCGCGACCACAAGACTGCCGAGACCGGGCTGCGCGCCGCGCTGACCGGTCATCTGGTGCTCAGCACCTTGCATACCAACGACGCGATCTCGACGCCGGTGCGGCTGATCGACATGGGCGTGCCGCGCTACATGGTGGCGCTGAGCCTGCAGCTGGTGCTGGCGCAGCGCCTGGTGCGCACCATCTGTCGCCATTGCCGCGAGCCGCACGCGCCCGACGCACACGAGCAGGAATGGCTGCGCCTGGAGTTGGGTGACGACTGGCCCGCGCGCACCTATCACCGCGGTCGCGGCTGCAACGAGTGCAGCGACACCGGCACCAGCGGCCGCACCGGGGTCTACGAGTTTCTCGAGATGACGCGCGAGCTGGTCGAGGCGCTCGGGCATGGCGAGCCGACGCACTTTGCGCGGGCCGCCCGCGCCCAGATGGCCGGCGCCACGCTGCGCCGCGATGCACTGCGCCTGGTGCTCGAGGGCCGCACGACGATCGACGAGGCGATGCGCGTCAGCGCACAGCTCGAGGAATGATGCGCTTTGCCTACACCGGCCGCACCGCCGCCGGGCCGGTGCGCGGCGAGCTCGAAGGTGCGAGCGCGGGCGCGGTGGCCGACGCCCTGCTCGCACGCGGCGTGACGCCGCTGACGATCGAGGCCGATCGCCCGGACCCCGACGCCGCGACGTTGGCAATGCCCAGCTGGCCGCCACAATGGCTGCAGCCACGGGTGAAGACCACCGATCTGCTGCTCTTTTCGCGCCAGCTGCACACGCTGCTGCGCTCGGGCGTGCCGATCCTGCGTGCGCTGGCCGGCCTGCAGGATTCGGCGACCGGCGAGCGCATGCGCAGCACGCTCGGCGAGGTGCGCCGCAGCCTGGAATCGGGCATCGAGCTGTCGATGTCGTTCGCGCAGCATGCGAGCGTGTTCAACGGCTTCTACGTGGCGATGGTGCGCGTGGGCGAGATGACCGGCCGGCTCGACGAGGTCTTCATGAGCCTGTTCAGGCACCTGGAGTTCGAGCTGTACATGCAGCAACAGGTGAAGAGCGCGCTGCGTTATCCGGCCTTCGTGGTCGCGGCGATGGTGGCCGCCATCGCGGTCATCAACGTGATGGTCGTGCCGGCCTTCGCCACCGTGTTCCGCAGCTTCAACGCCGAGCTGCCCTGGGCCACGCAGCTGCTGATCGGTGCGTCGAACTTCACGCTGCGCTACGGCTGGCTGCTCGCGCTGGCCGCCGTGGCAGGCGGCATCGCGCTGAAGGTGTGGGTCGACACCCCACCGGGCCGCGAGGCCTGGGACCGCTTTCGCCTGCGGCTGCCGCTGGCCGGACGCATCGTGAAGAAGGCCACGCTCGCGCGCTTTGCGCGCAGCTTCGCCCTCGCGCTGAAGAGCGGCGTGCCGATCGAACGCGCGCTCTCGGTCACCGCGCACACGGTGGACAACCGCCACATTGCTCACAAGGTCGAGCAGATGCGCGAGGCGGTCGAACGCGGCGAAACCATCCTGCGGGCGGCCGCAGCCAGCGGCGAATTCACGCCGGTGGTGCTGCAGATGATCGCCGTCGGCGAGGAGACCGGCGCCGTCGACGAACTGCTCGACGAGGTGGCCGAGCTGTACAGCAACGACGTGCAGTACGAACTGAAGACGCTGGCGCAGCAGATCGAGCCGGTGCTGATCGTCTTCATGGGCGTGCTGGTGCTGGTGCTGGCCCTGGGCGTATTTCTCCCGATGTGGGATCTGGGCCGTGTGGCATTCAAGCGCTGAGCCCCGGCGGCCGATATCCCCCTCATGCGGCGGCGCGGCCGCGCGGCGACAGCCGTGCGCTTGTTTCCGGACGTGAGCGCGC
>JAEUPI010000086.1 GCA_016790175.1 Burkholderiaceae bacterium | reverse complement strand
TGCGCGACACCAGCTCGCGCCGGCGGTCGCCCTCCAGGTCTTCCTTGGCGGCCATCAGCACCGCCGCCTGCGGGTACAGGCGCACGAACTCGGCCGTGTACTGCGCCAGCATGTGGTTCGGCACCACGTGGCAAGGCTTCGAGAGGAAGCCCAGGCGGCGCATCTCCATGCTCGCGATCGCGCACACGGCGGTCTTGCCAGCGCCGACCACGTGGAAGAGCCCCGTGTTGCCCGCCTGCACGATGCGCCACACCGCGTTCAACTGGTGCGGGTGCAGATCGAAGCATTGCGAGAACCCCGGCAGCTTCAGGTGCGAGCCGTCGAAGTGCCGCGGCCGCGTCGCGTTGAACAGGTCGTTGTAGATCCTGCACAGTCGTTCGCGCCGCTCCGTGTCCTCGAAGGCCCAGGCTGCGAAGCGCTCCTTCAACTGGCCCAGCTTCTCGCGCGCGGCCAGCGTCTCGTCCGGGTTGACGACGTAGCGGTCCGTTTCCGGATCGCGGTCGCGCACCGTCGGCACCTGCACGTTCAGCGCCGCGAGCACCAGCTCGATCGCGTTCATGCGCGACGTCCCCAGCTCCTGCGTCACCTTCACGTTCTGCCGCGCGCTCCATTCCGGGTAGCGCACCGACCAGGCTCCCGCCTCGGCCGAGTACGACACGTCGCAGTCCTTCAGTTCCAGCACGTCGCGGATGAAGGCCTCCACATCGCCGGCGGGGATCCACACGGCGCCCAGCCTCGGCTCGATCGACGCCGGCGGCAGGTCTTCGGGCTGCACCCGTTCCAGCGCGGCGACGTTGCGCCGGTACTCCGCGCCGGACAGCACCGCCTGCTTCAGCTTCGCCTTGACGTTGCCCGACAGGTACTCGTCGGCCGTCTTCCAGGCCCGGTCGCCCGGATCGAGAAACACCAGCCCGCTTTCGCTGAGGGCCTCCATCACCTCGTGCTCCGGCGCCTTTAGCAGTCCGGCCATGTAGGCCGGATCGACCCGGCCGCGCCACTGCACGGAGACCGCCAGCGCTTCCGCCGGATCGGCCGCCGACTGCGGGGCCGTCACGCGGCGCAGGGTGCGCCGGCTGAACACCGCCGCCTTGCTCGCCGTGTCCGACTCGTCGTCGTAGTGCTCCAGCGACAGCAGCAGCGGGTAGTCCGGGTCGCGCCGAAACGCCAGCGCGTTGGCCCGGCTGCTCAGACAGCCGTGACGCGCGACGTAGCGGTCGTAGGTGCCGTTGAGCATCGCTCGCTGGTGGGCGAGTTGCCCGTCGTCGTCGTGGGCCAGCTGCGCATCGAGCAGCGCCCGTGCGTGGTCCCTGATCGCGCACAGCCCGGTGATGCGGCTGCGCTGCGTGGCGTTCAACTCGTCGTGAACGTCCACGAGCTCGTAGGCTGTGGCCCGATGGACGCGCCCTTGGTGCATCCGGTAGCTGCCCGGTCTGGCGCCGGGTTCGGCAGGAAGCGTGGCCTTGGCCCTCGGCACGACGGAGGGGACTGCCGGTTTGTAGCCGCCTTCAGGCAGCAGCTCGACGCGCTCGCGCAGCGTCGCCTCCAGGTCGCCCTCGAACACCGCCGTCGGCACCTCGTCGTAGCCGTTGCTGCGGTAGGCGATTCGCCCGATGCAGAACTGCGGCTGTTGCGCGTACCAGGCGTTGATCTGCGGGTAGCGGTCAGGGCACCGGCGGTGCCGCATGAACTCCGGCACCAGACTGCGAGCGACCCAGTCGCTGCGCGTCTGCTCACCCCGCTCTCGCTTGCGCAGGAACAGGATGTCGGTCTGCACCTCGGTCGCGGCGATGCCGGCGAAGGTGCCGGCGGGCAGACGAATCGCGCCCAGCAGTTCGGCCTGGGACGCCAGGTACTCGCGCACGTTGTCCGACTGCGACTCCATTGTGTGGCTGCTCGTGATGAAGCAGACCAGCCCGCCGGGCCGCACCAGGTCGAGCGCACGGCCGAAGAAGTAGTTGTGGATGGAGAAGCGCGCGTAGGCGCGGTGGCTCGCGTCGGCGGCCTTGTAGTTGCCGAACGGGACGTTGCCGATCGCCAGGTCGAACCAGCTCTCGGGCAGTGCCACCTTCTCGAAGGCCTCGACGCGCACGTCGACGCCGTGGGGGCCGTACAGAGCCCGCAGCAGCCGACCGGCAATGCGGTCGATCTCGACGGCGGTGATCTTGCATCGCTCGACCAACGTTCCCGGCATTGCGCCGATGAAGTGGCCGACACCGGCGGACGGTTCGAGCACACGACCACCATCGAAGCCGAAGCGCTGAACGGCCTGCCAGATCGCCTCGATCACGTGGATCTCGGTGTAGTGGCTGTTGTTGACCGAGGCCAGCGCTGACGCGTGGTCCTTGTCGTCGAGCAGCGCTGCCAGGTGCTGCGCCCGCGCGGTCCAGGCCGCGTCCGCGCCCTCAAGGTTAAAGGCAGCGGGAATGCCGCCCCAGCCGGTGAAACGCAGCAGCACGCTGCGCTCGTCCGCGGTGGCGGCGCGATCTTCGGCTTCGATCCGCTGAAGCAGCTCGATCGCGGCGACGTTGCAGTCGAACTTGGCGACCGCGCCGTGCACTCCGTCGAGGTGCGCGCGCGTGACCGGCGGCCAAGACGCCGCGCTCTTGAGCGCGACAGCCGCATCGGACGAGCCGCGCCAGGAGGCGCGTACGGGTGCGACTTCGACTTCCTGCTCTTCGGCATCGATGTCGGATGCCTGATGGACCGGGAGAGCAGAGGTAACTTCAGGGACTTCGGTCGAAGCCGGGTTGAACAGATCGGCCCAGCCCGACATGTCTGACGACTCGGCCGCCTGCGGATCGAAGCCGGGCAGCCAGCCCGAGGTCGGCCAGGCAGCAGTGGTGCGTGCCATCGGTGGTTCTCCATGGGGTGTGGGGAACCCACCGGTCCCAACGGGGAGGTGAGTCCCCGTTGGGATTGATGAAGGCGCCTCGGGCCGCCTGTGATGGGCGGCGCACGAGGCGCTGGGCGAGCGACGCGACTGGCGTCAAGGCGTACGGCGGCGATGAGCCGCGAGTGCCGATGCGGGTAACGACCGCGACGCCCGAGCGAGCCGGGACGCTCCTGCAGAGCGTGCGATGGCCGAAGCCAAGATGCCCTGCCAGTGTGCGAGGTGCCAGGTGCTGAAGGCACGGCTCGCACAAGGTGCGCGCGACAGCGACAGGCTCACCGTTCGAAGGCCGGTGGCAAGCGGCTACTGTCGGACGAAGGCTCGGCACTGCCCTCAGCGGAAGACCCGTGGTTCCACCGTCGCGCCGCGCATGAACGCCACGTAGCCCCCGGCCTGGGCGATGTCACGGAACCGCGCGATGACGTTCGTGTCGCGCAGAACGTCCCAGGCATAGCCGGGCTCGGTCGAGGGCGCGATCGACAGCGCGGGCAGCTGAAGTGCCGGATGCCGGTACAGATAGCGGCCGGTGTGCCACTCCACCACCGCCAGCACACAGGCCGTGAGGATCGCGGGACCGCCATCCTCGCCGGGTTCGACGAGCAGCGGCACTTTGAGCAAGCCGGTCGAACGGCCGATGTGGCCGACCACGTCGTACTCATCGAGCCAGGCCTGGCCGGTGCCCGTGTCGCCGAGGATGAGTCGAACCTGCTTGCCGCCGCGGCGGCAGCGCTCCAGCACCGCGGCCGCCTTGGGATCGGTGCCGGGGTCGAAGTAGGTTCTCGACGCCAGCGGCGAGCGGCTCCACGCATGAACAGCTATGCCGTACTTCTCGTAGCCGGCCAGGATGCCGTGGTCGTCCGGCCCGAGCGCGAGATCGGGCCGGTGCAGCAGTTCTGCGATCTGGTTGGTGTGATCGCGAGCGTTGTCGAAGCCGAAGCAGCTTGTGCCTTCGTCGCAGGAGATGACGTACACACGTTGCTCTGGGTTCAGGGAGATTTCGGGCATGGCCGACTCCGTTGCGAATGGGCGGAGCAGGCCCTGCGGGGCATGCCCCGCAGGTGGGAGGAGGGCCGTACCCGTTCGCCGCGCTCCCTTGTGGGTGCGGCGAAGGGGCAGGCCAGCGAAGAAGCTCAGGCCGGCACGGAGGTGCGTTCCGGCGAGAACAAGGCAGCCAGCGACGACAACTCGCCGCGTTCGAGTTCGACGCA
>JAEUPI010000039.1 GCA_016790175.1 Burkholderiaceae bacterium | reverse complement strand
TCGGGTCGACATGCGCTGACGGCGATCGGCGCATGCCGCGCAGGTGTCCGGCGAGATGCGGATGCCGGACGGCGCGGATTCTGGTACAGGGGTGCGCGGCGTGACATTCCTCTATTGGAGTAGGTGTAAACCTTTAGCGCCTGTGCAGGCGCGCAGCGTGGTCGTCGTCGACTCGAGCGCGCGGTCACGATGTCAAGCCGTACCCGCATCGCATTTGATCGAACGCAAACGCAACGCGCTCGTGCTCGGGTCCACCGCGTGCGATGCAAGCGTCGACGTCAGCGTCGCGTCAGCGAACAGGCGGTTCATCAGCCGCGCAGCCATTCAGCACTGCTTAAGTGCGCGAAAAGGAGATCTGAATGGCCCGGCGCGGCATCGGCTCCTACAGTCGCACCCGCAACGAGCCGGACCGACAGACCATGGACACCTGCGACATCGTCAGCTTCGATCTCGACGGTACGCTGATCGACAGCGCGGGCGAGATCGTCGCTGCGGCCAACGCGGCGCTCGCCGACTGCGGCATCGCCGAGCGACCGACCGACGAGATCGTTAGGCTGATCGGCCATGGCGGCCGGGCCTTGATGATCGCGTTGCTGGCACGCGCGCTGCTCGAGCGGCCGCAACTGGCCGACCGCGTGCGCGCCGACGACGTGATCGCCGGCTATGAGGCGCACTACGATCGCCGCATCGGCAGCGCGAGCCGGGCCTACCCGGGTGCACGGCAGGTGCTGGTCGAGCTGCGCCGCATGGGTGTGCGCACGGCCTGCGTCAGCAACAAGGAGCGGCGTCTGGCCGAACGGGTGCTGCAGGCGCATGGCCTGGACGCGCACCTGGATCTGCTCGTCGGCGGCGACTCGCTGCCGCACAAGAAGCCGCATCCGTCGGTGCTGCGCCATGTGGCGCAGGTGCTGGGCGGCGACACACGGCGCATGGCCCATGTGGGCGACTCGGGCATCGATGTGCAGGCGGCGCGCGCCGCCGGCGTCGCGGCCTGGGCCGTGAGCTACGGCTACAGCGGCGGCGTACCGATCGAAGACGCGCTGCCGCACCGGCTGTTCCACGACCTGGGCGAAGTGGCCCTGCATGTGCGCAGCCTTCGCACGCATTCATCCTTCACGCTTCTGGAGACGACCTCTTGACGATTCGCATCGGTATCAACGGCTTCGGCCGCATCGGGCGCATGGTGTTTCGCGCCGCAGTTCAGAACTTCGACAACGACATCGAGGTCGTGGCCATCAACGACCTGCTCGAGCCCGACTACCTGGCCTACATGCTGACCTACGACAGCGTGCACGGCCGATTCAGGCGCGACGTGCGCGTCGACGGCGGCACGCTGGTGGTCGACGGCAAGCGCATCCGCCTGAGCGCGCAGAAGGATGCAGCGGCACTCCGATGGGGCGAGGTGGGCGCCGACGTCGTCGTCGAATCCACAGGGCTGTTCCTGACCAAGGACACTGCCGGCAAGCACCTGGAGGCGGGCGCCAAGAAGGTGATCCTCAGCGCACCGAGCAAGGACGACACGCCGATGTTCGTCTACGGCGTCAACGACCGCAGCTATGCCGGCCAGGCGATCGTGAGCAACGCGAGCTGCACCACCAACTGCCTGGCGCCGGTGGCCAAGGTGCTGAACGACAGCTTCGGCATCAAGCGCGGACTGATGACCACCGTGCACGCCGCCACCGCGACCCAGAAGACGGTCGACGGCCCCAGCAACAAGGACTGGCGCGGCGGCCGCGGCATCCTGGAGAACATCATCCCCAGCTCGACCGGCGCCGCCAAGGCGGTGGGCGTCGTGATCCCGGAGCTGAACAAGAAGCTCACCGGCATGGCGTTTCGCGTGCCGACCTCCGACGTCTCGGTGGTCGATCTGACGGTCGAGCTGGCCCGGCCGGCGAGCTACGAGGACATCTGCCGCTCGATGAAGGCTGCCAGCGAGGGCCCGATGCGCGGCGTGCTCGGCTACACCGAAGACAAGGTCGTGGCGACCGATTTTCGCGGAGAGAGCTGCACCTCGGTGTTCGACGCCGAGGCCGGCATCGCGCTGGACCCCACGTTCGTGAAGGTCGTCGCCTGGTACGACAACGAATGGGGCTACTCGAACAAGGTGCTCGAGATGGCACGCGTGGTCGCGCGTCATCGCGGCTGAACCGATTCACGACACGGAAGGAACCCCCATGGCCCTGATCTCGCTGCGCCAGCTGCTCGACCACGCCGCCGAACATGGCTACGGCGTGCCGGCGTTCAACATCAACAACCTGGAGCAGATCCAGGCCATCATGCAGGCGGCCGAGGCGACGCGCAGCCCGGTGATCCTGCAGGCGAGCGCCGGCGCGCGCAAGTACGCCGGCGAGGCCTATCTGCGGCACATGGTGGCCGCGGCCATCGAGGCGCATCCAGAGATTCCGGTGGTGATGCACCAGGACCATGGCGTGTCGCCGGCCGTGTGCCAGCAGTCGATCCGCTCGGGCTTCTCCAGCGTGATGATGGACGGCTCGCTGAAGGAAGACGGCAAGACGCCCGCCTCCTACGACTACAACGTCGACGTCACGCGGCGCGTGTGCGAGATGGCGCATGCGGTGGGCGTGTCGGTCGAAGGCGAGCTGGGTTGCCTGGGCTCGCTCGAAAGCGGCGAGGCCGGCGAGGAAGACGGCATCGGCGCCGCGGGCAAACTCTCGCACGACCAGCTGCTGACCGACCCCGCGCAGGCCAAGGAATTCGTCGCCGCCACCGGCGTCGACGCACTGGCCATCGCCATCGGCACCAGCCACGGCGCCTACAAATTCAGCCGCAAGCCCACCGGCGACATCCTCGCCATCGACCGCATCGCGGCGATCCACGCACAGATCCCGAACACCCACCTGGTGATGCACGGCAGCTCGAGCGTGCCGCAGGAGTGGCTGGCGATCATCCGCAAGTACGGCGGTGACATCAAGGAGACCTACGGCGTGCCGGTCGAGGAGATCCAGCGCGGCATCAAAAGCGGCGTGCGCAAGGTCAACATCGACACCGACATCCGCCTCGCGATGACCGGCGCGATGCGCCAGGTGTTCGCCGAACAGCGCAGCGAGTTCGACCCGCGCAAGGCGCTGATCGCCGCGCGCGACGCGGCGCAGGGCGTGTGCCGGGCCCGCTTCGAGGCCTTCGGCTGCGCCGGCCAGGCCGACCGCATCAAGCCGCTGCCGCTCGAGGCGATGATCCGGCGCTACCGGTAGACCGGTTCCCGAGGCGTTGCCGCCGCCGGCCGACAATGGCGGCATGAAGACCTATGCCGAGTTGTTGGCCGACGCATCGCAGCGTGTGCCGCAGATCATGCCCTGGGACCTGGCCGAGCGCATCGCGCGTGGCGATGCGCCGCTCGTGCTCGATGTGCGCGAGCCGGCCGAATTTGCGCAGTCGCACATCGACGGCTCGCTGAACGTGCCGCGCGGCGTGCTCGAGGCCGCCTGCGAATGGGACTACGACGACACGGTGCCGGCGCTCGCCGGCGGGCGCGAGCGCGCGATCGTCGTCGTCTGCCGCTCGGGCCAGCGATCGCTGCTGGCTGCAGACGTAATGGGGCAGCTCGGGTTTCGCGACGTGGTGTCGCTGAAGACCGGCGTGCGCGGCTGGAACGATTTCGAACAGCGGCTTGTCGACACCTCAGGCCGCGTCGTCGACGGCGACGACGCACAGGCCGCACTCGAGCCGCGCGTGCGGCCCGATCAGCGTCGGCCGCGCTGAACGCGGCCGGCGCCACACTGCATCAGAACTTGCGGCCCCAGGACACGCCGACCGAGGTCTGCTTCATGCCGATCGTCTCGCTGCCGCCGGCGCCGGGGCCGAAAAGCGAGTTGAAGAGGGACGAACCGGTCACGGTCTGGCGCGGCGCAATCATCGCGAATCCGGTGATCTCGTTGCTCTTGTCAAGTCCGTAGGTGAAGCCGGCGGTGTAGTGATCCTTCATCACGCCCGGCGCGAGGATGTTGAAAGTCACGTCGGCCGAAGTGATCGGGTTGTCACCGCGGTTGTAGCCGGCGCGCAGCGTCCAGGCGTCGTTCATGCGCCAGATGACGCCGAGCTTGACCACGTCGATGTTCTTCCAGCCGAAGCCGGGGCCGTTCGACGCACCCAGCGGCGCGGCGTTCGAGCTCGGATTGCCCACCGCGGGCACGCCGCTGTAGTTGATGCGGCCCAGGTCGAGCGCGATCGTCCACGCCGGCAGCGGCGAGAACGCGACGCCGATGCTGTAGTGCTCGGGAATGTCGAAGTCGCCGTTGCCGGCGAACAGGCCGCGGTATTTCTCGAACTTGCCCATGTTCATCTTCGGCGCATACGCGACGCCGAGCGTCAGCTGGTCGGTCAGGCGGCCCTGATAGCCGACGCGAATGCCGACGCCCGTCGAGCTGTCGTAGCCGTTGTTGGTCACGTCGGCCGGCGAGCTGCTCAACGCGGTGAACGCCTGCACGCCGGTAGCCTTGAAGCGCTGGTAGCCCAGCAAGAGCGCCGCGCCAAGTGCATGCCGATCGGCGAGTCGGACAGCGAAGGTCGGCGCGATGACCAGCTGAGACAGGTCGACGCCCAGGGTGCCGCTCCCGCACAGCATGTTGGCCGGGCCGGTGCCGCAGTTGAAGTTGCCCTCCGGATAGGTGGTGTTCATACCGCCGTTGCCGTAAACGGTGACACCGACGGCCATGTCGCGGCCAAGCGGATGGCTGTAGCCGAATTCGGGGATGGGAAACGCCTTCTTGTCGCTCTCGACCTTGCCGTTGAGCGGCGAGCCCGGCGGCTGAGCGCCGGTGCGCTCCGCATCTCGCTTGGGCATGAAGATGTCGAGCCCGACGTCCATCCGCGACCCGATCCACACCATCGCCGCCGGATTGGTCGCGCCGACGATGCTGTCCTCGGCCAGCGCGGTGGACACGCCGCCCATGCCCTTGGCCTTCATGCCATAGCCATGCGGGAAGTAGCCGTTGGTCGCGAAAACCGGGGCTGCGACAGCGCAGGCCGCGGCCACGGCGCTGCCGCGGACGATTGCAGTTGCTTTCATGGTGTCTCCTCTTGCAGGGGTGGTGGAAATGAATCGAATGCGGCGCGCCGCCCTCTACCAGCGCGCCTGCAGCCGGCCGTCGACGACGCGGCACTCGAACGCACGCAGCGGCCGGTCGCCCTGCGCGGTGCAGGCGCCGCTGCGCACGTCGAAGGTCCAGCCATGCTTGGGGCAAGTTA
>JAEUPI010000167.1 GCA_016790175.1 Burkholderiaceae bacterium | reverse complement strand
CGGCCATGCGCTCGAAGGTCTCGCGCACCTGCGATTCGGTGACCACGCCGTGGTGCAGCCAGTTCGCGATGTGCTGGCTGCTGATGCGCAGCGTGGCGCGGTCTTCCATCAGGCCCACGTTGTGGATGTCGGGCACCTTGGAGCAGCCCACGCCCTGGTCGACCCAGCGCACCACGTAGCCCAGGATGCCCTGCGCGTTGTTCTCGATCTCCTGCTGGCGGTCGGCCGCGCTCCAGTCGGCTTTCCTGGCCACCGGCACGGTGAGCAGATCGGCCATCAGCGCGTCGTATTCGGCATCGAGGTCGATCTTCTCGAGCTCCTTCTGGATCTTCCAGACGTCGACCTGGTGATAGTGCAACGCATGCAGCGTCGCCGCGGTCGGGCTGGGCACCCACGCGGTGTTGGCACCGGCCTGTGGATGCACGATCTTCTGCTTGAGCATCGCGCCCATCAGGTCGGGCATCGCCCACATGCCCTTGCCGATCTGCGCCTTGCCGCGCAGGCCGCAGGCCAGACCCACCAGCACGTTCAGCCGCTCGTAGGCCGCGATCCACTTCGACGACTTCATCTCGCCCTTGCGGATCATCGCTCCGGCCAGCATGGCGGTGTGGATCTCGTCGCCGGTGCGATCGAGAAAGCCGGTGTTGATGAAGGCCACGCGGCTGGCCGCCGCGGCGATGCAGGCCTTGAGGTTCACGCTGGTGCGGCGCTCCTCGTCCATGATGCCGAGCTTGACGGTGGAGTCCGGCAGACCGAGCAGTTGCTCGACGCGCGCGAACAGCTCGCCGGCGAAGGCGACCTCGGCCGGGCCATGCATCTTGGGCTTGACGATGTAGACGCTGCCGCGACGCGAGTTGCGAATGCCCGCGGCGCGGGCAGCGCCTGTCGAGCCCGCGGCGCGGGCACCGCCTGTCGAGCCCTCCGTGTCGCCGCGCAGGTCGTGCAGCGCGATCGCGGTGGTGACCACCGCGTCGAGGATGCCCTCGGGAATCTCGGTGCCGCCCGGGCCCCACAGGATCGCCGGGTTGCCCATCAGGTGCCCGACGTTGCGCACGAACAGCAGCGAGCGGCCGTGCAGCACCACGTCTTCGCCGCGCGGCCCGGTGTAGAGCCGATCGGGGTTCAGCCCGCGCGTGAACGTGGTGCGGCCCTTGCTCACCTGCTCGGTGAGCGTGCCCTTGAGGATGCCCATCCAGTTGCGGTAGGCATGCACCTTGTCGGCCGCATCGACCACCGCCACCGAATCCTCGAGGTCGAGGATGGTCGACAACGCCGCCTCGATCACCAGGTCGCTCACGCCCGCGGGGTCGGTCGCGCCGATCGGATGCTGGCGATCGATGCGGATGTCCAGGTGCAGCCCGTGGTGCGACAGCAGCACCCCCGACGGCGCTCCCATCTCGCCCTGGAAGCCGACGAACTGCGCTGGGTTCTTCAGGCCGACCGTGGTGCCGTTCTTCAGCGTCACGGCCAGTGCGTGGTCGACCACCGCATAGCCGGTGGAGTCGATGTGCGAACCCTTCTTCAGCGGCACGCAGCGATCGAGCACGTAGCGTGCGTACTCGATCACCTTGGCGCCGCGGATCGGGTTGTAGCCGGGTCCGCGTGCGGCGCCGCCGTCTTCGCCCAGTACGTCGGTGCCGTACAGCGCGTCGTACAGCGAACCCCAGCGGGCATTGGCCGCGTTCAGCGCGTATCGCGCATTGGTCACCGGCACCACCAGCTGCGGCCCGGCCTGCAGCGCGAGTTCGGCATCGACGTTCGTCGTCGTCGCCGTCACTTTCGCCGGCACCGGAACCAGGTAGCCGATCTTCTGCAGGAAGCTCTTGTAGTTGCGCAGGCTGCGGATCGGGCCGGGGTTGGCGCGATGCCAGACATCGATTTCGGCCTGCAGGCGCTCGCGCTCGGCGAGCAGGGCGGCATTCTTCGGTGCGAGGTCGCGCACGATGGCGTCGAAGCCGCGCCAGAACGCCTCGCGCTGGAGGCCAGTGCCGGGCAGCACCTCGTCGTCGATGAATCGTTGCAGGACAGTGGCCACCTGCAGGCTGTGGATCGTTGTACGTTCGGTCATGGGGTTGGAGGTCGGTGCGGGTTCAGCGGTCGGAAAAGAAGTCCAGCACGTCGCGCAGGCTGCGGCCGATGCGCGTCGGTGAGGTGTCCAGCGATTCGAGTGGTGCATCGCTGCGGTTGACCCACAGCGTGGTGTAGCCGTACCAGGTGGCACCGATCGCGTCCCAGCCGTTGCTGGAGACGAACAGGATCTCCTCGGCGCGCAGTCCCAGCGCGCGCGGCCCGAGGTCGTAGACGGCGGAATCGGTCTTGAAGCGCCGTACGGTCTCGGCGCACAGCAGCGGGTCGATCAGCGCCTCGAAGCGGCAATGCCGCAACAGCGGCTCCAGCATCGCCCGGTCGCCGTTGCTCAGGATGCCGCATCGCACACCGCGTGCGCACAGGGCGCGCAGGACCTCGGCGTTCTCCGCATAAGGCGCGAGCGCCTGGTATTGCGCCATCAGCGCCGCCTCGACGTCCGCCGCGAGCGCGAGCTTCAGTCGCAGCGCGGCCTGGCGCAGCCCGGCACGGGTGATCTCGGAAAACGGCCGCCAGCGCCCGCTCATCGAACACAGGCGCGAGTATTCGATCTGACGGTCTCGCCAAAGCTGCGACAGCGACGCACCGTAGCCGGGCAGGTGGCGCTCGGCCAGTTCGACGACGCTATGGACATCGAACAGCGTGCCGTAGGCGTCGAAGAGTACGGCCTTCGGTTGGGCGTCAGTTTCGGCGGCATTGGTCATTGCCCCTCACTCTATGTCCTGGGGAGGGCGCGATTCGAACCCAACGCGACGCTGGTTTGCTGACCCGCAAGGCCGGAATCCGGGCCGCACGCCCGGCTTCACCGAAGCACCGCGGGCGGCTTTGTCGTTGATCAATGACCGCAGCGACGCTAATCTCGGCCATGGACCGCCTGAAGCAGATCGAATCGTTCGTGGCGGTGGCCAACCGGGGCAGTCTGACCGCGGCGGCGAATGCAGAAGGGGTCGCTCCCGCCGTGATCGGCCGCCGCATCGATGCGCTGGAAGAGCGGCTGGGCGTCAAGCTGCTGTTGCGAACCACGCGCCGCATTTCCCTGACTCACGAAGGCAGCGCGTTTCTCGAGGACGCCCAGCGCATCCTGTCGGATCTCGCAAATGCCGAAGGCAGCGTCAGTGAGGGCGGCGTGAAAGCCAGTGGTCACTTGCGAATCACGGCGCCGGCCGGGTTCGGGCGCAGGCACGTGGCCCCGCTGGTGCCAAGGTTCCAGGGCCTGCATCCCGAAGTCAGCGTGTCGCTGAACCTGTCGGATCGGGTGGTGGACCTCGTCAACGAAGGCTTCGACTGCGCGGTGCGTGTCGGCGACCTTCCGGATTCCAGCCTGGTCAGTGTGCGGCTGGCCGACAACCGACGCCTGTGCGTGGCGGCCCCGGGGTATCTCAAGCGGGCCGGCGTGCCGGCCCATCCGTCGGAGCTGTTGCGGCACCGTTGCCTGAGCCTGTCGTCCGATGCCAGCCAGCTGCGGGGCTGGGCCTTCACCATCGATGGCCAGGTCACGCATGTGCGGCCGGGCGGACCGCTCGATTGCAACGATGGTCAGGTGCTGCACGATTGGTGCCTTCAGGGTCTGGGCATCGCCTGGCGCAGCACCTGGGAGGTGGCCGCAGAGGTCGCGACCGGGCATCTGGTCGCCGTGCTCGAGGACTTTGCCGCGCCGCCCAACGGCGTGTTCGCGGTGATCGCGCAGCGCAAGCACCTGCCGTTGCGGCTGCGCCTGTGGATCGAGCACCTGAAGCAGAGCTATGGCGATGCGCGCTATTGGCAGGTGTCGCACACAGGCGCCGCCAAGGCGCGGGTTGCCGCGACCTGAACCGAGATGGTGCTCGAGTCTGTCCTGGCCTACCTGCACATTGCAGCGCTGCTGGGCTGGGTGGTCTTCCTCACCAGCCAGACGGCGCTGCTGCGCCCCGCCTGGTGCAACCCGGCCGCGATGCTGCGGCTGGCCGCCGTGGCCCGGCTCGCGCACCTGGCAGCCGCCGCGACGCTCGTGACCGGCTTGCTTCGCATGGTGTGGGGCATCAAGGGCTTCGGCTGGTACGCCACACAGCCGCTGCTGCAGGCCAAGCTGGCGTTGGTGCTGCTGATGTGGGGCGGCGCGTGGACCGTGAGTCGCCAGCTCACCCGCTGGCAACGCAGCGTGTCGTTGGGCGGTTCGATGCCCGGCGCGACCGCGCTCGACTGGGCAAGGCGACGGATGATGCTGGTGACCCACCTGATGGTGGTGCCGCCGCTGCTGGGGGTGTTGATGGCGCGGGGGGTGGGGGTGAGGTAGAGCACGCTGGCGTTCGTCGCACGGCCACCGCACCCCAAGGCCCGGCTTGCATGCCGGGCCGCTTCGGCAGGCATTCGCGAGCCCGCGGGGGCTCGCTCATGTCCTGCCTCCCCCAGCCGTCGCGCGCGAGACGCGCGACGTCCTTCGGCAGGCATTCGCGAGCCCGCGGGGGCTCGCTCATGTCCTGCCTCAGCCCTTCAGGCAGGTGCTCATGAACTTCTTGCGCTCGTCGCCGGCCAGCTTCTTGTCGCCGGCTTCCTTGTTGCAGGCCTTCATCTTGTCCTGCTGCGTTTCCTTCTTGGCCGACAGGCAGGTCTTCATGAACGCCTTGCGTTCGTCGCCCTTCTTGTCGCCGGCCTCCTTGTTGCACGCGGTCATCTTGTTCTGCTGCGCGGTGGGCTTCTTCTCGTCGGCGGCCTGCGCATTCAGGGCCAACGCAGCGATCGCCAGGGTGATGGCGGGAATCAACTTCTTCATGGACAGCTTCTCCTTCCTCGATGGGTCTCGTCTGGCATGGATGCCGCGGGCGATTGGACTACAGCCTCCTCCGAGCGGCAAGGCCACAACGCAGCGCACGATCCGGCGGTGGACCGCTGAACGATTCCCCTAGGGGCCGGCGCGCAACGCGCTTGATCTAGAGCACGCGCCGCGGATGCTGAAGCGCCTGATGCGCGGCATGCAGCCGGCGCACGAGCACGCGGATGAACGCCGCGTCGAACAGCTGGCGCGTCGCCGGTGACAGCCGTTCCATCAGCGCGGGCGTGAACGAGATCGTCGTTGCCGGATCGGTGACCAGCACGTCGGCGCTGTGCACCCGCAGCTCCGGGCTCGGCGCCAGGTACATCATCTCGCCCACCGAGGTGCCGGCGCCGAGCAGCGCCACGCGCTTGCCGTCGCGGAAGATCTCGATCTGGCCGGCAGCAATGATGTGGAAGGTGGTCCCGACCTGCCCCTTCTTGTAGATGGCCGCACCGAGCTCGTGGCGCTGCCAGTCGGCGCGATGCACCACCTCCCACAACGCCACGTCGCCGAAGTCCTTGAAGAACTCGAGCGCGCGCAACAGCCCGAACCGCTCGGAGTCGAGCAGCTGGTGCCCGCCCTCGCGCGGCACGTCGCGGCGCTGGACCAGCGCGGAGAGCGCCTGCGCGAAGCCTTCCCAGTCCTCGAAGCGGTCGAGCCGGGATTTCGACAGAGCGCGCTGAAGCAGGGCATCCAGCGCGTCGGGCACGTCGTGCCGCAAGGTGTGGAGCGAGGGTGGCGCGTCGTGGCAGATGCTGTTCATCAGCGCCGCCTGGCTTGGCGCATCGAACGGCGGGCGCCCGGCAATCAGGTGATACAGCACCGCGGCCAGCGAGTACTGATCGGCGCGCGCATCCAGCGCGGCCCCGTCGAGCTGCTCGGGCGACATGTACGGCAGCGAGCCCACGCGCACGACCTGCGTGCGATCGGACTGGGTGTCCATCGCGCTGCCGAAGTCGGTGATCTTGACCTCCAGCACCTGGCCGTCTTCGACGACGACGAGCACGTTGGCCGGCTTCACGTCGCGATGGATCAAGCCGCGCCGCGCCACGAATCCAAGCGCCATTGCACACTTGAAACCGACCTCGACCACCTGCTGCAGCGACAGCAGCGCGTCGGGGCGGCAGAAGCTCTTCAGCGTCGTGCCCGGCACGTACTCCATCACCAGATACGGCGCCAGCGGGTCGTCCACCGCGTCATAGATCTGCACGATGTTCGGATGCTTGAGCTGGCCCACCAGCGCCGCCTCGGCGGCGAAGAAGTGGTCGCGGAACCGCACCTCGGCGTCGTCCATCAGCGCCGCGCGGCGTGCGCGCTTGATCGCCACCCGACGATCGTGGAATTCGTCGTGCGCCAGGAACACCTCGCTGGTGGCGCCCTCGCCGAGCAGACCCTGCAGCATGTAGCCGCCGATGCGCATCTCGGGCATGGTCGGCACGTCGGCCTCCAGCGGCGCGATCTGGGTGATGAAGTCGTTCAGTTTCATGGCTGGGCCGCGGTGCGCGTGGAGGTGCGCCGCCGAGCCATTCTGAAAGGGGCCAACCACCATCCGCGCGGAATAAGCAGGGCGAATGTGCGGCATTTGCCAAGCGGCCGTCTGTGACATGCCGCCGAAAGGTCAAAAGTAGAATCCGCCGAATGATCCAAGCCAAGCAGGAGCTGCTGCAGGCGCTCGGCGTC
This sequence comes from Burkholderiaceae bacterium, assembly GCA_016790175.1. Classification (GTDB taxonomy): domain Bacteria; phylum Pseudomonadota; class Gammaproteobacteria; order Burkholderiales; family Burkholderiaceae_C; genus JAEUPI01. Next base: position 33,945 of record JAEUPI010000167.1, on the reverse strand, counting down.
GTGCTGGCGCAGGTGGCTCCCGAGGCCCCGCCTTCACCGGCCTTCGAGTCACCCAAGCACGCGAGTCACGGCGACCTGGCCATCACGGCCGCCATGTCGCTGGCGCGAACGCTGCGCCGGCCGCCGCGCGAGATCGCGACGAAACTCGTCGACGCCCTGCAGACCCAGCCTGCCGTGCAGCGCTGGGTCGAGACCACCGAGATTGCCGGACCGGGCTACGTGAATCTGCGCCTGCGCGCCGCGGCGCGGCAGCAGGTGGTGGCCGAGATCCTGGCCGCCGGCGCGGCGTTCGGATGTCGCCCGACGCATGGGCAGCGACTGATGGTCGAGTTCGTCTCGGCCAATCCGACCGGTCCGCTGCACGTGGGCCATGGGCGCAACGCGGCGCTCGGCGACAGCATCTGCAACCTGCTGCAGTCGCAGGGCTGGAGCGTCACGCGCGAGTTCTACTACAACGATGCCGGCGCGCAGATCACCAACCTCGGCCTGTCGACGCAAGCCCGGATCCGTGGCCTGAAGCCGGGCGACGAGGCATGGCCCGAAACGGCTTACAACGGCGAGTACATCGCCGACATCGCGGCCGACTACCTGGCGCGCCGGACCGTGCGCGCCGACGATCGGGAAGTGACCGCCAGCGGCGACGCGCAGGATTTCGATGGCATCTGTCGCTTCGCCGTCGCCTACCTGCGGCACGAACAGGACCTGGACCTGCGCGCCTTCGGTGTTCGCTTCGACAACTACTACCTCGAGTCCAGCCTCTACCGCGACGGGCGCGTCGAACAGACGGTGCAGCGGCTGCAGGGCGCAGGCAAGACCTTCGAGGACGGCGGCGCGCTGTGGCTGCGCACCACCGACTACGGCGACGACAAGGACCGCGTGATGCGCAAGTCCGACGGCAGCTACACCTACTTCGTGCCGGATGTCGCGTACCACATCGCCAAGTGGGAACGCGGTTTCACCAAGGTGATCAATGTGCAGGGCAGCGACCACCATGGGACCGTGGCGCGCGTGCGCGCCGGACTGCAGGCCGCAGGCGCCGGCATTCCGGCGGGCTACCCGGACTACGTGCTCTACAAGATGATCACCGTGATGCGTGGCGGCCAGGAGGTCAAGATCTCCAAGCGTGCAGGCAGCTACGTGACGCTTCGCGACCTGATCGAGTGGACCAGTCGCGACGCGGTGCGTTTCTTCCTGATCAGCCGCAAGGCCGACACCGAGTTCGTGTTCGATGTCGACCTCGCGCTCAAGCGCAATGACGAGAACCCGGTCTTCTACGTGCAGTACGCCCATGCGCGCATCTGCTCGGTGCTGGCGCAGTACGAGGCGCAGACCGGGCGTGCGGCTCACGACGGCGCACCCGATCTGTCGCTGCTCGCGGCGCCGTCGGAGGCCCAGCTGATGCTCGCGCTCGCGCGCTATCCCGAAGTGCTGTCCGGCGCCGCCGAGGCCATGGCGCCGCATGATCTCGCGTTCTATCTGCGCGAGGTGGCCGCGGCTTTTCACGCCTACTACGCGGCCGAGCGGTTCCTGGTGGACGATGCAACGCTGGCGCGCTCGCGCATCGCGCTGCTGGCGGCCACTCGGCAGGTGCTCGCCAACGCGCTCGCGCTGCTCGGCGTGGAGGCACCGCAATCAATGACCCGGGAAGGGATGGAGGACGCGGCATGAGGTCGCAACGCGGCGGTTTCGCGATGGGGTTGGTAGTCGGCGTGCTGATCGGCCTGGCGCTGGCGCTGGCGGTGGCGCTGTACGTGACCAAGGTGCCCGTGCCGTTCGTCAACAAGGTGCCGCAGCGCGGCCCGGAGCAAGACGCCGCCGAGATCGAACGCAACAAGAACTGGGACCCGAATGCGCCGCTGACCGGCAAGGTGCCGGCCCGCGGCGGCTCGGCCCCGGCCGCCACGGCGGCGGTGCCCGCCCCCGGCGCGACGGCTCGACCGGCATCGGCTCCCGGTCCGGTCGCCAGCCCATCGCCGCCGGCGGCCGTGCGCCCGGACGGCGCGCCCACGCCGTCCACCAAGCCCGGCGGTGATCCGTTTGTGTACTTCGTGCAGGTGGGTGCGTTCTCGAAATCCGAAGATGCCGAACAACAGCGAGCCCGTCTGGCCATGCAGGGCTACAGCGCAAAGATCACCGAGCGCGAGCAGTCGGGCCGCATCATGTACCGGGTGCGGCTGGGGCCGTATCAGATGCGAGACGAGGCCGAATCCAACCAGAACAAGCTCCAGGCCGCCGGCGAGACGGCCGCTCTGGTGCGCGTGGAGCGCTGAGGGACAACCGTTTGACACCATCCAAGGAAGACCATGAACCGTCGTGACTTTGCGCTGCAACTGGCCTTCGCGGCCACCGCCGCCCCCGCTGTCGTGCACGCGCAGGCCGCGCCTGTGGAAGGCAAGGACTATGCGCGCCTGGCCCAGCCGATCGCGATGCCTGCCACCGGCAAGATCGAGGTCGTGGAGTTCTTCGGCTACTGGTGCCCCCATTGCCACGCGTTCGAGCCCCGCCTGCACGAATGGACACAGAAGCTGCCCGCCAACGTGGCCTTCCGCCGCGTGCCGGTGGCGTTCTCCGCGCCGCACGAGCCGTACCAGAAGATCTTTCTCGCGCTCGAGGCCATGGGGCAACTCGAGGCGATGCATCGCAAGGTGTTCACCGCGATCCACGTGCAAAAGCAGCGTCTCGACAAGGAAGCCGACATCGTGGCCCTGATGACGGCCAACGGCATCGACGGTGCCAAGTTCACCGAAACCTTCCGCAGCTTCACAGTGGCCAGCAAGGCCAAGCAGGCGCGACAGCTGGCCGATGCCTACCGCATCGACGGCGTTCCCACGCTGGGTATTCACGGCCGCTACTTCACGTCGCCGTCGATGACCGGCGACCAGGACAAGGCATTGCGCGTCACCGAGTACCTGATCCAGCGGGTGGCGAAGGGCTGAGCCCGCACCTGCGACGCCGGAAGGCGTCGCACGGCTGGCGAAGGCCGGAGGGCGATTTCACGCCCGACGGCTGAGGCGGGACACGAGCGAGCCCATTGCGGGCTCGCGAATGCCTGCCGAAGACCGTCGTGCGTCTCGCGCGCGACGGCTGGCGAAGGCCGGACCGATTCGCCTCCTGAGCCGTCGCCCCTGAGAGCCCCACCGCGCATTCCGTCGCATGGCCGCACCAGGTGGCCGGCTAGAATGGCCTGCAATTTCTGTGCCGGCCATGTATCACCACCCCCATCACCTCGTCCGCCGCGCCTGGATAGCCGTGGCGCTCGGTCTGATGGCGGCAGCGGCAGCAGCCGACAAGTCCGACCGCAGCAAGCCGATGACGCTCGAATCGGACAAGCCCTGCACCGTCGACCTGGCCCGGCAGGTCAGCATCTGCACCGGCAACGTGCTGATCGCCCAAGGGACGCTCCAGATCCGGGCCGACCGTCTGGAACTGCGCGAGACCTCCGACGGCTTTCGCCAGGCGCTGGCCATCGGCTCCAGCTTGGCCCAGGCCAGCTATCGCCAACGACGCGAGGTGGGCGATGAATACGTCGAGGGGCGCGCCGACCGCGTGGAATACGACTCGCGAAATGACACGCTGCGCTTCATCGGCAGCGCGGTGGTGCGTCGCGTGCGAGGTGGCACGGTCGCCGACGAGATCTCGGGCAGCCAGATCGTCTGGGACAACCTCGCCGAGGTGTTCACCGTGCAGGGCGGAACCGTCACACCGGACAATCCCGGCGGTCGCGTGCGTGCGGTGATCGCACCGCGCGAGCCGGCGGCCAGCGCCGCCGGCAGCGAGTTGCGCCCGAGTCCGGCATTGGGCGACCGGCGCTGACGGCCGTGCTCGCACCCACCCCGCCCGCGATGGCCAGCCGGCTCGAGGTGACCGGCCTGCAGAAGACCTACGGTTCGCGCCGCGTGGTCTCCGAGGTGCACCTGGCCGTCGGGGCCGGCGAGGTCGTCGGCCTGCTCGGCCCCAACGGTGCCGGCAAGACGACCACGTTCTACATGGTCGTCGGCCTGGTCCGCGCCGATGCCGGCGAGATCCGCATCGACGGCCAGCCGATCCAGGGCAAGCCCATTCATCAGCGGGCGCGGCTGGGCCTGTCGTACCTGCCGCAGGAAGCTTCGATCTTCCGCAAGCTGTCGGTGCAGGAGAACATCCGCGCGGTGCTCGAACTGCAGCACGATGCCGACGGCCGGCCGCTGAAGCCGGCGGAAATCGATCGCCAGCTCGAGGCGCTGTTGCGCGACCTCGGCGTCGAGAAGCTGCGCGACTCGCCGGCGCCTGCGTTGTCCGGCGGCGAGCGGCGGCGCGTCGAGATCGCCCGCGCCCTGGCCACGCAGCCGCGCTTCATCCTGCTCGACGAGCCGTTCGCCGGGGTCGATCCGATCGCGGTCATCGAGATCCAGCGCATCATCGGCTTCCTGAAGCAGCGCGGCATCGGTGTGCTGATCACCGACCACAACGTGCGCGAGATGCTCGGCATCTGCGATCGCGCCTACATCATCAGCGAGGGCCGCGTGCTGGCCGAGGGCACGCCGCAGCAGATCGTCGAGAACGCCGACGTGCGCCGCGTGTACCTCGGTGAGCACTTCCGGATGTAGCGCACGATGGCGATGAAACCGTCGCTTCAGGTTCGCCTGTCGCAGCATCTGGCGTTGACGCCGCAGCTGCAGCAGTCGATCCGCCTGCTTCAGCTGTCGACGCTGGAGCTGCAGCAGGAAATCGAGCAGATGCTCGACCAGAACCCGTTCCTCGAGACCGAGGAAGAGTCACCGGGTCCGGGCGCGGCAGCCGAGGCGGCGTCTGAAGCGCGAGTCGAACGTGAACCGCCTGCCGACCGCACGTCGACCGACAACGACGATACCGGCTTCGACGCGCCTGACGAGGCCCGCGGGCTCGACACGACCGAATTCGGCACGCTCGAGCGTGCCGAATGGGAGAACGGCACCGAGGGCGACGACTTCGACGGTATCCGCGAGCTGCCTGCCGGCGGCACCGGCGCGGCGGCCACGGACGACGACAGCGAGGCGCATGAACGAAGCGCCGCCGAACCGACACTGCAGGACCATCTGCGCGGCCAGCTCGCCGGCATGCGCCTGAGCCCGGAAGAGCGTGCGGCGGTCGAGGCGCTGATCGAGTCGCTCGACGGCGACGGCTACCTCGCGGATCCGCTGATCGAGATCGCCGAGCGCCTGGCCGGTGATGATGCACTGGCGCGCGAGGAGCTGCTCGAACGATTGCAGTGCGCGCTGCACTGGCTGCAAAGCATGGATCCGCCGGGTGTGGGTGCGCGCGACCTCGCCGATTGTCTGTGCCTGCAACTGCGCGCAAAGCCGCGCAGCGCCGCGCAGGCGCTGGCCCTTCTGATCTGCCGCCAGCACCTGGAGCTGCTGGCCAGGCGCGACGTGAAACGCCTGATCGCCGCCACCGGTGCCGGCGAGGACGAGCTGCGCGAGGCGCGCGAATTGATCGTGCAGTGCGAGCCCAAGCCGGGCCGCCGCTTCGGCGAATCCGACTCGCGCATCGTCGTGCCCGACGTGTTCGTCGTGCGCGGCGCCCGGGGCTGGCGCATCCAGCTCAATCCTGATGTGATGCCCAAGCTGCGCATCAACGATGTCTACGCGCAGGCCATCCGCGGGCAGCGCAACGGCGCGGCCGCCGGCCTGAGTGCACGGCTGCAGGAGGCGCGCTGGTTCGTCAAGAACATCCAGCAGCGTTTCGACACCATCGTGCGCGTGTCGCAGGCCATCGTCGACCGCCAGAAGAGCTTCTTCACCCACGGCGCGATCGCCATGAAGCCGCTGGTGCTGCGCGAGATCGCCGACGAGCTGGGGCTGCACGAATCGACGATCTCGCGCGTGACCACCGCGAAGTACATGGGCACGCCGTTCGGCACCTTCGAACTGAAGTACTTCTTCGGTTCGTCGCTCGCCACCGACGCCGGCGGCAACGCCTCGAGCACCGCGGTGCGTGCGCTGCTTCGGCAGCTGGTCGACGCCGAGAACCCATCGGAGCCGCTGTCCGACGGCCAGCTGTCGCAGATGCTGTCCGAGCAGGGCATCCAGGTCGCGCGCCGCACGGTGGCCAAGTACCGCGAAGCGCTGAAGATCGCGCCGGCCAACCTTCGCCGCGCGCTGTGAGCGCGCATGGCCGTTCCAAAGTGCTCACGAACCGGAGCGCGCAGCGCGTAGGTTGCATATGAGCGCGCATGGCCGCTCCAAAGCGCTCACGAACCGGAGCGCGCAGCCGGCAGGTTGCCAATGACCCGCGCGAGCCTTTTCCTGCCCTGCGCGGGCGGGGTCGAGCCCCTGCTGGCTGAGGAGGTGACCGCCCTCGCACGAGGCGCAGGCGTTCAGCGCCAGCGCGGCGGGGTGGCCGTCGAGGCCGACGTCGAGCTGGCGATGCGGTTGAACCTCGAAAGCCGTCTGGCGCAGCGCGTGCTGTGGCGCGTGGCCGAGGCCGGTTACCGGCAGGAAGACGATCTCTACGCATTGGCCCGCGCGCAACGCTGGCAGGACTGGATCACGCCCCGACAGACTCTGCGCGTGGACGTCAGCGCACGCGATGCGCCGCTGAAGAGCCTGAACTTCGCGGCCTTGCGCATCAAGGATGCCGTGTGCGACCAGTTGCGCGAAGCACTCGGCGCGCGGCCCGACGTCGACACACGCCACCCTCAGCTGTCGCTGCTGCTGCACCTGGACGCGCAGCAGGCCAGCCTGTATGTGGATCTCTCGGGCGAACCGCTGTTCAAGCGCGGCTGGCGTGATGCCTCGGCCGGCAAGGGCGAGGCGCCACTGAAGGAGACGCTGGCGGCGGCGATGCTGGCCGCTGCCGGCTGGCGCGGCGACGCCGCTGCGGGCGATCTGCTCGACCCGTGCTGCGGCGCCGGCACGATCGCCATCGAGGCGGCACAGCTCGCCTGTCTCGTCGCGCCGGGAATCGCGCGGCGATTCGCATTCGAGCGTCTGGGGCCGTTTCGCGACCAGTTGGCCGCCTGGCGCAAGTTGCAGGAGCAAGCCCGCCAGCGCGTGCGGCCGTCGCCGGTGGCCATCCATGCCGGCGATGTGTCGTTTCGCATGACCGATTTCGCTGCGCGCAATGCCGAGCGTGCCGGCGTGGCCGGCGCGATCACTTTCAAGACCGCCGACGCCCTGCAGCGACTGCCGCCGGCCGACTCCGGCACCCTGCTGATGAACCCGCCCTATGGCGAACGGCTCGCACCCAAGGGCCGGGGCGCGGCGCGCCCACCCCCGGCCTCAGCGGCGCGCGAGCAGGCGCACGGCGCCGCCGACACCCAGGCCTTCTTCGTTCAGCTGGCCGCGCACTGGAAGCGCCACTATCCGGGCTGGACGGCCTGGGTGCTCAGTCCGGACCCGAAGCTGCCGTCGGTGATGCGCCTGAAGGAAAGCCGTCGCGTGCCGATGTGGAACGGCCCGATCGAATGCCGGTTGTTCCGCTTCGATCTCGTGGCCGGCTCGATGCGCCCGCGCGAGCGTGCCGGCGCGGATTCCTAGCGGCGCGCCAGCATCCCGAGCAGGTCCGACAGGTTGCCGAGGCCGCCTTGCGGCATCTGGCCCTGCGGTGTGAGCCGATCCACCACCTGCGGCAGCAGCTCGGCCAGCGGCCCCAGCACATCGTTGCTCGGCAGGCCCGCCTGTTGCGCGAGCCGGCCCAGCGTGTCGTCGCCGAGCGCTCCGCGCAGTTGGTCGGGCGAGATCGGTCGGTTCTGGCCGCTCGAAATCCACGAGGCGATCACATCGTCGAGACCACTTTGCTGGAACTTCGACACCAGGCCGCCAAGACCGCCTTGCGCCGAGCCATTGGCCAGCATGCCGAGGATCGCATTCAGCAGCGCCGTCTGCGAACCGCCGCCCGTTGCCGAGGCCGGCGAGCCGCCCAGCACTCCGCCGAGGCCGCCCTGCAGCGCGCCGCCAATCAGTGAATCCAGAAGTCCCATGTCGTCGCTCCCTTGCCCGTCGTCAGGCCGGCGCATTCTCTGCCCGCGACCGCTCCCGGGCAAGCCAGACGATCGCCCCTGCGGCAATGGCCATCGGGACCATCGAAGCGAGGTTCATCCACTGCCAGCCGCCGGTGGTCACCAGCGCGCCGGACGAGAACGAGGTGAGCGCCATCGTCGCGGCCACGGTGGTGTCCATCGCGGCCTGGGCCTGCGTCTTCTCCTCTGCACGGTAGCTCTGCGTGAACAGCGTGGTACCGCCGATGTAGAGGAAGTTCCAGCCCACGCCCAGCACCATCAGCGCGCCAACGAAATGCATCACCTCCTGGCCCGACAGCGCAAACAGCACGCAGGCCAGGTTGAGCACCACACCGGCCGACATCACACGCAGCACGCCGAAGCGCCGGATCAGATGGCCGGTGAAGAAGCTCGGCACGAACATCGCGAGCACATGGGTCTCGAGCACCAGCGCGACCGCCGAGAAGGGGTGGGTGCACTGCTGCATCGCGATCGGCGTCGCCGCCATCAGCAGATTCATCACGCCGTAGCCAAGCGCCGCACCCACGATGGCCACCACGAAAGTCGGCTGCCGGGCCAGCTCGCGCACGCTGCGCCCGGCCCGAGCCGCACCGATGCCACCCGGCAGCGGCGGGAAGTGGATGCGCGACATCACCCACAGCGACACGAGCGCCACCCCCATCAGCGCCACGTAGGCACCGGCGAACGCGACCGGCAACGCGTCGCGTGTCACGCTCGCCAGATTGGGCCCGATCACGCCGCCCATGATGCCGCCGGCCAGCACCCACGAGATCGCCTGCTCCTTGTGCTTGCCGTCGACCAGCTCGATCGCCGCGAAGCGATACAGCGAGGCATTGGCGCTGTAGTAGCCCGCCACCAGCGTGCCGGCCAGCAGCAGCCAGAAGTTGCGCGTCATCGCCGCCAGCGCGCAGATGCCGGCCGAACCGATCGCCACCAACAGGCCGTTGCGGAAGCAACGCTGTCGCCCATAGGCCCGCTGGTGGCGCGCCACCAGCTGCGAGGCCAGCGCTGCGCCGCCCACGTAGGCCGTCAGCGGCAGCGTGGCCATCCAGCCGTAGGGCGCGATCGCCAGGCCCACGAGGCCGTTGACGGCCACGAAGGTGACGTTGTTGGTGAAGAACAGGCCCTGACAGATCGTCAACAGCAGCAGCTGGCGATTCACGCATCCTCCATCGCCAGCCAGGCCAGCGCGGCCAGCGGTGCCGTGTCGGCCCGCAACACCCGGCCGCCCAGCGACACCGGCACGAAACCGGCACCGAGGGCCAGGGCCTCTTCTGCATCGGTGAAACCGCCCTCCGGGCCGCTCAGCACACACAGCGCTTCATCGCGCGGCGGCCGCTGGGGCGAGCGCGCCGACGCGTCGAGGCTGAGCAGCCAGCGCGACGACGGCCGGTCGCTGCGGGCGAGAAACTCGGCCAGCGGCAGCGGAGCGGACACCGGCGGCACCCGGTTGCGACCGCACTGTTCGCAGGCCGCCGCCGCCACGGCGCGCCAGTGCGCGGCCTTGCGCTCGGCCCGAACGCCCGCCACGCGCAGCACCGACCGCTGACAGACGAGCGGCTGGACGGCCGCGACGCCGAGTTCGGTGGCTTTCTCGATCAAGGTGTCCATGCGCTCGTTGGCCGGCATGCCGACGGCGAGCATGACCGCACGTGGTGATTCGCGCTCGACCGATTCGTGCGCGCCCACCTTCACGCTCACTTCGCGGCGCCCGATGCGGGCGATCTGCGCCTGCCATTGGCCGCCGCGGCCGTCGAACAGGGTGAGCGCGGCCCCGGGCTGCAGACGCAGCACCTGCACGTGGCGCACGGCGTTGTCGCCCAGCAGGCAATCGGCGCCGGGCGCGAGGGCGGCATCGACGAACAATCGCGGTATGGCGCGCCGGGATTCGCTATCGGGAGGTGTCACGCAACTCGCGCCGCAGGATCTTGCCCACCGGCGTCTTGGGCAGCTGGTCGCGAAACTCCACCACCCGGGGTCTTTTGTAGCCTGTGAGATTGGCCTCGCAGTATGCACGCACGGTGGCTTCGGTGATCGACGCGTCCTTGCGCACGAGCACGACCTTGACGGCCTCGCCGGACTTGTCGTCGGGCACACCCACGGCCGCACATTCGAGCACGCCGGGCATCTGTGTCAGCACATCCTCCACCTCGTTCGGATAGACGTTGAATCCGCTCACGAGGATCATGTCTTTCTTGCGGTCGACGATGCGCACATAGCCGCGCTCGTCCATCACGCCCACGTCGCCGGTGCGGAAGTAGCCGTCGGCCGTCATCACCTTGGCGGTCTCATCGGGGCGCTGCCAGTAGCCCGCCATCACCTGCGGCCCGCGCACCGCGATCTCGCCGGCGGCGCCGAGCGCCACCTCGCGGCCCTCGTCGTCGAGCAGCGCGAGCTCGGTGTTGGGCAGCGGCAGCCCGATGTTGCCGCTGTAGGCCGTGGCATCCACCGGATTGCAGGTCACCGACGGACTGGTCTCCGACAGGCCGTAACCCTCGCAGATCGGACAGCCTGTCTTCTGCAGCCACAACCGCGCCGTGGCCTGCTGCACCGCCATGCCACCGCCGACGCTGATGACCAGATGCGACCAGTCGACCTTGTCGAAGTCCGGGTGTTGGGCCAGCGCACCGAACAGCGTGTTGACCGCCGGAAAGCTGTGGAAGCGCTCGCGGCTCAGGTCCTTCAGCAGCCCCGCGATGTCGCGCGGATTGGGGATCAGGATGTTGCAGCCGCCGATGCGCATGCCGAGCATCATGTTCGTGTTGAAGCCGAAGATGTGATAAAGCGGCAGCGCGCACACGGTCACGACCTGCTCGCCCGCGGCGATCTTCTTCAGCGCCGGCTGGTACCAGGCCTCGGACTGCAGCAGGTTGGCCACCAGGCATCGATGCAGCAGCACTGCGCCCTTGCTGACTCCGGTGGTGCCGCCGGTGTACTGCAGCACGGCGATGTCGTCGGGCCCGATCTTCGGCGGCGTGTACGTCTTGCGCCGACCCTGCGCCAGCGCATCGCCGAATCGCACGGCACCGGGAAGCGAGAACGCCGGCACGAGCTTGCGCACGTTGCGCACCACATGGTTGACCAGCAGGCCCTTGACGGGCCCGAGCAGGTCGCCCATCGCGGCCAGCACGACCTTCTTCGTCGGCACGGCATCGATCACCTGGGCCAGTGTGGCGGCGAAGTTCTCGAGGATCACGATCGCCTTGGCGCCCGAATCCTTCAGCTGATGTTCCAGCTCGCGCGGGGTGTACAGCGGATTGACGTTGACCACCACGTAGCCCGCGCGCAGGATGCCGGCCACCGCCACCGGGTATTGCGGCACGTTGGGCAGCATGATCGCGACTCGATCGCCCTTGTCCAGGCCCAGCGATTGCAGATAGGCGGCGAAGGCGCGCGACAGGTCGTCGACCTGGCCGAAGCGGATCGTGCGACCCATGAAGCGATAGGCGGGCCGCTGCCGGTAGCGGGCGAAGCTGTCCTCCAGCAGCGCCACCAGCGAGGCATACAGGTCGACGGCGATCTGCGCCGGCACACCTGCCGGATACTGCTTCAGCCAGATCTTCTCCATGCCCTGCGGCTCCTGCTGCGCAGCCGATTCTGCGGGAGGCGACCGGTCACCACGATCAGGGGATTCGATAGCGAGGGCCGACCCCGATTCCGGCGCCTGGCGCGCGGCAGGGCGTTCCTAGAATGCATCGACAAGGGTGGGGGGATCGATGCGCGTGGTTGCGCAAACGCTGGCCGGCGATGCGTCTGGCGCCAATGCGGTATGGCATGTCGCGCTGCTCGGTGGGCTCGTGCTCAGCGACGGGTCACAGCGCATCACGCGGCTGCCGAGTCGCGCGGTGACCCTGCTGCTGGCGCGCCTGGCGATGGCGCCGCACCGCGCCCATGGTCGCGAGGCACTCATCGAATTGCTGTGGCCGGGTGTGTCGCCCGAGGTCGGTCGCAACCGGCTGCGGCAGGCGCTGTCGACGCTCAAGTCACTGCTCGAGCCGCCGGGACGCGAACCACGCCGTCCGGTGCTGGTGGCCGACCGACAGGATGTGCGCGTGGTCGACCACGCCCTTGCATGCGACGCGCTGCACTTCGAGCAGTTGGCAAATGCCGGCCGCACCGACGACGCACGCGCGCTCTACCGTGGCGAGCTGCTGCCGGGCTTTTTCGATGACTGGATCGACGAGGAGCGCAACCGGCTGTCGGCGTTGCATGAAACGCTGCCCCCACGAGCGGTGCCTGCAGCGCCTGCGACGCTCACGACATCGGCAGCGATGCCTTCACATGAGCGGGAGCCGCGGGTCCAGCTTCCGAGCTATCTCACGCGCATGTTCGGCGCCGAAACCATGGCCTCGCAACTGCGCGCAGCGCTGCTCACGCACCGCCTGGTCACCGTGCTCGGACCCGGCGGCAGCGGCAAGACTCGCCTGGCCGTCGAGGTGGCCCACACCCTGCGCCCGCAGGCCGACTGGCCGTCCGCCCTCGCGTCGACGCATGAACCGTTCGACCTGATCGCCTTCGTGTCCCTGGCTGCCTGCACGCGCGGCGCGCAGGCGCTCGGCGTGATCGTCACCGCGCTGCAGATTCCCCAGGAGGGTGACGACGTCTTGCGTGCGCTCGGTCTCGCGCTCGCCGGCCGCCGCGCACTGCTACTGCTGGACAACCTCGAGCAACTGCAGGGCGACGCCGTGGAAGCCTTCGGCGCGCTGTTGGCAGCGCTGCCGCAGCTGGTTGTGCTGGCCACGTCGCGGCGGGCCATGGAGCTGCCCGGCGAAGTGGTCGTCGAGCTGCAGCCCTTGCCTGTGCCTTCGGCCGACGCCGACGCCGACGCCGCGTCGCTGGCCGCCAGCCCGGCGGTGGCGCTGTTCGTCGAGCGGGCCCGCGCGGTGCGTGCCGATTTCCATCTGAGCGCGCGCAACCGCGACGCCGTCGCCGCACTGGTGCGCGAGCTCGAAGGCATGCCGCTCGCGATCGAGCTGGCGGCCTCGCGCGTTCGCACCCTCTCGCCGGCGACCATGCTCGAGCGATGGCGCGGCACCGGTACGCCCCGCCTCGAGCTGCTCTCGCGCAGCGCCGTGCGCGGCGATGCGCCCGCGCGCCATGCCTCGATGCAGCGCACCATCGCATGGAGCTGGCAGCTGCTCGATGCCAACCAGGCGCGGCTGCTGTCGGCGCTCACCGTGTTCGCCGGCAGCTTCGATCTGCAGGCTGCGACCGCGCTGCTGCCCGGCGGCCACATCGATGTGCCGCTGGTGCTCGACACGCTGGTGGCGCATTCGCTCGTGCATCGCCGCAGCGGCAGCGAGGAGTGGCGCTTCGGCCTGTACCAGCCGATCCGGGAGTTCGCGATCGCGCAGGCCTCGCCGGCCGACGCCGCGGCCTGGCGTGCAGGCTTGCGAGGCTGGGCCGTCGGCTGGGCACGCAACCTGCCGCGCACGCCGTCGCTGCCGCAGTTGCGCGCAGAGATGCCCAATCTGTTGGCCGCGCTGCGCAGCGCCGTGAATGACGATGCGCCGGCCGATGCGATCGAGCTGCTGCTGGCGCTGCGTCGCTGCCTGGAGGACGTGAACCTGCCTGCCGAAGGGTTGGCCGCCGCCCGCATGGCGGTGGATCGCTGCACCGACTCAACTCTGCGCGCGCGCGGGCAGTCCCTGCTGGCGCCGCTGCTGTTCACTGCGGGCCAGGCGCCGATCGCGCTGCAACTGGCCGAGCAGGGTCTGGCCGAAGCGGGGCTCGACCAACAGCAGCGCGCACGCGCGCTGCACTCGCTGGCCCGGGTGCGCTGGCGCAGCCGACGCCAGGCCGGCGAAGTCGAGCCGTTGCTGGACGAGGCCGACGCGCTGCTCGGCGATGCCGACGATGACGAGCTGCGGGCCAGCCTGCTGGCGTTGCGCGCGTTCGTTGCCAACAGCGCCCATCGCGACCATGACCTTGGCGAGTCGCTGCATGCGCGTGCGCTCGCGCTATGGCAACGCTCGGGCAACCGGCATGCGATCGCCAGCGGACGCTACAACCTCGCGGTCTGCGCGCAAAACGCGAACCGGCACGCCGACTGCCTGCGCCAGCTCGAGCCGGTCATCGCCAGCGCACGCGCGCTGCAGGATTGGCGGCGCCTCAGCCAGTCATTGAACGTGCGGGGCAACGCGCATGCCGGCCTGCGCGACTGGCCTCTGGCGGTCGGCGACTACCAGGAGTGCATTCGCGTCGCCTGGGATTCGATGGACACCTACGACCTGGCTTTCGGGCTGTGGAACCTGCCGCGCGCCTTGCTGCGCCAGCATCGAGGTGAAGCGGCGGTGCAACTGCAGGCCTTCTCAGCCGCATTCTGGCGATCGGGCTTCGGCGAGCTTTCGGACAGCGACCTGCGCTACCTGAGACGCTTCGAACGCCTGGCGGGCCGGCTGATGCCGCATGCCGCCTACCTTGCCGCTTGGCACGAGGGCGAGCAGATGCTGCTGTCGCAGGCCGTGAGTCTGGCCCTGCAGAGTCACTGAACGCCGGTTCTCGCGCGGTGCGCCGCGCCGGGTGTGTGCCGCATGCCACGCCGCTAGCGTTTGCCTAACGCTCGAGCGCGATGCTGCCGGCTCATGCGACGCGCCCTGCGGCGCTGCGGCAGGCCACACATCCGCATCCACCTCATGTCGAAGCAGGTCGTCCCGAAAGCCGAATGCACCGAGGCCCGGCGCAGGCCGACCCTGATCGCCTGGGCGCGGCACGCCGGCCCGGACGGTCAGTGGTTGCTGGCACCCCAGCCCTGGCGTGTCACCGCGGCCCGCACCCGGGAACTGACCGTGAGCGAACCCGACGGCGCTGCGGCCGCGCTCGTGCGACAGCGCGAGGTGCCGTTGCACGGCGACGTCGCCGACTGGCTCTGGCAGCAGTATCCGGGTACCGAGCCCGGGCTGCATCAAGTGCGCATGCGCCGCATCGAGACGCTGCCGACCCAGGCCGCGTGCGCCGTCTTCGACTACGGCAGCCCGATCGCACGCGGCCGCGCCAGTGCTCTCGTAGTGCGCAGCGGGCGCCAGGCCACGGTGTTCGTGGCCGCGGCCGTGCAGGCACGACACGCCGAGCTGCTGCCGGTGTTGGTGCGCATTCTCGACAGCTGCCGTCCATGCCCCGACGGCATCGCGCCGGCCGCGCGCCGCGCCCTGCTGGCCCGCCTGCTGCGCCTCGGCACCGAGGCCGACGACCCGTAGTTCCATCGATCACCGCTGTCACCACCACGCTCAGGGAGCACCCTTGAAGAGGCCCGCACAAGGCCCACACACCGCGATCACGACCACGAGAGGATTTCGATGACTTCACGCACCATTCAGCGCACCGGCCGCCTGGCCGCACTCGGCATCGCCCTCGGCCTCGCCGTCAACATCGGTTGGGCCCAGACCCAGAGCTGGAACTACAAGTCTTATCTGCGCGACAAGACGACCGGGCTGTACAACAAGGAGAAGTTCCTCACTTCGACCATCTCGCTCACCGAGCAGGACGGCAAGGCGGTCTTTCGCATGATCACCGCCGGCCGCGGCGATCCGTGCATCAGCCGCAGCGAGCTGCCCGCCGAAGTGGAGCGCGGCGCCGACACGATCACGATCACCGTGACGCCACCGATGGCCGGCTGCGAGCCGTTTCGCTACGTGATACGGAACGACGGCAGCGGCGGCATGCGCCTGCACCGTCGGGGCGAGCGCTGGACACCCGACGGCTTCGACCACGATCTCACGCCGGCCAAGTGAACAACCGAATGACTCGGGCCTGACGATTGCGCTGGTGCGCGCTGCGGCGCACGACCTTCCTTCAGGCTTTGAGCGCCGAGAGCACCTCGTCGAGCATCTTCTTGGCGTCGCCAAACAACATGCGGTTGTTGTCCTTGTAGAAGAGCGGGTTGTCGACGCCAGCGTAGCCGCTGGCCATGCTGCGCTTCATGACAATGCTGGTCTTGGCCTTCCAGACCTCGAGCACCGGCATGCCGGCGATCGGGCTCGTGGGGTCGTCCTGAGCCGCCGGGTTCACGATGTCGTTGGCGCCGATCACCATCGACACGTCGGTGTCGGGGAAGTCGGCATTGATCTCGTCCATCTCGAGCACGATGTCGTAGGGCACCTTGGCTTCGGCCAGCAGCACGTTCATGTGCCCGGGCATGCGGCCGGCCACCGGATGGATGCCGAAGCGCACGTTGACCCCCTTGTCGCGCAGCAGCTTGGTGATCTCGAACACCGTGTGCTGCGCCTGCGCCACGGCCATGCCGTAGCCCGGCACGATGATCACGTTCTTCGCCTCGCGCAGCAACTCAGCCGTCTCGGCGGCAACGATCGGCGACACCTCGCCCGCGGGCTGCGCGGTGCCGCCGGACGCCGCCGGCGCGCCGCCGCCGGTGCCGAAGCCGCCGGCGATGACGCTGATGACGTTGCGGTTCATCGCCCGGCACAGGATGTAGCTGAGGATGGCGCCCGAGCTGCCCACCAGCGCGCCGACGACGATCAGCAGGTCGTTGCTGAGCATGAAGCCGGTGGCCGCCGCGGCCCAGCCTGAGTAGCTGTTGAGCATCGACACCACCACCGGCATGTCGGCACCGCCGATGGCCATCACCATGTGGATGCCGAACAGCAGCGCGATCACCGTCATCACCAGCAACGGCAGCATGCCGTCGGCGATGCCGTGCGCGTTCAGAAAGGCGCGGCCGAACCAGATCACGACCAGCAGCCCGGCCAGGTTGATCCAGTGCCGCGCCGGCAGCAGTAGCGGCTTGCCGCCGATCTTGCCCGAGAGCTTGCCGAAGGCGATCACCGAACCGGAGAACGTGACGGCGCCGATGAGGATGCCGATGTAGATCTCGATCTCGTGGATCGTCTTCTCGGCCGGCGTCGGGAACACTGTGGAGGTGTCGACGTAGCTCGCGAAGCCGACCAGGCACGCGGCCAGACCCACGAGGCTGTGCATCAGCGCCACCAGCTCGGGCATCTGCGTCATCTGCACCTTCTTCGCGGCGAAGAGGCCGATGCTGCCGCCCAGGACGAGCGCGCCGATGATCCACGGGTAGCCGCCCGGCAGCACCCGCGGGCCGGCCACGGTGGCGAGTACGGCGATGGCCATGCCGATGATGCCAAAGACATTGCCGCGGCGCGCCGTCTCGGGGTTGGCGAGGCCACCGAGGCTGAGGATGAACAGGATGGTGGCGCCGATGTAGGCGACGGTGGCAAGGCTGCTGGTCATGTGCTGCCCCTCACTTGCGGAACATCGCCAGCATGCGCCGCGTGACCGCGAAGCCGCCGAACATGTTGATGGCCGTGAGCACCAGGGCCACCACCGCCATGCCGAGGATCAGCGCGTTCGGCCGGTCGCCCGTGGCGCCCGTGAGCGGTGGCGCAATCTGGATCAGCGCCCCGATCGCGATGATCGACGAGATCGCGTTGGTCACGCTCATCAGCGGCGTGTGCAGCGACGGCGTCACGTTCCAGATCACCATGTAGCCGATGAAGCAGGCGAGCACGAACACCGTGAAGTGCGACAGGAACGACGCCGGTGCGAACAGGCCCACGCCCAGCAGCGCGAGCGCGCCGATCGCGAACACGATGGCCAGCGACTGCGCCGACATCGGCTCGCTGCTGCCATGGCCGTGCCCCTTGGGCGCCGCGGGCACCGCCGCGCCGGCAGCCGGCTTGGGTGGCGGCGCCGCCAGCTTGATCGGTGGTGCGGGCCAGGTGACAGCGCCGTCCTTGATCACCGTGAGGCCGCGGATGGCATCGTCGTCCATGTTGACGTTGACGACGCCGTCCTTGGTCTTGCACAGCTCTTCGGTCAGCCGCAGCAGGTTGTTGGAGTAGAGCGTCGAGCTCTGCTTGGCGAGTCGGCTGGCGAGATCGGTGTAGCCGATGATGGTGACACCGTGCCTCACCACGGCCTGGTTCGGCTCGGTGAGCTCGCAGTTGCCGCCCTGCTCGGCGGCCATGTCGACGATCACGCTGCCGGGCTTCATCGTCTTCACCATTTCGGCGGTGATGAGCTTGGGCGCCGGCTTGCCGGGGATGAGCGCGGTGGTGATGATGATGTCGACCTCGCGCGCCTGCTTGGCGTACATCTCGCGCTGCGCGGCCTGGAAGCCCTCGCTCATCACCTTGGCGTAGCCGCCGCCGCCCGAGCCTTCCTCCTCGTAGTCGACCTTGACGAACTCGCCGCCGAGCGACACGACCTGGTCGGCCACCTCGGCGCGGGTGTCGTTGGCGCGCACGATGGCGCCAAGGTTCGCCGCGGTGCCGATCGCCGCCAAGCCGGCCACGCCGGCGCCGGCGATGAACACCTTGGCCGGCGGAATCTTGCCGGCGGCCGTGACCTGGCCGTTGAAGAAACGCCCGAATGCGTTGGCGGCCTCGATCACCGCGCGGTAGCCGCTGATGCCGGCCATCGACGTCAGCGCGTCCATCTTCTGCGCCCGCGACAGCTGGCGCGGCAGCGAGTCGATGGCGAGCACCGTGGCGCGCCTGGCGGCCAGCTGCCCCATCAGCTCGGGGTTCTGCGCCGGCCAGACAAAGCCGATCAGCGTGCCGCCTTCGCGCATCATCGCCACTTCGGCGGCACTCGGCGGGCGCACCTTGAAGACGATGTCGGCCTTGGCCCACAGTGCTGCGGCCGTGGGCAGCACCTCGGCGCCGGCGGCGCGATAGGTGTCGTCGGCGAAATTCGCCGCGTCGCCCGCGCCGCTTTCCACCGCCACCGCGAAGCCCAGCTTGACGAGCTTCTCGACCACCTCCGGCACGGTGGCGACACGCTTCTCGCCGGCCGCGGTTTCCTTCGGGACTCCGATCGTCAATGCCATGGACTGCACTCCTGTCGGTCGCGCCGCATTCTGCCAGCCATCGGTAGCATTGCCGCATGGTCGACACCCGATGGAAAACCAATGTGACGGTGGCCGCGATCGTCGAACGCGAGGGCCGCTACCTGCTGGTGGAGGAGCACACCCCGGAGGGCCTGAAACTCAACAATCCGGCAGGTCATCTTGATCCCGGTGAAACACCGCTGCAGGCCGTTGTGCGCGAGGCGCTCGAGGAAACCACCTGCCGCTTCACGCCCACGGCGCTGCTGGGCGTGTACCTGTCGCGGGTACGGCGCGCCGTGCCGGCCGACGACGTGACCTATCTGCGGCTCGCATTCGTGGGCGAGGTGTCCGAGCCGCTGCCGGGGCGCATGCTCGATCCCGAGATCGTGCGCACCTTGTGGCTCACGCCGGACGAGCTGCGCGCGCAGCTCGCGCGACACCGCAGCCCGCTGCTGATGCGCTGCATCGACGACCACCTGGCCGGACAGCGTTATCCGCTGGAGCTGGTCTATGCCGACGCGTCGGTGCTGGCCGCACCGAAAAAATAGAATCGGGCCGTGCGTCTGTCTCGTGTGGTGGTCGGCCTGTCCGGCGGGGTCGACTCCGCGGTCAGCGCCTGGCTGCTCAAGCAGCAGGGGCACGAGGTGATCGGCATCTTCATGAAGAACTGGGAAGATGACGACGACGGCGCCTACTGCTCCAGCAATGTCGACTTCGTCGATGCCGCCGCGGTGGCCGACGTGATCGGCATCGAGCTCGAGCACGTGAACTTCGCGGCCGAGTACAAGGACCGCGTGTTCGCCGAGTTCCTGCGCGAGTACCGGGCCGGCCGTACGCCGAACCCCGACGTGCTGTGCAACGCCGAGATCAAGTTCAAGGCCTTCCTCGACCATGCGCTGCGCCTGGGCGCCGAGCGGATCGCCACCGGACATTACGCGCGTGTGCGGTCGCGCAGCGGCGCCTTCGAACTGCTCAAGGGCCTGGATCCCGCCAAGGACCAGAGCTACTTCCTTCATCGGCTCGATCAGGCGCAGTTGTCCAGGACGCTGTTCCCGGTGGGTGAGCTGAAGAAGACAGAGGTGCGCCGCATCGCCGCCGAGATCGGCCTGCCGAACGCGAAGAAGAAGGACTCCACCGGCATCTGCTTCATCGGCGAGCGGCCCTTCCGCGAATTCCTCAACCGCTACCTCAGTCAAGAGCCCGGTCCGATCGAGGACGACCGCGGCCGTGTGCTGGGCCGGCACGTGGGCTTGAGCTTCTACACCCTGGGCCAGCGCCAGGGGCTGGGCATCGGCGGCGTGAAGGACAGGGGCACACGCGGCGGCTCCGCGCATGCGCCGTGGTTCGTGGCGCGCAAGGACCTCGCGCGCAATGTGCTGAGGGTCGTGCAGGGGCACGACCATCCCTGGCTGCTCTCGCCCGCGCTGGAAGCCGACGACGTCGCCTGGGTGGCAGGCACAGCTCCCGCCAGCGGCCGTTATGCGGCCAAGACGCGCTACCGGCAGTCAGACGCTGCGTGCCGCTTCGAAGCCCGCGACGCCGGATTCGCACTGGCGTTCGATGAGCCGCAATGGGCCATCACGCCGGGTCAGTCGGCCGTGCTGTACGACGGTGACGTCTGTCTCGGCGGCGGCGTGATCGCCGCCGCTCGCGATCGGGTCTGACCTACTGGCTGGTGCGGATGCTGACGATGCGTCCGTTGCGCGGCTCCACCTCGCACTGGTAGGTGAACGGCACGGTATTCATGCCGGGCGCGCGCTCGAGTGCGCCGCGCCCTTCGAGCACGATGCGGTCGTCGGGCCCGGGCGAGAGCCGGCGCGACTCGCTGTCGAGCACGATGCGGCCCACACGCGGGTTCTTGCTCTTCAACGTCGCCGCGGCCGCGCCCTCGCAGGCGTCGGGCGAGACATTTGCGAGGTTGGGCTGCCACGGCTTGTCTTCGGCCGGCGGACCGAGCTCGCGAAACACGACGCCGGAAGTCGCGCCCGTCTTCGCATTGAATGCGCAGCTGTAGCTGAACGGCATGCCGCGCCCCGAGGCACCGCGGTAGCGGCCTTCGCCCTTGAGACTGGTCTCGTCATCGGCAGTGGCGGTGAACACGCGCTTGTTCTTCGAGAATTGAACGTCTTGCGCCTCGCGGCCTCGCATGCGCTTGACCGCCTCGGACACGGCCGCCTCGCAGTCGTCGGCTGCCTTGTCGGTCTGCGCGGCGGCGCCGCCGGCGGCGGCGAGTGCGGCCAGCGCCAGGCCGCACAGGTGGATTCGCAGGGTCATGGTGGTCTTGCCGGCTGGCAGTCTCGATCGATGAATCGATGGTGAGGGCAATCGCCGCCAGCGGCAAGATCGCAAACGTAAGAGCGGGTGGAAATCTGCCCGCCCAGGCGGGGGGCTATCCCTGCGTTTGCGGCCCCGGCCGGCGCCCTGCGGCCGGGCCCAGGTCGGCGAGCCACTGTAACAACAGCCGGTTCACGGCCTCCGGCTGCTCCCAGGTCATCAGATGGCCGGCCCGCTCAACCTGCTCGAGCTGCGCTTGCGGTATCGCGCCGGCGATCTCCTGCGACATCGCCAACGGCGTGAGCAGGTCGGCGTCGCCGCAGGCAACCAGCACGGGACAGCGCACGGCGTGGAGCCAGGGCCGCATGTCTTCGCGCGCCATGACCGCGCGGTTCTGCGCGATCAGCTGGTCGACGCCACCTGCCAGGATGAGTTCGACATAGTCGTCGACGCGCGCGGCGTCGGCAGCATGCTCCGGGTGGAAGGCGAAGGCCGCATTGACGCGCAGCACCGCCTCGGCGCGGCCCTGCTGGAACTCGACGATCGCGTCGCTGCGCAGCCGGATCAGCGCCGGCGTGTCGGGCTGCGCCGTGGTGGACAGCAGCGCCATTGCCGCCACCCGATCGGGCGCCTCGCGATGGACATGCAAGGCGAGCATGCCGCCCATCGAGCTGCCCACGAGCACCAGCGGGCCGACATGCTCCTGCAACAACGCACGCGCCATCTGCTTCAGGCCGGGATGGCGGCGATGCACATCGGTCACCGTCACGCGATGGCCAGCCGCGCGCAGCGCGGGAACTTGGTCACGCCACAGCGACTCATCACAGGCAAGGCCGGGGAGCAGCACGATCTCGAACATCGTCGTCTCGTCGATTGGCCGGACAATACACATCATGACCGAGCTGATCGTCATCCGCCACGGCGAGACCGACTGGAACCGGCAGCACCGCTTCCAGGGTCAGATCGACGTGCCGCTCAATGCCGCCGGTCAGGCGCAGGCCCAGCGGCTCGCCGACCGGCTCGCCGACGAGCGCTTCGACGTGGTGGTCGCCAGCGACCTGCAGCGCGCCCGCACCACGGCCGAGGCAGCCACTTCGGCGAAAGGCATCGACGTTCAGACCGAACCGCTGTGGCGCGAACAGGCTTTCGGCGTGCTCGAAGGCCTGGATGTGCCGACCATCGTCGAGCGACATCCGGACCTGTGGGCGTCATGGATCCGCCACGACGCCGACTACGCGCTGCCCGGCGGCGGCGAAAGCGTGCGCAGCTTCCATGCCCGTGTGTGGCGCGCCGTCGAGTCGCTGGCGCAGCGGCATGCCGGCGCTCGCATCGCAGTATTCACGCACGGCGGCGTGCTCGACATGTTGTGGCGTGCAGCCCAGGGGCTGACGCTGCATGGCCCGCGCGCCTGCGAGATTCCCAACACCGGCATCAACCGGCTTCATTGGGACGGCAACGCGCTGCGCATCGTGCAATGGGCCGACGCCGCGCATCTCGAGGGGCTGCCGGCCCAGCCCGACACCACGCCGATCAGCGCCGCCTGAACCGACCCCTCCCGCAACGGCCTTCTACTGCCACGACAGTGCCGACAGGTCGTTGGCGAGGATCGGTGCGTCCTTCCACAGCCCCTTCAGGCCGGCCTTGGCCACAGTGATCCAGGTCGGCTGGTAGAGGTAGGCGGCCACGGCGTCGTCGGCCACCAGGCGCTGCGCATCGGCGAGGTAGCCGTTGCGCTCCTTGGCGTCGGCCGTCGAGTTGATCTTGGCCCACAGGGCGTTGAACGCCGCGGACTCGTAGCCCCAGTAGTAGCCGGGCCGCGCGAAGTTGCCGAAGTCCAGCGGCTCCACGTGCGCGATCACCGTGAGGTCGTAGGCCTTCTGCCCGTACACACCCGACAGCCACTGCGCCCACTCGACGTTCTCGAGTTTGGCGTTGATGCCCACCTTGGTCAGCTGTGCCGCGATCACTTCGCCACCGGTGCGCGCATAGGGCGTCGGCGGCAGTTTCATCGTCAGCTCCAGCGGCGAGGTGATGCCCGCCTCCTTGAGCAACGCGCGAGACTTCTCGGGCGCATAGGCATTGACCGCGGTGAGGTCTACGTAGCCCGGCGCGCCGGGCACGTAGAAGCTGCCGATGGGCGTGCCGAAGCCCTCGGCCGCGCCTTCGATCACCGCCTTGCGGTCGATGGCCATCGCGATGGCACGGCGCACACGCACATCGTCGAGCGGTTTGCGCTTGTTGTTGATCGCAAGAATCGTCTTGGAGCGTGAGCCGCCGATCAGCACCTGGTAGCGCGGGTTGTTCTGGAACTGCGAAAGGCTGCGTGCCGCGGCCACGCGCGGAAACGCGTCGACGTCGCCCGACAGCAGCGCCGCGACCTGCGCCGCCGCGTCGCTGATGAAGCGGATCGTCACGCGGCGCAGCTTGGCCGCCTTCGGATCGCGATAGCCGTCCCAGCGCGTCAGCACGATCGCCGAACCCTTGTTCCAGGACTCCAGCCGGTACGGCCCGGTGCCGACCGGCTGCGTGTTGTTGGTGGCGACGCTCTTGGGCTCGACGATCGAGGCCGTGGTCTGCCCGAGCTGGAACAGGAAGTCCGGATTCGGGTTCTTCAGCGTCAGGATCACCGTGTGTTCGTCGGTGCTGGCGATGTTGAGGATGTTGGCGAACACCGCCTTGTCCTTGTTCACCGAGCCCTGCGCTACCGCGCGCTCGTAGGCGAACTTCACCGTCGCGGCATTGAACGGCTCGCCGTTGTGGAACTTCACGCCCGAGCGCAGCTTGAAGGCCCAGGTCTTGTTGTCGGGGGTGACGGTCCAGCTCTGGGCCAGCAGCGGCTTGATGCTGCCGTCGGACTCGATCTTGGTCAGCGTTTCCAGCACGTTGTAGTGCACCACCTCGCCGATTGCCGAGGCCGCGCCGGCCGTCGGGTCCAGCCCCGGCGGCTCGAGCGTCATCGCGATCACCGCGGTGTCCTTCTTTGCCTGGGCCTGCACCACGGGTGCGACCACCAAAGTGGCAGCCAGGCCCGCCACGGCCGCCATCCACCTCATGCACAAACCACGCTTTGCCATCTCGATGCCCTCAAGTCCGAACGCGGGGCATGGTAGCCGCTTGCGGCGCGCGGGGTTCAGGCCGGTCGGGCAGACGACGCAGCCGGCACGATCGGGGCCACCGGTTCAGGCGCGAGCAGACTGCCGTCTCGCAATCCGCGCAGGGTGCCGAGCGCCAGGCCCGCAATCAGCAGCGATGCCAGGGCCAGCAGCAACAGGCCGGCCCAGGCCATCGGCTGCCCCGGCTGAGCCAGCCGCAGCGTGAGCGCTGCTAGCGCGGCCATCGGAAAGCTCATGCCCCAATGGGGCAGGCCGAACGGCATGCCCGCGATGCGTCTGGTCAGCGAAGCCGCCCAGATGAACGAGAACACGCCCATGCCCCAGCATGCCCAAGCCCAGAGCACCGGCGCGCCGAATTGAAGCAGCGCGAGCCCCACGACCACCGGCGGTGCGATGAAGATGAACGCCGTCGGCAGCAGCCGCTCGGGCCACAGCCCCTGCACGACGATGCGCACCACGATCAGCGTCAGCACCACCGGCCAGAACAGCAACCCGACGCCGAATTGAGCGGCCGCCCATTCGGCATGGCCCAGCGGCACGCCGGCCAGCGGGACCAGCACATTGCCGACGATGGGAATGAACAGCGCCGGCGTCACGCCGGCCCACTGCAGCCCGCCTGCTTGTGCCCCTCGCCACCAGCGCGCGAGCACCCAGGCGGTGACGAACCACTGCGCCAGGCTGCCCAGCCACCACAGCGCATCGGCCAGCGGGTGCGCACCGAACAGCGCCACGCCGACGGTGGCCAGCAGCAGCACGGCGATCGGCAGCGCCGCGATGAAGGTGTGGCGCACCGGGTGTTTGCGGTCCTCGGCCCAGGCCTCGGGGTGGCGCCAGCCGCGCAGCACCGTGGCGACGGCGAGCACGGCGAAGACGGCGGCAGCCAGCACGCCGATCGCCAGCGACGCCGCCTCGGCACCGTCGCCCAGCACCGGTTTGGCCCGATGCCAGGCGAGCGAGAGACCGGCGAGGCCCATCACCACGGCATACCAGCCCGGCATCATGAACTTCAACTTGGCTCTTGTGGATTCCATCGTCTCGTCATCACTTGAGCTGATTGCCCTCGGCGTCGAACACCTGCACCGTCACGGGAATGCCGGCGCGCACGCTGGCCGTCACGGTGCAGAAATCCTCGAAGGTGGCGAGCGCCCGGTCCAGGTGCTTGTAGCCGGCGACGTCGTCGCCGATCGTGAACTGCGCCTGGATGCCGGTCACGCGCAACCGCCGATCGGCGTTGCGTCCGGTTTCGGCGCTGACCTCGGCGGCGATGCGGCCGGCGGCCTGCGGGTTGAACTTGCGCAGCGCGAACAACAACGAGGCGCCCAGGCAGTTGCCCACCGCGCTGGCCAGCAGCTGCACGGGCGAAGGCCCCAGGCCTGAACCCAGCGGCGCCGGCTCGTCGGTGAGCAGGCCGGGCACCCCGGCGTCGAAGCGGTTGTCGAATTGATAGTCCTGGCGTTGCACCAGCTGCACGGACACGCGTTCCTGACTCATAGGTTCGGTTTCCTTCGCGCAGAAGGGCAGGAGAGCGACGACGCGCCGGCCCTGCGAGGACCGCGGTGTTCAGCGCACCTTGCCCAACAGCGTCTGCACCTCGTCGAGCACACCGGCCAGCGCCTGCTCGCGCTTGGCGTCGGGCGCCAGCCGGGACTGCAGCTCCTGTTGCATGAAGCACACGGTCATGCGCACGTAGGCGCTGTCGAGCGCCTTGCGCACGGCCGCCATCTGACCGGCAATCTCCAGGCAGGCCTCGCCGTCCTCGATCATGCGCTGCACGCCGCGCAGCTGGCCTTCGGCCCGCTTGAGGCGGTTGAGCAGGTCGGTGCGCGCGGCATCGTCGTTGAGCTTTGCCATGGTGCAGGCCTCCGGAACCCCGGGGGGTGTTCGTTCGGTCGCCATTGTCGCTGCCTCGTCGTGGATCGGGGTTGGCGATGAGCTGCCTCGGTGGGTCAATGCGCCTGGGGCACGGCCTCCGGCACGCCCAGCTTCTTCAGGATCCAACCCAGCGGGCAGACCTGCGTGATGCCGAACTGCAGCAGATTGGCGCCGACGAAGGCCGTGAAGGCCAACCACCAGCGGCTGACGAACAGCGGGCTGCCCTCGACGCCCAGGGCGAGCGACAGCAGGATGAAGCTCCCGGCAAAGATGCGGATCAAACGGTCGACGGTCATGACTGAGCTCCTTCATGGATTCGCCGGTACACGGCGTAGTACAGAACGGGAATCACCACCAGCGTGAGCGCGGTGGAGACGAAGATGCCGAAGATGAGCGAGACCGCGAGTCCGTTGAAGATCGGGTCGTCGAGGATGAAGAAGGCGCCGAGCATCGCTGCCAGCGCGGTCAGCGCGATCGGCTGCGCGCGCACGGCCGCCGAAGCGACCACGGCGTCACGGAACGGCATGCCGGCCTTGGCCTGCAGCTCGATGAAGTCGACCAGCAGGATCGAATTGCGCACGATGATGCCGGCCAGCGCGATCATGCCGATCATCGATGTCGCGGTGAATTGCGCGCCCAGCAGCGCATGGCCTGGCATCACGCCGATGAGGGTCAGCGGAATCGGCGCCATGATGATCAACGGCGTGAGGTAACTCTTGAACTGCGCCACCACCAGCAGATAGATCAGCACCAGCCCCACGGCATAGGCGGCGCCCATGTCGCGGAAGGTCTCGTAAGTGACCTGCCACTCGCCGTCCCACTTGATCGCGTACTGGCGGTAGGGGTCACTTGGCTGCGAGATCCAGTATTCGCCGAGCGCGCCGGTCGCCGGCAGCGCGGCGGCCGCCAGGCGTGAGCGGATCGCGGCCAGGCCGTAGAGCGGCGAGTCGGTCCCCGCCTGCGCAGCGGCGCCGGAGTGCCCGGGTGCCACATCGCCGATCACATAGCTCACGGCTTGCAGGTCTTTGGTGAAGAGCGGCTTGTCGATCACGCCGCGCTCCACGCGCACAAGCTCCGACAGCGGTACCAGCTGGCCGCTTGCGGCACGTAGCGGCAACGCGAGCAGGCCTTCCAGGCCAACCTGCGATTCACGCGGCAGCTGCAGCCGCACCGGCACCGGATATTTCGCCTGGCCATCGTGCAGGTAGGCGGCGTCGCTGCCCGAGAGAGCCGCCTGCACCGTCAGGGCCACCTGCGACACCGGAATGCCGAGTGATTCGGCGCGCTGCCGCTGCACGCGGATGAAGGCGCGTGGCGCGTCCTCCTTCAGCGTGGTGTCGACGCCGACCACGCCCGGCGTGGCCGCGAAGGCCTCGGCCAGTCGCCGGGCCAGCTGCTGCCGCCCGGCTTCGTCGGGACCATAGACCTCGGCCACCAGCGGACTCAGCACCGGCGGACCCGGCGGCACCTCGACCACCTTGACGCGCGCCCGGTGGGCGGCGGCGATCTTCTCCAGCTCGGGTCGCAGGCGCTGCGCGATCGCGTGGCTCTGCTCATGCCGGTGCGCCTTGTCGACCAGATTGACCTGCAGATCTCCCAGCTCGACATCAGCGCGCAAGAAGTACTGACGCACCAGGCCGTTGAAGGTGATCGGCGCCGCGGTACCGGCATAGCCCTGGAGGTCACGCACCTCGGGCTGACGCGCGAGAAACGCCCCCATCGCCTGCAGTGCCGCGGCCGTGTCTTCCAGCGGCGTGCCGGCCGGCATGTCGACCACGACCTGGAACTCCGACTTGTTGTCGAAGGGCAGCATCTTCAGCACCACGGCCTGCACCGCCGCCAGCCCCAGGCTCAGGCCCAACGCCACCACGATGCCGGCGGCCAGCAGCCAGCGCTTGCGCGCACTCGCGAGCAGCGGTGTCAGCAGGCGTTGCGATACACGCTGCAGCCGTCCGGGGGCCGCTGTGCCCCCACCCGCGGTATGCCCAGCGCCGTGCGGCTTCATCAGTTTGAGTGCCAGCCACGGCGTGACGGTGAATGCAATGGCCAGCGACAGCGCCATGCCGAGCGACGAGTTGATCGGGATCGGCCCCATGTACGGACCCATCAGCCCGGTCACGAAGGCCATCGGCAGCAGCGCGGCGATCACCGTCAGCGTGGCCAGGATGGTCGGGCCGCCGACCTCGTCGACCGCCGCCGGAATGATCTGTGCGAGCGGTTTGCCCGGCTCGAGTTGCTGATGGCGATGGATGTTCTCCACCACCACGATCGCATCGTCGACCAGGATGCCGATCGAGAAGATCAACGCGAACAGGGACACCCGGTTCAGCGTGAAGCCCCAGGCCCACGACGCGAAGAGCGTTGCCGTCAGCGTGAGGATCACCGCCGAGCCGACGATCACCGCCTCGCGGCGCCCCAGCGCGAGCCCGACCAGCAGGATCACCGAGCCGGTGGCGAACGCCAGCTTGCTGATCAGCTTGTTGGCCTTTTCAGCAGCCGTCTCGCCGTAGTCGCGGGTCACCGTCAGCTCCACGTCCGGCGGCAGCACGGTGTTGCGCATCTCGTCGAGGCGCTGTCGCAGCGCGCGCGACACGTCGACGGCGTTCTGGCCGGGCTTCTTGGTGACCGCCATCGTGATGGCCGGATGCACGCCGGGCGCCGCGGACGCGGCCGATCCCGAAGACGCAGCGACGCCGGCCGTCTGGGCCGCGCGGCCCGGCGTGAACCAGACGTAGGCGCCGGGTTGGGCCGCCGCAGAATCGATCCGGGCCACCTCGCGCAGATAGACCGGCCGGCCCGCCTGCACACCGACCACCAGATCGCCGAGATCGTCGGCCGACCTCAGGAACTCGCCGGTTTGCACCGCCAGCATCCGGCCGATATCGGATCCCGCGGATTCGAGCACCGCACCCGACGGTGTGCCCAGGTTGGCCGCGGCGATCGTGGACCGCAGGCGCGTCACGTCGACGCCTCGTTCGCGCAGCCTCGCCGGGTCGAGCGCCACCTGGACCACGCGGCCCGGAGCGCCGATCGTCTGCACCTCGCGGGTACCCGGCACGCGCTTGAGCTCGGTTTCCAGCGTGTGCGCGATGCTCTGCAGCTCGAGCGCGCTCATGGCCTCGCGCCGCCACAGCGTGACCGCGAGGATCGGCACGTCGTCGATGCCCTTGGGCTTGACGATGGGCGCCAGGGCGCCGAGATCGCGCGGGAGCCAGTCCTGGTTCGCGTTGAGCACGTCGTACAGCCGCACCAGGGCCTCGGTGCGCGGCACGCCGACCTTGAATTGCACGGTCATCACGGCCACGCCCGGCCGCGACACCGAGGTCGTATGTTCGATGCCGGCGATCTGCGCCAGCACCTGCTCGGCCGGTCGCGCCACCATGTTCTGCACGTCGGTGGCCGAGGCGCCCGGAAAGGCGACGATCACGTTGGCCATCGTCACGTTGATCTGCGGCTCCTCTTCGCGCGGCGTGATCAGCGCGGCGAACAGGCCCACGAGCATCAGCACCAACGCCAGCAGCGGCGTGATGGCATTGGCCTGGAAGGCCCGGGCCAGCCGGCCCGAGATGCCGAGTGCGGCGTCGGTCCTCACGGTCGATCCACTCTCGAATCAGCGCGCCGGCGTGGCGCCGGCCAAGCCGGCACGCACCGCGTCGGCGGCAATCTGCTCACCCGGCTGCAAACCGGCCCACACCGGCACCCGGCCGTCGGCCGCAGCCACGCCGGTGCGAACGCTGCGCAGCGCGAAGCCATCGCGCTGCGCCACGTACACCGCTGTCAGCTCGCCCCGCTGCAAGACGGCGCTTCGGGGCACCCATGGTGCCGCCGACGGCGTCGACGCTGCTGCTGAAACCGCCGTCGCCGCGGGCTCGAACTGAACGGTCACCGACTGCCCCGGCAGCAGGGCCTGCGCGGCGCGCGTGTCCAGGTCGAGACGCAGTTCGACCGTCTGCGACACCGGGTCGGTGCCGGGAAGGAAGGTCTGCTGCACCGGGGTCACCGTCTGTCCGTCGGGCAACTGCACGCTCAGGCGCCGCGCGCCGCGCGCGGCGCCGGCACGCGAGGCCGGCACCTGGACCGCCACACGCAGCGCACCCGGCGCATACAAGGTCGCCACCGCGCGCCCGGGCAGCGCCAGATCGCCCTGCTCGACGTGCGTGGCCAGCACGACCGCCTCGAACGGTGCGGTCAGCGTGGCAAAGGCTTGCGCGAGTGCCGCCTGGCTGCGCGCCGCGCGAGCCTGGTCGGCCCCTGCCTGCGCGGTGGAGAGCTCGGTTTCGGCGACATCGAGGGCGGCCTGGCTGATGAAACCCTGACGACGCAGTTCACGCGAACGCTCGGCCGCCAGTTTCGCGCTGCGCAACACGCCCTCCGCCTGCACCACGCCCGCGTCGCCGCGCTGCAGCGCCGCCTGTGCATCGCGCGCATCGAGTCGCGCCACCAGCTGGCCGGTCTTGAGCCGGTCGCCGGCCTTGACCGGCAGACTGATCACATTGCCGCCCACCTGCGCGGCCAGCGTGGCCTGACGCACGGCCTGCACCACGCCGACGAGTTCGAAAGCAGCACTGGCCGAATGCGGCGCCACGGTCAACACCGGCACCGGATCGGCCAGCGCCGTCGTGGACACCAGGGCCAGCCCGGCCATCCAAGCGGCAAGCGGTCGCAGAGAACGAAGATGCTTGATACCCATGCCGGTATGTTAGCAAATACCCGTCAGGGTATCAAGCCCCCCCCCCCCTCGCGCCGACCTGCGCGGGCCTGACCATGAACGACGGCGCGTACCAACGACAACGCCCCGCCGAAGCGGGGCGTTGAGGCCGGGCCGACGAGGTCTAGAACGGGATGTCGTCGTCCATGTCGTCGAAGCCCGTGGCGCTCTTGGCGGCCGGCTTGCTTGCGGGCGCGCGGGGCGCCGGGGCGCTGCGCGGCTCGCCATGCTCATCGCCGCCACCGCCCATACCCTCGCGGCTGCCGAGCATCTGCATCTGATCGGCGATGACCTCGGTGGTGTAGTTGTCCTTGCCTTCCTTGTCCTGCCACTTGCGGGTCTTCAGCCGGCCTTCCACATAGATCGGGCGGCCCTTCTTCAGGTACTCGCCGGCGATCTCGGCCAGCCGGTCGTAGAAGACCACGCGATGCCACTCGGTCTCCTCCTGGCGCTCGCCGCTGTCCTTGCTCTTCCAGTTGCGGGTGGTGGCCAGGCTCACGTTGCACACCGCGGACCCGCTGGGCGTATAGCGCACCTCCGGGTCGCGGCCGAGATTGCCGATCAGGATGACCTTGTTGACCGATGCCATGTTGTGCGCTCCTTGTGCGACGTCGTCGGGTGCGGCGCTGCGCGACTGCGAGCACCGATGACGGCCATCATAGCGATCCACTCCGGGCGTCGAATCACCCTCGCGAGTGCCCCTTCGGCGGGCCCTCTCGAGAGTGTCAACCGATGCGCGAGGCCGTTCACGGCCGCTGCACCGCTACCATTGATGCGCCATGCTCGACACCACGGACCCCACACCCGCGATCGAAGAAGGCGCCGGCCTCGGTGTGTTGCGCGAGGTGTTCGGCTACGAGGCCTTCCGCGGTGAACAGGCGGCCATCATTCAACACGTGCTCGCCGGCCGCGATGCGCTGGTGCTGATGCCCACCGGCGGCGGCAAGAGCCTGTGCTACCAGGTTCCGGCGATCGCGCGGCACCGCGCGGGTCGCGGCGTGACGCTGGTCGTCAGCCCGCTGATCGCCCTGATGCACGACCAGGTCGGCGCACTGGAGGAAAGCGGCGTCCACGCTGCGTTCCTGAATTCCACGCTCGACGGCGACGAGGCGCGGCAGATCGAGCGCGAGCTGCTGGCCGGCAGGCTGGTGCTGCTCTATGCGGCGCCGGAACGCATCCTGACGCCGCGTTTCCTGGCGATGCTCGACTCGCTGCACGAACGCGGCCTGCTGAGCCTCGTCGCGATCGACGAAGCCCATTGCGTGAGCCAGTGGGGACACGACTTTCGCGAGGAGTACCTGGGCCTGTCGGTGCTGCACGAGCGCTTCCCGGGGGTGCCGCGCATCGCGTTGACGGCCACCGCCGACGATCACACGCGCCACGACATCCTCGAACGGCTGCAGTTGCAGGACGCGCGGGCATTCGTCGCCAGCTTCGATCGCCCCAACATCCGCTACACGATCGTCGAGAAGGTCGATCCGCGCGCGCAGCTGCTGCAATTCATCCGCGACGAGCACGACGGCGAAGCCGGCATCGTCTACTGTGCCAGCCGCAAGAAGGTCGAGGAGACCGCAGAGTTCCTGCGCCGGCAGGGCATCGCCGCGTGGCCCTACCACGCGGGCATGGAAAGCGACGTGCGCAAGGCGAACCAGGATCGCTTCCTGCGCGAGGACGGTCTGGTGATGGTCGCCACCATCGCTTTCGGCATGGGCATCGACAAGCCCGACGTGCGCTTCGTGGCTCACCTCGATCTGCCGAAGAACATCGAGGGCTACTACCAGGAGACCGGCCGAGCCGGCCGCGATGGCCTGCCCGCCGACGCCTGGATGACCTATGGGCTGGCCGACGTGGTCAACCAGCGCCGCATGATCGACGACAGTCCGGCCGCCGAAGAATTCAAACGCGTGCAGCGTGCCAAGCTGGATGCGCTGCTGGCGCTGGCCGAAGGGCTCGACTGCCGGCGGGTGCGCCTGTTGAGCTACTTCGGCCAGGCAAGCCGGCCCTGCGGCAATTGCGACAATTGCCTGCAACCGCCCGCCGCCTGGGATGCGACCGAGGCAGCGCGCAAGGCGCTGTCGTGCATCTACCGGTTCCGACAGCATTCCGGCCTCGGTTTCGGCGCCGTCCACCTGATCGACGTGCTGCGCGGCAAGGCCACCGACAAGGTGCACCAGCACGGCCATGACCGTCTGTCCACCTTCGGCATCGGCGAGGACTTGTCGGATGCGCAGTGGCGCGGCGTGCTGCGGCAACTGATCGCGCTCGGTCATCTGGCGAGCGTGGGCGAGTACGGCACCCTGGAGCTCACGGCCTCGGCGCGTGCGGTGCTCAAGGGCGACGCATCCTTGATGCTGCGCGTGCCCGCCGTGCCGGTCGCCACGCGCAAGGCGCGCGCAACGGGCAGGACGAAGGCAGTGCCGATGCCGCTGGACGAGCTGGCCGCGGGGCGTTTCGTCGCGCTGAAGGCCTGGCGCGCCGCCATCGCCCGCGAACACAATCTGCCCGCCTACGTGGTGTTCCACGACGCCACATTGGCCCAGATGGCCCGCGAGCAGCCTGATTCGCTCACGGCTCTGGCCGGCATCAGCGGCATTGGCAGCAAGAAGCTGCAGGCCTACGGGCCGCAGATCCTCCGCGTGCTGCAGGAGGCCGCCTAGGGCGGCAGGGCACTCAGCGAACGGTGATCGAAACGAGTTCGCTGTTGCTGCGCTGCTGCGCCCCGTCCACCGCTTGCGCGTAGTAGCGCAACACCGTACCGGCCGGAACGGCAGGTATCGCGATATCCAGCGAATAGGGCTCGGCGCCGTCGGATCCGATCGATGTATCGCTGCCGTCGTCCTCGCGGCGCAGGAAGATCACCTGGTCGATGCCGAAGTCGTCGGTGGCGGCAGCAGCCAGCCGCACGGTTGCGCCGGGCAGTGCCTCGGTGACGCTGGCGGTGAGCGCCACGCTGGGCGGAAGGTCGAGGTCGTCGCCCCAGCCCAAGCCCAGGTAGATGCCGCCGCCGCAGCCGGCCAGGAGCAGACTCGACGCGGCCAGCGCCAACAGGTCGAGCACGCGCCCAGGCCGAATGAAAATGGGCATGACCCCATGCTAAGGCAGGGCGCGGGCGCTTGCCGTCGACCCTGTGACCGGCTGTCAAGCGTTCAACACATGAGCAGCGCAACAGCCGATGCCCGCATGGCAGACT
>JAEUPI010000157.1 GCA_016790175.1 Burkholderiaceae bacterium | reverse complement strand
TGCCCGGCGTGACGCATGCGGATCATGTGCTTGGTGAACTCGGTCTTGCCCTCGATGCGGCTCTGCCCCTGCGCGACCATGAAGGGCTCGAAGCCTTCGCGGCGCAGGCCGCGCAGCACGTCGATGGTCGGGATGTAGGTGTAGCGCTCGGAACGGCTCGCGTGCTTGCCCTCGGCGAAGATCGACGGCGCCGCGCGCCGCATCTGGTCTTCGCCCAGCGGCTCGTCGCCGCGGAGAACCCGGGTGTTGCCCGCAAAGCGGGTGGCGAGGGACGGACGGGAAAACTGCTGGAACGTGTTCATGGTGAACCTCGTTGCGTGATCGTTGCGATCGAGCGGAGCGACCTGCGCCCCGCCCGCGGGTGTTCAGGCGTGGTCAGAACGGAATCGGGTCGCCGTGCTCGTCGAGCTCGGCCTGATGCGTCGCGGCAGTCTTGCGCCCCTTCGCGCCCTTGCTGCCCTTCGCGGGCGCCGGCTTCGCCTGCGGCGCGGGCTGGCCCTCGTCGGGACCGTTGCCCTGCTTGACCCGAAGCGCCTCCCCCTCGGCCTTCGTATCGAGGTAGTCGATCTCCTCCGCAGTGAAGGCCATCGCGTAGACGGTCTCGCCGTCGCGCTCGTAGTTGTTGTTCTGCGCCCGGCCGACCACGTTGACGTGGCTGCCCTTGGCCAGGTACTGCGCCGCGTTCTCGGCCTGCTTGCCTCACAGCGTCCACAGGATCGCGGTGGCTTCCTCGCCGCGGTTGTCACCGCTGCCTTTGCGGGTGTTGCTGATCGCCGTCAGCGTCGCCTTGCTGACGGGTTGACCGTCGCGGCCCTGCACCGACACCAGTCGCACCGTCGATGCCAGGTGCGCATTGCGTTGTTCGACTCGAACGAAAGCCATGATGAACTCCTCACCGAAGAACCAGCCGCATCCCGGTCTTGGGCTGCTGAAAACTGATCCTTCTGCTCGGACTCCTCGCTCCCGCCCTGGGGCGGGCGGGGGGTGGGGTGGCTGTTCGAGCGGGAAGCCAACACGGACAACGGTGAGCCGGTCACCCGGCCCACCGCATTGAAGATCCCCCAGCAAGTCCCCCTCACAAGGGACGGGGGCGAAGCCTGGGGGATCGCGGTGGGCGCGATCGGCTCATCGGGGCAGCGACCGCGGCGCATCGAGGGCCCGAGCACCAGCGGCAGCCGTGCCGGCGCAGCAGGCGCGACGGCTGCGCGAGTGGCCCGCCCTAC
The DNA here is from genome assembly GCA_016790175.1 of Burkholderiaceae bacterium. Classification (GTDB taxonomy): domain Bacteria; phylum Pseudomonadota; class Gammaproteobacteria; order Burkholderiales; family Burkholderiaceae_C; genus JAEUPI01. Next base: position 13,766 of record JAEUPI010000157.1, on the reverse strand, counting down.
GTCACGAGGGTCGGCGCCTCTGCGGCCGACGTGCCACCGAGCGCAGCGAATGGCGCGGCGGTCGAGCCGGCCCGAGCACTTCAACCTAGCTGCTGGGCGGCCCGGCTCCGGGCATGGCGGGTGGCCGGGGGGACGATCTGGCACGTGCGCAGCACACGAAGCGAAGCGCAACGCAGTGGAGCGCAGCGCCGTGCGCGAGCAGCGGGCCAGTTCGTCAAGCGGGACCGTCGGTCGCGTACTCGCGACGGACATCAGGGCCCGCGATCCCCTGCCATGGGAAGGGCCGCCTTCGTGAGGAACGCCGGCGCAGCCGGCCTGCCCGTGTTGCGCGAGGGATGGAAGCCCGTCAGGGTCGAGACGCCGACCGGAGGGAGGGGCTCGATGCGCAGCACGACAGCCCGACCCCGCGCAGCGGGGACGCGCCCAGCGGACGCGGTCGCTGCCCCACAACCACGTCAGGAACCGATACCGCCGAGGCACAGGTACTTCGCCTCCACGTAGTCCTCGATCCCCTGCCTCGCCCCCTCTCGGCCTAGGCCCGACTGCTTGACGCCGCCGAAGGGCACTTCCGCGGTGGAGATCAGCCCCGTGTTCACACCGACCATGCCGTACTCCAGGGCCTCGGCCACCCGGAACACGCGACCGACGTCGCGCGTGTAGACGTAGCTCGCCAGGCCGAACTCCGTGTCGTTCGCGAGCTGCACCGCCTCGGACTCGTCCTTGAACCGAAAGACGGCTGCCACCGGTCCGAAGGTCTCTTCGGTGGCACAAAGCATTTGCTGCGACGCCTCGGCAAGCACCGTCGGTTCGAAGAACCGGCCCCCGATGCGCTTGCCGCCGGCCACCACGCGCGCACCCTTCGCCACCGCATCGGCGATGTGCCGTTCGACCTTCGCCACCCCGTCGTCATCGATCAGCGGCCCCTGCTGCACGCCGGCCTCGAGCCCGTTGCCGACCTTGATCTCGCGCGTCTTCTCGGCAAGGAGCCGGACGAACGCATCGTGGATTCCGGCCTGGACGTAGACCCGGTTGGTGCAGACGCAGGTCTGCCCGGCATTGCGGTACTTGCTCACCACCGCCCCCTCGACCGCGGCCTCGAGGTCCGCGTCGTCGAACACGATGAACGGCGCGTTGCCGCCGAGCTCCAGGCTCAGCTTCTTGATCGTCGGCGCGCACTGCCGCATCAGGATGCGCCCGACCTCGGTCGAGCCCGTGAACGACAAATGCCGCACGAGCGGGCTCTCGCACAACGCCTTGCCGACTTCGATCGACCCCGGGCCATCTGCGGTGATGACGTTGAGCACGCCGGCCGGCATGCCTGCGCGATGCGCCAGCTCCGCGAGCGCCAGCGCCGACAGCGGCGTCTGCTCGGCCGGCTTGATCACCACGGTGCATCCGGCCGCCAGGGCCGGAGCCACCTTGCGCGTGATCATCGCGGTCGGGAAGTTCCACGGCGTGATCGCCGCACACACCCCGACCGGCTGCTTCAGCACGAGGTAGCGCTTGCTCGGGTCGGTCGTCGGGATCGTTTCCCCGTACACCCGTCGGCCTTCCTCGGCAAACCACTCGATGAAGCTCGCCCCATAGAGCACCTCGCCGCGCGCCTCCGCCAGCGGCTTGCCCTGCTCGGCGGTGAGAATCAGCGCCAGGGCGTCCGCATGCTGGTGGATCAGGCCGAACCAGCGCATCAGCACGGCATGCCGCTGCTTGGCCGTCTGCCGTGCCCAAGGCTGCCAGGCCTGGTCGGCCGCCGTGATGGCCGACCGGCAATCGGCCGCACCGAGCTGTGCCACCGACGCGATCACCTGGCCGGTGGCCGGATCGGTGACGGCGAATCGCGACGCGCCGGCGATCCACGATCCATCGACAAACCCGTCGGTGCGCAGCAGCGAGGAGTCCTTCAGGCGTTTAAGAGGGCTGTTGTTCATGCGAGTCGGAGTTCATGCTGGGCCGCAAAGGCGATCGCCTCGCCGCGGGTTTCGAAGACATGGGAGGCGGATCGCCGCGCGGACAGCTCGGCACCGAGCTTCATGCGCATGAAGGCACTCGTCGTGTAGCGGACGGCCGTGCGGTAGTACTTTGCCTGCAGCTCGCTCACCATCTGGAAGTAGGCCTCGCTCAGGCCCTCGTCGAGGCGGAAGCCGTCGTAGTTGACGACCAGCGCGACCTTGCGGCCAATGCGCCGGCACAGCGCCTCGAACACTCGACGCACGCTCTCGATGTCGTCGGGGCTGCGGACCGTCAGACCCTCGAAGTTCGCGAAGAGTGTGTTGCGCTCCGAGTCGTAGGTCAGGCGGTCGGATAACTGAAGATCCAGCAGCGCCGCGAAGAGCTGCATCGGCCGCGGCCGTGCGATCCGCGGGTCCATCGTCCGCAGCTCGCCGAAGTCGGCAACAACCGGCCGAAAGCCCATCTGCGCCAGGATGTCGCGCTCGACATCGATTCCGGGCGCCACCTCGACCAACTTCAGGCCGTTGGCAACGAGCGCGAAGACGCAGCGCTCGGTCACGTACAGCACCTGCTGGCCCTTGCGCGCCGCATGCGGGCCGCTGAACGTCACCTGCTGCACCGACTCGACGAACTTGCGCTGCCGGCCCTCGGCCGCGATGCGCACCCGCCCGTCTTCGATCGCCACGTCCAGCCCGCCGGCGGTGAAGGTGCCGGCGAAGACCAACTTGTGCGCGTTCTGGCTGATGTTGATGAAGCCGCCCGCGCCAGCGAGCTTGGTGCCGAAGCGGCTGACGTTGACATTGCCGAGCCGGTCCACCTCGGCCATGCCAAGGCACGCCAGGTCGAGCCCGCCACCGTCGTAGAAGTCGAACTGCTGGTTCTGGTGCAGCAGCGCCTGTGTGTTGACGGCGGCGCCGAAATCCAGCCCGCCCTGCGGCATGCCGCCGATCACGCCCGGCTCGGCGGTCAGCGTCAGGTGGTCGAGCACGCGCTCCTCGGCTGCAACAGCCGCAACGACCTCGGGCATGCCGATGCCGAGATTGACCACGCCGCCCAGCGGCAGCTCGAAGGCGCAGCGGCGCGCGATCAGCTTGCGCTCGTCGAGCGGCGCGGGCGGCATGCGATCGACCGGCACACGCACCTCGCCCGAGAACGCCGCGTTGTAGGCGGTCGCGTAGGTCTGCGGATGCGCCTGCGCATCGGCGACGACGACGCAGTCGACCAGCACGCCGGGCACGACGACCTGGCGCGGGTCGAGCGACCCAGACGAGGCGATGCGCTCGACCTGCACGATCACCAGGCCGTTGGCGTTGCGCGCCGCCATCGCCGCGGCCTGGGCGTCGAGGACCAGCGCCTCGCGCTCCATCGTGACGTTGCCGTCCGGATCGGCGGTAGTGCCGCGGATCAGCGCGACGTTGATCGTCGGAGCCGGGTAGAACAGCCACTCGTCGCCGTCGATCTCCATCAGGCGCACGAGTCGGTCCCGACTCCCCTCCTCCTGCGGTGCGTCGATCCGCCCGCCGCCCTGGCGCGGATCGACGAACGTCCCGAGCCCGACCTTCGTCAACGTGCCCGCGCGATGCGCGGCCGCATCCCGGTAGAGGTTGGAGATGACGCCCAGCGGCAGATTCCAGGCTTCGATGCGATTCGCCGTGGCCAGAGCCGCCAGCCGTGGCACCAGCGACCAGTGGCCGCCGACGGCGCGCCGCACGAGCCCCTCGTGCGCAAGCCGGTTCAGGCCGCGGTCCTTGCCGTCCCCGGGCGCGGCGGCAAACACCAAGCCGAGCTCGCGCGGCGCCCCGGACTCGAGGAAGCGCCGCTCCAGCGCCGCGAGCAGCACCTCCGGCGTGCCGATGCCGACGAAGCCCGAGCAGCTGACGACATCGCGGTCACGGATCAGTGCAATGGCTTCGTCGGCGGAGGTGACCTTGTCGCGGTTCATGTCGCTGCCTCCGTCGGCCGCCGCCTGCGGCCCGCCGCCCGTGCCGCCGGAACGGCGGGTTCACGAGGCATCAGGAACTCGCGGACGAGCGCGATCTGCGCCTCGTCCATCAGTGCGGGCGCATGACCGCAGCCCGACACCTCGATGGCGCGCACGTTGCCGGCCCTGGCAGCAAGCCCTCGGCGCTGCATCTCCTCCACGGTCGCCGCGGACAGCAGGTCCGACGATTCGCCGCGCAGCACGAGCACGGGACATTCGACCGCTTCCCAGAGGTGCCAGAGGACGACGTCGAACATGATCGGGATCGCGAAGCGCATCGCGATGCCCGGATCGAAGTGGAAGCGCAGCCGCCCGTCGTCGCCCTCGACGGTGCTGTGGCCGGCCAGGTGCCGCCACTGAGCATCGGTCAGCTCGCCGAACGGCGCGTGGATGTCGCGCAGGTGCGCCTCGGCTTCGTCGATCGAGTCGAAGCGCCAGTCCTGGCGCAGATAGCCGCCGATGCGGCGCAGCGACGCCGCCGACACCCGGGCGCCGAAGTCGTTGAGCACCAGGCGGCGGATCGGGGAACCTTGCTCGGCCGTCATCAGCATGCCGATGTGCCCGCCGAGCGAGGTACCGACCCAGTCCACTTGCTCGACATCGAGCCGCGCGATCAGCGTCGCCAGCGCGCGGGTGTAGGCGCGATCCGTGTAGAGCGTTGGCGAGGCGAGCCAGTCGCTGCGGCCGCGACCCGGCAGGTCGGGACACACGACCCGCGCGCCCCGTTCGGCCAGTGCAGCCGCCAGCACATCGAAGTCGCGGCCGTTGCGTGACACGCCGTGCACGCAGACGATGGTCTGCGCCGCGTCGCTCGGCCCCCACTCGGCGTACGCGAGGCGCAGGAAGCCATCGCGCCCGAGCACGGGCACGTCTCTGAGGCGGGGCTGCATCGCGGCGCGGGCCTCGTCCTTCAGTCGCGCTGCTTCAGCCAGTCGACGATGCCCTTGCCGAGCACGCCTTGCGACTTGCCGCTGACGAACACGCCGACATGGCCGCCGTCCAGCCCGATCTCGGTGTAGTCCTTGGTGCCGAGCTTACCGCGCAGCGCCTGCGTGGTCTTCGGCGGGATGATGTGGTCGTCCTTCGCGTAGACGTTGAGCACCGGCGCCCGGATGTCGTCGAGCTTCACGGTGCGCCCGCCGAGCTTGAAGGTGCCTTGCACCAGCTCGTTGTTCTTGTACAGGTTGATCAGCAGCTGCTTGGCGGCCTCGCCCGGGTGGTGTGGCCGGTCCGCGAGCCACTTCTCCATGCGCAGAAAGTTCAGCAGCTTCTTCTCGTCGTCGAGCGTGTCGAGCAGGCCGACGTTGTACTTGGACATCGTCGCGCCCGGCGTCATCTGCGAGAACACATGGCTCATCAGCTCGCCGGGCAGGTTGCCGTTGGCCTCGATCAGGCGCTCGATGTCCTCGTCGCTCAGGCTGCGCGTCCAGAGGTTGATGAAGCCGTGGTTCGGCCTGCCCTCGGCCTGGTCCCGATGAAAGTCAACGGGCGTGATCGTCAGGATCAGGTTCTTCACGCGCTCGGGGTACAGCGCCGCGTAGCACAGCGAGAACACGCCGCCCTCGCAGATGCCGAGCAGGTTGATGGCCGGCACCTTGTGCGCCTTGCAGATGTGCTCGACGCAGTCCGCAAGGTACACATCGACATAGTCCTCGAAGGTCAGCCAACGGTCGCCGCGCCCGGGGCTGCCCCAATCGACGGCGTAGACGTCGACGCCGAGCGCGAGCAGGTTGCGCAGCATCGAGCGGTCTTCCTGCAAGTCGGTCATCGTGTAGCGGCCGATCTGGCCGTAGGCGACGAGGACCGGGACGCCGATCGTCCGTTTGGCCGTGGGCTTGTAGCGGTACAGCGTCGTCTTGTCCTCGCGGAACACCACCTCCTTGTCGGCGGTGGCGATCTGCACGTCCTCGTCCTTCAGCCGCTGCAGCATCTGCTGGCCGCGCGCCAGCTTGAAGTTCAGGTCGTCGAGTTCGGCGAGGGCCTGTGCGGCAGAAGTCTTGCGGGTGGAAGCCATCGTCGATCCTCAGGCGCGCGGGCGCCGCGCACGCGCGGGCGTCCGCTGGGCGGGTTTGATGGGTTGGGCGGCCGAACCTCGGCGCAGCGCACGCACCTCGCGGCGCAGCTCGACCACGAGGCGCTGCAGCTCGTCCACCTCGGTGCGGGTGGGCACATGCGCCGCCTGGCACCACGCTTCGGCGATCGCGCGTTCCTGCAAGTGGCGGTCTGACGCCGAGCGCAGCATGCGGGCTTGAGCCTCCACGAACTCGTCGGAGCGATGCACCTCGATCAGCGTATCGTTCGCGACCGCGAGCCAGCGATCGGTCAGGCTGCGCCAGGTCAGCGTGCCGGCAGACTTCGCCTCCGAAGCGAGCGCCTTGCGGAAGCGCTCGAACGCCAGGTTCCACGCCTTCTGCACGACGGCCTGGTACGCGGCCACCTCCTTGTCGCGCTGCAGCGTGAGTTTCTGCAGCTCCAGCAGCTTGCGGTCCAGATCCCACAGCACTGCATAGCGCGGGCCCTCGAGCACGCGTTGCAGTGCCGAGTCCAGGACGCCGGAGCCCGGCCCGGTCCACGATGCAGGCGTGAACATCTCGCGCAACTTGTCGGGCGTGGGGATGCCGCCCTTCGACGCATCCTTGGCGAACTCGGTCCACTTGGTGACCGACGCCTGCCAGGTGTCGCGCAGCTCGGCGAACTGCTCTTCCAGCGGTGTCGCCTCGTGTTCCGCTTTCGGTTCGGCGCTGCCGCCGGACATGGCGGGGAAGAACGCCTTCCACATCGCCTGCTGGTGGGCGAGCCACTGCTCGCTGAAGCCCTTGCTCGCGTCGCTCATGGGAACACCACCACCTGGCGGATCGCCTCGCCAGCGTGCAGCCGGTCGAAGCCTTCGTTGATCTGGTCGAGCGTGAGCCGCCCGGTCATCAGGCGGTCCACCGGCATGCGGCCCGCGCGGTACAGCGACACGTAGCGCGGCAGGTCGCGCGTCGGCACGCAGGTGCCGATGTAGCTGCCCTTGACGGTGCGCTCCTCGGCGACGAGGTTCACCACCGGCAACGCGAAGGTCGCGCTCGGCGGCGGCAGGCCCGCGGTGACGGTCGTGCCGCCACGCCGCGTGATCCGGTACGCCGTCTCGAATGCCCGGATCGCGCCAGCGAACTCGAACACATGGTCGAGACCGCCCTGCGTCGCCGCCTTGACCTTCTCGACGACCTGCGGGTCCGCACCGTCGAAGGCCAGCGTCGCGCCGAGGGACAAGGCCGTCTCGCGCTTGCTTGCCGACAGGTCGATCGCGACAACCTCGCGCGCGCCGGCGGCCACCGCGCCGATCAGCGCCGCCAGGCCCACGCCGCCGAGGCCGATGACGGCCACGCTCTGGCCGGCGCGCACCTGCGCGGTGTTGACGACGGCGCCGACGCCGGTCAGCACCGCACAGCCGAAGAGCGCTGCCTCGTCGAATGGCAGCTCCGGGTCGAGCTTGACCAGCGAGCGCCGCGACACGACGGCATGCTCGGCAAACGCCGAGCAGCCGAGGTGATGGTGGATCGGCGCACCGTCGGGCTGGCTCAGGCGGCGTGCGCCGGAGAGCAAGGTGCCGGCGCCATTCGCGGCGGCACCCGGTTCGCACAGCGCCGGGCGGCCTTCGCTGCACGGCATGCAATGGCCGCAACTCGGCACGAAAACGAGGGCAACGTGGTCGCCGACCGCGAGGTCGGAGACGCCGTCACCAAGCTGCACGACCTCGCCGGCCGCCTCGTGGCCGATCGCCATTGGCACCGGCCGCGGCCGATCGCCGTTGATGACCGACAGGTCCGAATGGCACAAGCCCGCGGCGCGGATGCGCACGAGCACCTCGTCGCGGCCGGGCGGTGCCAGCTCGACTTCCTCGATGACGAGCGGCTTCGACTCGCTGTACGGATGCGGCAGGCCGACCTCACGCAGCACCGCGGCTCGGGTTCTCATGGCATCCCTCCCGTGAGCCCTTACAGCGGCGACGTCATCGCCTTCAGGCGATGCGTCAGCTTCATGTTCTCCGCGTAGTCGACCGGGCAGTCGATGACAACGACCGTGTCGTCGGCAAGCGCCTGCTTGAGCGTCGGCAGCAGATCGGCGGCACGCTCGACGCGATAGCCCTTGGCGCCAAAGCTCTCGGCGTACTTGACGAAGTCCGGGTTCTTGAATGCGATGTGGCTCGGCCGGCCGAAGTGGCGCAGCTGGTGCCAGGTGATCAGCCCGTACTCGGAGTCGTTCCAGATCAGGACGACGAGCGGCGTGTTCATCCGCATCGCCGTCTCGATCTCCTGCGAGTTCATCATGAAGCCCGCATCGCCCGTGACCGCGACGACCTTGCGGTCCGGGTACGCCAGCTTGGCGGCGATGGCACCGGGAAGGCCGATGCCCATCGCTGCGAAGCCGTTGGAGATGATGCAGGTGTTGGGCCGCTCGGCACGGTACATGCGGCTCATCCACATCTTGTGCGCGCCGACATCGGAGATCGCGATGTCGTCAGGGCCCAGCGCCTCGCGCAGGTCCCAGACGATCTTCTGCGGCTTGATCGGGAAGGCGTCGTCCTTCGCGTGCTCGGCACGGTCCTCGACCAGGGCCTTGCGCACCGCCTTGAAGGGGGAGGACGCCTGCGGCTTGGCCTTCAGCGCGATGGACTTCAGCGAGGTCGGGATGTCGCCCAGCGCGCCCACCTCGACGATGTAGCGCTCGTCCACCTCGGCCGGCAGGCCGTCGATGTGGACGATGGTCTTGTCGCCGTTCGGGTTCCACATGTCCGGGTGGTACTCGACCATGTCGTAGCCGACGCAGATCACCACGTCCGCCTTCTCGAACGCGAACCACGGGATGTCGCGGGCCTTCAGGCCGATCGTGCCTAGCGAGAGTTCATGGCTGAACGGCATCACGCCCTTGGCCATGAAGGTGTTCGCCACGGGGATGCGAAGCACTTCCGCGAAGGTGACGAGCGCGTCGGCCGCGCCCTGGCGGATCACGCCGTTGCCGGCGAGGATCACCGGCGCCTTCGCCGCGCCGATGATCTTGGCGGCCTGCTCGATCTTGTGCGCTGGTGCCTCGGGGGTGTAGGCGGTCTGCACCTGGATCGGCTTCTTGCTGCTGTCGACCTCCATCTCGGCCACGTTCTCGGGGAAGTCGATGAAGGCAGCACCGGGCTTCTCGGTCTGCGCGACCTTGAAGGCCTTGCGCACGACCTCGGCGACGATCTCCGGCTCGAGGATCTGTGCCGCGTACTTGGTGATCGGCTGGAAGAGGTTCACCTGGTCGAGGATCTGGTGGCTCTCCTTGTGCAGCCGGGTCGTGGCGCCCTGGCCGGCGATCGCTACGACGGGCGCCCGGTCCATGTTCGCGTCCGCAACCCCGGTGATCAGGTTGGTGGCGCCGGGGCCGAGCGTCGAGAGGCACACGCCGGCTCGGCCGGTGAGCCGCCCGTACACGTCGGCCATGAACGCCGCGCCTTGCTCGTGGTGCACGGTGACGAACTTGATGGGGCTGTCGAGCAGCGCATCCATCACGTCGATGTTCTCCTCGCCGGGGATGCCGAAGATGTACTCGACGCCCTCGTTCTCGAGGGCCTTGACGAAGAGTTGGGCGGCTTTCATGGGTGGTTGTCTCCTGTGGAGAGCACTCTAGAAGTGAAGTGATCCGGTGAAAACTGAAGGATCGCCAAGCGGTCGTTCTCCGGGCGAGAACGCAGGCGCGCTGGTGGCGTCAGGTCGGCGGCACGCGGACGAAGCCTTCCATCAGGCGGCGCGCGGAGCGGCTCATGATCACCTTGCGCACCGCCCACTCGCCCTCGACCTCGGCGGCCTCGGCACCGACGGCCAGCGATCCGGAGGGATGGCCGAAGCGCACGCGACCGTCGGGGCCCACCGGTGCGACACGGTGCACGAGCGTGCCGGGAATCGCCGCGGCAGCGGCAATCGCCACCGCGCCGGTACCGGTCATCGCGTGGTGCAGCGCACCCATCGAGAAGATGCGCGCCACCAGGTCGATCGACGACGCGGGCACGGCCTTTCCGTCGGAGGCGGTGTACGCCGCCGGCTTCGCCACGAACGCGAGCTTCGGCGTGTGGGGACGCTTGGTCGTCGCTTCCTCGGCAGTCTTGACCAGGCCCATCGCCACGGCGCCATGCGCCCGCACGGCCTCGGCCAGCGCCAGCAGCTCCTTCTTGCCGTTGACGTCACCCTGCAGCTCGGTGCCCTTCAGCCCGAGCGCCTTGGCCTCGACGAAGATGGTCGGATTGCCGGCGTTGATCAGGGTTGCCTCGACCTTGCCGACGCCGGGGACGTCGAGCACGTCGGTCTTGTTGCCACTCGGGAACATCGCGCCGCCCGAACCACCATCAGCGCCGTCCTCGTCCGCCGCCGGATCGAGGAACTCGAGCTTGACCTCGGCGGCCGGGAACGCGACGCCGTCGAGCTCGAAATCGCCCAGCTCGACCACCTCACCGCCGGCCATCGGCACGTGCGAGACGATCTTCTTGGCGATGTTGGCCTGCCAGATGCGCACGACGGCCGTGCCGTCGGCCGGGGCAGCCACGAGACCCGAGCTGATCGCGAACGGTCCGACCGCGGCACTGAGGTTGCCGCAGTTGCCCGACCAGTCCACCACGGGCTGGTCGATCGCGACCTGGCCGAAGCGGTAGTCCACGTCGCAGTCCGGCCGCGACGACTTGGAAAGGATCACGACCTTGCTGGTGCTCGATGTGGCGCCGCCCATGCCGTCGGTGTGCTTGCCGTAGCGGTCGGGGCTGCCGATGACGCGCAGCAGGATGCGGTCGCGCTCGGCCGGATCGCTCGGCAGGTCACCGGCGACGAAGAACACGCCCTTGCTGGTGCCGCCGCGCATGTAGACGGCGGGGATGCGGATCTGTCGGGGTTGGGTCATGTGGGTCTCCTTCGATTCGTCAGGCCGAGGCAGGGGCCTTGGCACTCGCGCCTGCGAGCTGGCTCGCGAGCACATACGGCAGCACACCGCCCTGGCCGTAGTACTCGGCTTCGATCTTGGTGTCGATGCGGGCCAGCAGCTCGACCTGGGTGGTCGTGCCGTCGGTGCGATGGATCACCAGCGTCACGGCCTGCAAGGGCTTCACGCCGTTGTCGATGCCGACGAGGTCGAACGACTCGGACCCGTCGAGCCCGAGCGACTGCACCGAGTCGTCGCTCTTGAACTGCAGCGGCAGCACGCCGAGTCCGGCGAGGTTGCTGCGGTGGATGCGCTCGTAGCTGCGCGCGATGACCGCGCGCACGCCCAGCAGGCGTGTGCCCTTGGCCGCCCAGTCGCGGCTGGAGCCGCTGCCGTACTCCTCGCCGGCGAAGAGCAGGCCGGCGACGCCAGCCTTCTGGTAGCGCTGCGAAGCTTCGTAGATGGTGGTGCGCTCGCCGCTGGGGCGGTGCACGGTGAACGGCCCTTCGTCCGGCGAACCATCCTCCTTGGACGGAAGCATCAGGTTCTTAAGCCGCACGTTGCCGAAGGTGCCGCGTGTCATCACCTCGAAGTGGCCGCGGCGCGCACCGTAGGTGTTGAAGTCTTTCTGCGCGACGCCGTGCGACAGCAGGTACTCGCCGGCCGGCAGCTGCCTGGCGATCGAGCCCGCCGGGCTGATGTGGTCGGTGGTGATCGAGTTGCCCAGGATGGCGAGCGCTCGCGCCCCGACGATGTTGCCGCGAGCCGCGGCGCCGAAGAAGTCGGGCTCTGCGACATACGTCGACTCGGGCCAGTCGTAGACCTCGCCGGTGCTCGACTCGATGGCGTTCCACAGGTCGTTGCTCGTCGCGAGGTTGCCGTAGACCGCGGTGTAGTGCGCCGGGTTGGCAGCGAAGGGCGTCAGCGCGCGCACGTCTGCCGGTGCCGGCCAGATGTCCGACAGCATCACCGGCCGGCCCTGGGCGTCCGTTCCGAGCGGTTCGGTCGTCAGGTCAATGCGCGTTGTTCCGGCCAGCGCCAGGGCGACGACGAGCGGCGGACTCGCGAGGAAGTTGGCGCGCAGGTTGCCGTGGATGCGTGCCTCGAAGTTGCGGTTGCCCGACAGGACCGCCGAGCACACCAGGTCGTGCGACAGGACCGCCTGTTCCAGCGCCGGGTCGAGCGGGCCGATGTTGCCCACGCACGCGCCGCAGCCGTAAGCGGCGATGCCGAACCCGAGCGTCTCCAGGTCGCCGATCAGGCCGGCGTCCTGCAGATACGCCGTGACAGCGCGCGAGCCCGGCGTGAACAGCGTCTTGACCCAGGGCTTGGCCTGCAGCCCGCGCGCGACGGCGTTGCGCGCCAGCAGTCCGGCGGTGATCAGCAACTCCGGGTTGGACGTGTTGGTGCAGGACGTGATGGCGGCCACGAGCACGTCGCCGTGGCCGATCTCGAAGGCCTGCACCGGGCCGGGCGCACCGGCGGGCGCTGCGGTCACCGGATAGCGCAGGTGCAGGTCGGCCATGCTCTTGCCATAGCCGCCCTGCTTCGCATCGCGTGTCATGGTCTCGTCGAACCGGGCGCCCAGCTCGGCCAGGTCGACGCGATCCTGCGGGCGCTTGGGTCCCGACAGGCTCGGCTTGATCGCGTCGAGGTCGATCACGATCGTGGACGAGTAGTCGACGTCACCGGCCTTGGGCGCGCCGAACAGTGCCTGCGCCTTGTAGTACTGCCGGATCAGGTCGACCTGCTCGGCGCTGCGGCCGGTCTGCTCGTAGTACTGCAGCGTGTTGTCGTCGATCGCGAAGAAGCCGCTGGTGGCACCGTACTCGGGCGCCATGTTGGCGATCGTGGCGCGGTCGGTGGCGCTCAGCGAGGCGGCGCCTTCACCGAAGAACTCGACGAGCTTGCCTACCACCTTGGCGGCGCGCAGCGTTTCCGTCACCTGCAGCACGGCATCGGTGGCGGTGACGCCCGCGCGCAGCGCGCCGCGGAGTTCGACGCCCACCACGTCGGGCATCAGCATGTAGATCGGCTGGCCCAGCATGCCCGCCTCGGCCTCGATGCCGCCGACGCCCCAGCCGAGCACGCCGATGCCGTTGATCATCGTCGTGTGCGAGTCCGTGCCGACGAGGGTGTCGGGGTAGGCCACGCCGTCCTTCTCGATGACGCCCTGGGCCAGGTACTCGAGGTTGATCTGGTGGCAGATCCCGGTGCCCGGTGGCAGCACCTTGAAGGTCTCGAAGGCCTGCATGCCCCACTTCATGAACTCGTAGCGCTCACGGTTGCGCTCGAACTCCACTTCCATGTTCTTGCGCAGCGCGTTGGGCACGTTCGAGTACTCGGTCTGCACCGAGTGATCGACCACCATGTGCACCGGCACCAGCGGCTCGATGCGTTTCGGGTCGGCGCCGCGGCGCTTGGCCTGGCTGCGCATCGCCGCCAGGTCGGTCAGCAGCGGGATGCCTGTGAAGTCCTGCAGCAGGACGCGACCGACCACGAACGGCACCTCGCTGTCGCGTGGTGCGTTGGGTTGCCAGCCGGCGAGCTGCCGCACGTGCGACTCCAGGACCTTCGTTCCGTCGCAGTTGCGGAGCACGGACTCGAGCAGGATGCGGATGGCGAACGGCAGGCGCGAGACGCCCGCGGCGCCGGCAGTCTCGAAAGCGAGCAGCGAGAAGAAGCGGTGCTCGCGGCCGTCGCGCGTCGTGAACGTGCGGATGAAGTCGGTAGGTTGCAGAGGTTCGGCTGGCATGGTTCGTCTCTCTTGTCTGGTCTGGTGTGAGTGGTGCGTCAGCGCTGTGCGCCGAACTTGAAGAGTTCGCTGGGCGTGTCGACCAGCACCGTCTGGCGCGCGACGGGGTCCGGCAGCCACTTGTCGAGCTTCCCGACCTGCGCGGCATAGCTCTCG
>JAEUPI010000154.1 GCA_016790175.1 Burkholderiaceae bacterium | reverse complement strand
CCCGATTGCGAGCGCCAGCTGCCCTTGACGGTCAACGGCGAGGGCGTTGACTTGTTTTCGGCGGCGATGCGCAGCGCCATCTGGCAGGGCTGCGGACCCTTGGGTGTCGGGGATTCGTGCGTGCCCTCGGGTTCGTCGGTCTTGTGCGTCTCCGTGCAAGCCCCCGCACCCATGGGCACCGGCAGCAGCAGCGTGAGCGTGCCCTTCTGCGCATCGAACTCGAACTGGGCAGGGCTCTGGGATGGTGCGACGTCGCCGGCGCCCTTGCGCGTCATGTCGTGCGTGCAGCGCGCCTTGGGCAGCGTCATGCAGATCGGATCGGCATGCACCACGTGCCAGGTCTCGTCGACGCTGTAGCTCGACTTCTGCGTGCGCCCCCGCCAGTGCTGGTAGCGGTCGGCACCGGGCCGCATCACCGCGTCGGTCTCGGCACCGAGCTTGCGCTTGTCGGCCAGCTGCTGGGTGCCGGCCATGCCAGCGCCCATCTTCATCACCTCGCGCTCGATGCACCTCTCGTCGTCGCCGCACTTGGCCACCACGGCCTGGGCGTCGGCCATCATCGGCGCCATCTGCTTGGCGAGCTTCTGCGCCTGGGCCTGCTGCTGCTGCACCTTGGCCAGCTGCTCGGGCTCCATCGCCTGCGTGCTCGACAGCGGCTGCGGTTTGCCCGCCACCAGCTCGGCCACCACGCTGGCGCTGCGCTTGACGTTCCACTCGAACAGATCGTGCTTGTCCTGCTTTCTGCCCTGGGCCGTGAACTGGTACTCCACGCTGATCGTGGCCTTGGCGCCCACGGGCGCGAAGTCGGCGGCCCAAGCACCGCTGCAGGCGGCGGCCAAGGCCAGGGCCTGGATGGTTTTCGGCTTCATCGGCTCCTCCGCCAGGCCCGACGGGGCCAGCATGCGAAGGCACTGTGCCGATGCGAGCGTTAGCGCGGCGTTAGTCGCGCGGCCAGAGCGAGCAGTTCGCGGTTCACCGTGTTGTAGGGCTCGCGCCGTTGTCGCCGCGTTAGCGCGCCGGCGACTGCGGCATGATCGGCCGATGGCTTCACCGCTGACGCTCGCCCACTTGTGCCGTTTTGCGCTGTCGCGCAGCCTGTTCGCGCCGACCGCGTTGGCGCCGGCGATCGAGCGCCTGGGTTTCGTGCAGGCCGATCCGCTGCGCGCGCCGGCGCGCGCGCAGGACCTGACTCTGCGCCATCGCGTGGCCGGCTACCGCGCCGGCGACCTCGACCGCGCGTATCCGGCGCTCGAGGTCGAGGAAGACTTCTTCGTCAACTACGGCTTCCTGCCGCGCGCGCACCAGGCGTTGATGCATCCGCGTGTGGCGCGGCACCGGTGGTCGAAATCGACCACGGCGAAGGCGCGGGCCGTGCTCGACTTCGTGCGCGAGCGCGGCACCGTGCATCCGCGCGAGGTGGATGCGCACTTCAACCACGGCAAGGTGCGCAACTGGTTCGGCGGCACCAGCAACGCGAGCACCGAACTGCTCGACGGCATGCACTACCGCGGGCTGCTGCGTGTGGCGCGGCGAGAAGGGGGTACGCGGGTCTACGGCGCGCGCGAGCCCTGGCCCGACGCGGGCGGCCGCGCCGCCTGCCGGTCACGGCTCGATGCGCTGGTGGATTTGGCGGTCGCGCTGTACGCCCCGCTGCCGGCCACCACGCTGGCGCTGCTGGTGCGCTTTCTGCGCGGCGCGGCGCCGCAATGGGAGCGCGACCGCACGCGCGCGCTGGCCGAGGCCAAGCGACGTCTGGCCCACGCGCGGGTCGATGGGTGCGATTGGTACTGGCCGGCCGGCGAAGATCCGTCCGGCACGGCGGACGCGCCGGACCACACGGTGCGCCTGCTCGCGCCCTTCGATCCCGTGGTCTGGGACCGCGATCGATTCGAGCGTTTCTGGGGCTGGCCCTACCGCTTCGAGGCCTACACGCCGGCGGCGAAGCGCCAGCTGGGCCACTATGCATTGCCGCTGCTGTGGCGCGAACAGGTGGTCGGCTGGGCCAACATCGGCGTGCGCGATGCGCGCATGCAGGTCGAGGTCGGTTTCGCCGGGCCGCGCATCACCGACCCGGCCTTTGCCGCGGCGATGGACGAGGAGCTGCACCGCATGCATGCCTTCCTCGGGTTGACATGAGCCCCGCCCGGCCGCCTGCAGCCCCGAAGGGGCTGCTTCGCAGACGTGGGGCTCGCACCGCAGTGCGCAGCACGGAGGCTAGTCAATGACCCACCCCATCCGACTCTGGCCGTTGCCGCTGGCCGCCGGGCTGCTGCCGGCGCTGGCGTCGGTGCTGGCGCTGGCCCTGGCGATGCACGGTGGCCTGGTGCCCGTGTGCAATCCGTTCATCGAGGGTTGCGTGTCGATCAGCCGCGCCGCGCGACACGACTTGCCGAACCATGTGTTCCGCTCGCTGGTGTTGCCCGCCGCGGTGCTGCAGGCGCTGGTATGGCTGGTGCAGGCGCGTGCGCTCTCGCTCGCCTCGCCGCTGGCGATGCAGCGCAGCGCCCGGGCGCTGGCGGTGCTGGGCGTGGCGGCCGGCATTGCGCTGGTGCTCTACGGCAGCTTCCTCGGCACCGAGGGTCAGGTCTACCGCTGGCTGCGCCGCTACGGCACGGTGGTGTACTTCGGCGGCACCTGTCTGGCGATGCTGCTGACCGGCCGCGCGCTGCAACGGCTGCACGCACACGGCGCGCTGCACCTGCCGCAGGTGCACGAACGGGCCTTGCTCGCGCTGTTCGGTGCGATCGTGTTGCTGGGCCTGGGCAATGCATTGGCCGGCGCCTGGGCTGACGACGAGCTGAAGGACCGCGTCGAGAACGCCACCGAATGGTGGGGCTCGCTCGGCATGACGCTGGCCTTCGTGGTGCTGGCGGATCTTTGGCGGCGCTGGAACGTCGCGGTCCGGCTCAACGTGGGCGAGCCCTTGCCTTGAGCACCTCAGCAACCACCTCGGCGAAGCCCTCGCCGCGCTCGGAGCGGGTGAGGTAGGCCGGCCACACCTCGAGCTGGGCGGCAAAGCGCATCAGGTTCGCAACGCCGACGCTGAGCGGGAAATGGGCGAACATCTCCTGGTCGTTGGTGGAATCGCCCACGTACACCCAAAACGCGTGTTCGGCGTCGAGATCGCGTCCGAACAGGCGCTGCACGATCCAGCGCGCCCCGGTGAGCTTGGTGTGTTCGCCAAACCAGCCGTTGACGTGGATCGAACTCACGGTGGCCGTCATGCCGGCGCCGCGCATGATCGCCACCACACGCCCGATCTGCGCCGCGTCGAGATGTGTGAACTCGCTGTGGTCCACGGCGATGTCGGTCACGCGGCCGGCGCTGTCGCGCGCCAGCGTGGCGCCGGGCACTTCGCGTTGCAGCTGGGCCGCCACGTCGCGCAGCCGCTGGGCATTTCGTGCGCGGGTCGCAGCGTCCTGTACGTAGACCTCGTGCAGCGCCGCGCCGTCACCCTCGCCGTCGCGATACCAGGCGCCGGCGCCGTTCTCGGCCACGATCACCGGCAGCGTGCCGTCGCGCACGAAGGGCTCGCTCCAGCCCATCGGCCGGCCCGTGATGGCAACCACCGGTATGCGGCGATCGGCCAGCTGGCGCAACGCCAGCCTCGCGCTGGGCTCCACGACACCGTCGCGGGTGAGCGTGTCGTCGATGTCGGTGAGCACACCGCGCACCGCGGCCCAGGCGGCCGCCGGCGCGCCTGGTGGCGGCCGCAACGGCGCGGCAGGCGTGGCCTGGGTCATGGCAGCAGTGTCCCATGGCCGATGGGCAATTGACGCGGCTCAACTACTGCCGCGGTGTGCAGCGCAAGATGGATTCTTTTCACGCTCCCGTCACAGACTTTCGATATGGCCAAGGAACGCAACAGCAGTCCCGCACCAACCCCGAGCGCACCGTCGCGCGGCACGGCGCGACGCTCCGCCGCACGTCGGCGCGCCAGCCCTGCGCGCCCGGTGCGCGCCGGCGATACGCCGCCCCTGCTGAACGCGCAGGGCATCGAACGCTACGTGGTCACGAACGCGACCGAGCGGGCCCACGAGGTGCAAGCCGGCGTATTGGCCGATCTGCTGGCGCGTCACGCCAAGGGTGAAACGGGCGGCGACCTGCTGACGCAGCTGCAATCGCTGCTCGAAGGCGCCTCGCCCGACGATGCCCGGGCGCTGCAGCAGCTGCTGTTCCGCGGCCCGGCGGTGGTGCCCGGCAGCCGCGACCCCGACACCGAGCTGTCGCCGCGCTGGCGAGAGGGGGCTTATCCGTACAAGAACCTGCTGTCGCGCAAGAACTACGAGAAACAGAAGTACCGCCTGCAGGTGGAGCTGCTGAAGCTGCAGGCCTGGGTGAAGGAGACCGGCCAGCGCGTGGTGATCCTGTTCGAAGGGCGCGACGCCGCCGGCAAGGGCGGCACGATCAAGCGCTTCATGGAGCATCTGAATCCCCGCGGCGCGCGCGTGGTGGCGCTGGAAAAGCCGAGCGACGTGGAACGCGGGCAGTGGTACTTTCAGCGCTACATCGAGCACCTGCCCACCCGCGGCGAGATCGTGCTGTTCGACCGCAGCTGGTACAACCGCGCGGGCGTCGAGCGCGTGATGGGCTTTTGCAGCGACGCCGAATACGACGAGTTCATGCGGCAGACGCCGGAGTTCGAGCGCCATCTGGTGAGGAGCGGCGTGCACCTGTTCAAGTTCTGGTTCTCGGTCAGCCGCGCCGAACAGCGCCGCCGTTTCAAGGAGCGCCGCGCGCACCCGCTGAAGCAGTGGAAGCTGAGCCCGATCGACATGGCCTCACTCGACAAGTGGGACGACTACACCCGCGCCAAGGAGGCGATGTTCCTTCACTGCGACACCTCCGACTCGCCGTGGACGGTGATCAAGAGCGATTGCAAGAAGCGCGCCCGGCTGAACGCCATGCGTTACCTGCTGCACCGCCTGCCGTATTCGAACAAGGACGTTCAGACGCTCGGCTCGGTGGACCCGCTGATCGTCGGCCGTCCGGCGCTGGTGTCCAGCCCCGGGGATGACCAGCTCGCGTCGTCGGGCAACAGCTGAGTCTGGGAACAACCACCGATTGACCCCCGTTTCGAGGCGCATGAGCGGCCACGAGGGCGTGCTGGCCGCTGCTAGAATGCGCGCCTGTTCCGAGGAGCGTTGCAAGGCCCTATCAGGTCCCAGGCTCGGAATTCCCACATTGCAACCGCGCTCACCCGTCGACCGTGCGTCTGGGTGAGTCCTGACTCCAGCGCACCGTTCGGCGGGCTCATCATTCGATGGAGCCGACGATGAACGCCGTTCTGAAGCCTTTGCACGACAGCCAATACGCCGTGGCCGACCTGTCGCTCGCCGACTGGGGCCGCAAGGAGATCCGGATCGCCGAGAGCGAGATGCCCGCGCTGATGGCGATCCGCGCCGAATACGCGAAGACGCAGCCGCTCAAGGGTGCGCGCATCACCGGCTCGCTGCACATGACGATCCAGACCGCGGTGTTGGTCGAGACGCTGCAGGCGCTCGGCGCCACCGTGCGCTGGGCCTCGTGCAACATCTTCTCCACCCAGGACCATGCCGCTGCCGCGCTGGTGAAGGCCGGCACGCCGGTATTCGCCTACAAGGGCGAGAGCCTGAAGGATTACTGGGACTACACGCACCGGATTTTCGAGTTCGCCGGCAAGGGTGAGGCCAACGAAGGTCCGAACATGATCCTCGACGACGGCGGCGATGCGACGCTGCTGATGCACTTGGGCAAACGCGCCGAGAAGGACGCCTCGGTGATCGCGCATCCGAAGAGCGAAGAAGAGCGCGAGCTGTATGCCGCCATCAAGGCCAAGCTCATCGTCGACGGCTCCTGGTCCAGCCGCAAGAGCGCGCAGATCATCGGCGTCACCGAGGAAACCACCACCGGCGTGCACCGCCTGAAGGAAATGTCCGCCATGGGCACGGTGCTGTTCCGCGCCATCAACCTCAACGACTCGGTCACCAAGAGCAAGTTCGACAACCTCTACGGCTGCCGCGAGAGCCTGGTCGACGGCATCAAGCGTGCCACCGACGTGATGGTGGCCGGCAAGATCGCGCTCGTCTGCGGCTATGGCGACGTGGGCAAGGGCAGCGCGCAGGCGCTGCGCGCGCTGAGCGCCCAGGTGTGGGTGACCGAGATCGACCCGATCAACGCGCTGCAGGCGGCGATGGAAGGCTACCGCGTGGTGACGATGGACGATGCCGCCGACAAGGCC
>JAEUPI010000101.1 GCA_016790175.1 Burkholderiaceae bacterium | reverse complement strand
ATGTCGGTGGCGCGCATGCTGCCTGAGACATCCATCGCCAGGATGATGGTCTCCTGTTGCGACGGCAGCTTCACGACGGCAGTGGGGCGCGACACGGCGAAGGCCATCACCAGTACCGCCAGGCCCAGCAGCGCGGGCGGCACGTGCCGGCGCCAGCCCGGGCCCTTGCCCATGGCCTGCTTGACCAGCGCCACGCTGGCGAAGCGCAAGGTGTTCTTCTTGCGCCGGTGCAGCAGCCACAGGTACAGCCCCACCAGCAGCGGCGCCAGCAGCAGCGGCAGCCAGACCATCTCGGGCCAAAGGAACTTCATGATGCAGACCTCATGGGGTCAGTGCCTCCGGCATCGGGGTGGCGGCGTGGCGCAGTGCGGCCGGCAGGTGCACGCCATGGTGCATGCGCAGCCGCTGGCGGCGAAGCGCGACGAAGCGCAGCAGGCTGACCAGCAGATCGTCGTCGGTGGCGAGCTCCAGCGTGTCGACCTGCGCCTTGGCCAGCGCAGCGCGCAGCTGCGCCTCGTGCGCCTCAGCCAGCGCCGCGAACCGCGCGCGAAAGTCGGGATCCTGGGTGTCGACGAAAAGCTGTTCGCCGCTTTCGGCATCCTCGATCGTCACCAGGCCGACATCGGGCAGCTGCATTTCCAGCGGATCGTACAGGCGCACGGCCTGCACCTCGTGGCGCCGCGCCAGTCGGCCGAGCGCGTCGTCCCAACCGGGCTCGGAGATGAAGTCCGACAGCACGAAGATCATCGATCGTCGCGGGATCATCGAGTCGGCGTGACGCAGCAGATCGGCGAGCACGGTGTGCCGGTCCCGGGCGCGCCGGCCGCGGCGGCTGCGCTGGCGCACCTCTTGCGCCTCGGCCCTCGCCGAGTTGCGCATCGCCGACAGCAGCTGCAGCACATGGTTGCGGCCCACACGCGCCGGCAGCACGCCCTCCACCCGGTGGCGATAGAGCATCGCCCCCACGCGGTTGCCATGGCGCGTGAGCAGCCGCGCGAGCACCGCGACGAAGCCCTCGGAGACCGACAGCTTGGTGCGTTCGTTGGAGCCGAAATGCACCGAGCCCGACAGATCCAGCAGGAACCAGGCCGACAGCTCGCGGTCCTCGGTGAACTGGCGCACATGCGGCTGCTGCAGCCGCGCGGTGACGTTCCAGTCGATGTGGCGCACGTCGTCGCCGTGCTGGTACTCGCGCAGATCGGCCAGATCCAGCCCGGTGCCGCGGAACAGCGTGCGGTAGTCGCCCTGCAGCAGGCCGTCGAGCCGGCGGATCACCGTCCACTCCAGCTGCCGCAGCAGCTGGTCGGGTGTGCCAACGTCGGCGGCCAGCTCAGCCATGGAGCTTCAGACCCTCCGGATGCTGCATCGGCTTGTCGGGCACAGGGATATGCGCCATCACCTTGGCGATCAGCGCATCGGCATCGAGCCCTTCGGCCAGCGCCTCGTACGACAGCACCAGCCGGTGCCGCATGGTGTCGGCCGCGATGTCGGTGATGTCCTCGGGCAGCACGTAGGCACGGCCGCGCAGGTAGGCCAGCGCGCGGGCGCCTTCGATCATCGAGATGCTGGCGCGCGGGCTGGCGCCGAAGGTGAGGTAGCGCTGCAGGTCGGCGAGGCCGGCAGACTCGGGGCGACGCGTCGTGCCGACCAGCTTGACCGCGTACTGGATCAGGCTCGGATCCACGTAGACGCGGCGGCATTCCTGCTGCAGCTCGGCCAGCTGCGCCGTCGAAGCCACGGCCGAGACGACGGCCGGCTCGCCGATCACGCGCTCGACGATCACGAACTCCTCGTCGTCGCTCGGGTAGTCGACCAGCACCTTCATCATGAAGCGGTCGACCTGCGCCTCGGGCAGCGGGTAGGTGCCTTCGGTCTCGATCGGGTTCTGCGTGGCCATCACCACGAACGGCAGCGGCACCTTGTGCGTCTCGCCGGCGATCGTGACCTGGCGCTCCTGCATCACTTCGAGCAGCGCACTCTGCACCTTGGCCGGCGCACGGTTGATCTCGTCGGCCAGCAGCAGGTTGGCGAACACCGGCCCGAGCGCCGTGGCGAATTCGCCGGTCTTCTGGTTGTAGATGCGCGTGCCCACCAGGTCGGCCGGTACCAGGTCGGGCGTGAACTGGATGCGGCGGAAGCTGCCCCGGATGGCCTGCGCGAGCGTCTTCACCGTCAGCGTCTTGGCCAGGCCCGGCACACCTTCGACCAGCAGATGGCCCTGCGCGAGCAGAGCGACCATCACGCGCTCGAGAAAGCGGTCCTGCCCGACGACGACCCGCTTGACCTCGTAGAGGATGCGTTCCATCAGTGTGGCAGCTTGCGGGGCGTCGGGCGAGTTGTTCATCGAGGGCGAGGTCCGGTGGGTGATTGAGGCTTCGGTTCAGAAAGGCGGCAATCCGGCGGCCGCGGCGGCGTTTTCGATCGGCACCGCGAAGCCGATGCCGATGAAGGTGCGCGCCTCGGTGGGATTCATGATCGCGGTGACGATGCCCACGACATGTCCGTCCATCGTCACCAGCGGCCCGCCGGAATTGCCGGGGTTGGCCGCGGCGTCGAACTGGATCAGGTTGGTCAGCACGCGTTTGCCTTCGGGCGAGCGGAACTCGCGCTTCAAGCCCGAGACCACGCCCTGCGACACCGACGGCCCGATGCCGAACGGATGACCGACCGCGATCACCTCGTCGCCCGGGCGCAGGCCGCCGGTGGAGCGCATCGTGGCGGCTTCCAGCTCGTCGGGCACCGACTCGGCCTTCAGCACGGCGAGATCGTTCTCGGGCTGCACGTTGATCAGCGTGGCCTCGCTCTCCTTGCCGGTGGAGAAGGTCACCTTGATGCGTACCGCGCCCTGCACCACGTGCAGGTTGGTCAGGATGAGCCCCTTGTCGACGATCACGACGCCGGTGCCGACGCTCTTCTGCTCTTCGCCTTCCTTGGGGTCGGGCCGATCGACCGGATGTTCGCCGACCACACGCACGACCGAGCCGATGATGGCCTCGTAGGCGTTGGCGGCCGCCGACTGCAACGGTTCCTTCGCGATCGATTCGCGCATGGCCGCGTCGATCTGCTCGAACGTGGGCACGTTCACGACATGCCGCGACCATGAGGGCCAGCCGGCAATCGCGGCCAGCGCGACGGCACCGGTGGCCCAGGCGATGCGCTCATGGCGCGCCACCGCGGCTCGAACGCGCCGCCAGCGCAGCTGCCACGGACCCGGCGGCTCGGGCGGCGGCTCGACCTCTGCGTCGGCCGCAGGCGGCACCAAGCGTCCGTGGCGTGACGACGCTCGGCTGTACAAGGGCACGCGCTTCATCGTGGGCGACTCCCGCGGCGCACCGCGGCGTCGCGAGCCGCCAAGGTACCACGGAGCGCGCCCACGTGCATGCCGCCTGGCGACATGGGCCCATGCCAGGTCGGCACGATGCCGGATCGGCGGCCCGCGAAGGGCCTGCGATGATTGGCCGGGGCACATATGAACTGGATCGACACCCACTGTCATCTCGATGCGCCGGAGTTCGATGCCGACCGTGAAGCCGTGTGGGCGCGCGCACAGGCCGCAGGCGTCACGATGGCGGTACTGCCGGCGGTGGAGGTGGCGCACTTCGAGGCCGTGCGCGCGCTGGCGCATCGCCTCGCGCTGGTCTATGCGCTGGGCATTCATCCGCTCTACGTTCACCGTGCGCCGGCCGATGCGCTGGATCGGCTGGCCGAGGCCTTGCGCGACCACCGCGACGATCCACGCCTGGTGGCGGTGGGTGAAATCGGGCTCGACCATTTCGTGCCGGGGCTGGATCGGGCGTTGCAGCAGCGCTTCTATCTGGAGCAGCTTCGGCTTGCGCGCGAGGCCGGCTTGCCGGTGATCCTTCATGTGCGGCGCTCGGCCGATGACCTGCTCGCCGGCCTGCGTCGCATCGAGGTCGGTGGCGGCATCGCCCATGCCTTCAACGGCAGCGCGCAGCAGGCGCACGAATTCGCCGTGCGAGGCTTCAAGCTCGGATTCGGCGGCGCAATGACCTTCGAGCGGGCGCTGCAGATCCGCCGGCTCGCGCAGTCGCTGCCCGACACCGTGCCGGTGCTGGAGACCGACGCGCCCGACATCCCGCCGCAGTGGTTGTATCGCAAGGCCGACGCGCGCGCCCGTGGCGACCGCGCACGCAACGAGCCGGCCGAATTGCCGCGCATGGCCGAGCATCTGGCGTCGCTGCGCGGCTGGAGCCTGGCGCAGACCGCCGAACGCACGAACGCGAACGCGCGGGCGGCCTTGCCACGACTGGCCGCCTGCCAGCCGCCGCCGACGGTGGGCGATCGACGCTGAGCGGGCGCGACAATGGCCATCCGCTCGAGCGCACCACAGATGCCGACCGTACATGCCCGAACCGCCAGCACCTCTTCGACGAACGGTCCGGGCCGGCCCAATGGCCTGCTCGAAGGCCTGGCGCCGGTGGTGTCGGTCCGCACCCGGCTGCTCGTGCTGGGCAGCTTTCCCAGCGTGGCGTCGCTGCAGGCCGGCCAGTACTACGCCCATCCGCGCAACCAGTTCTGGCGCCTGCTGGGTGCGATCTGGGGCCTGGACCTGGCGGCGATGTCGTATGCCGATCGCCTGCAGGTGGTGCGGCAGCGCCGTCTCGGCATCTGGGATGTCTATGCCTGCTGCCGGCGCGAGGGCAGCCTGGACACGGCGATCGAGGGCGCAGTGCCGAACGACTTGCCCGGCCTGGCGGCGACGCTGCCGGCGCTGCGGGCGATCGCGCACAACGGCGGTGAATCGGCGCGAGCGATGCGCGTGACGCGCACGCTCGGCGTGCCGGTGCGGCGCTTGCCGTCCACCAGCCCGGCCAATGCCAGCTGGTCGTTCGAGCGGAAGCTCGCTGCCTGGCGCGCGGTGTTCGCCGAGCACGGTGTGGCCTGATGGGTCGTTCCGACGTGACGGGCCTGCCCGAGGCCACGATCTCCGAGTCCGACGGCATCCGCTACCTTCATCTGGACACGCCGTGGGTGCAGGGTGCGATGAAGATCGGAGCGCCGCGCGTGCTGGTGCTCGAATACGTGCAGCGCATGATGGCCTGGATGCTGTGGCGGCCGGCGCGCGAACTCGTGCAGGGCCACGCGCTGCAGCTGGGTCTCGGCGCGGCGGCGATCACGCGCTTCACGCACCAGGTG
>JAEUPI010000081.1 GCA_016790175.1 Burkholderiaceae bacterium | reverse complement strand
TGACGCTCCGCGAGCGGCACATCATTGCAACGATCAACGTGGTGGACACCGACCTGCTCGCGCCGGGCGAGGCTGGACTGTCGACCCGCGCCTGGCAGGCCCTGGGCGCAGTGGCGAAGGATCACGTGACTGTGGCGCATGCGCCGACGCTCGACTCGCTGAGCGCGATGCGCTCGAAAATCTACGGTCACCGGCTCGACGCACGAGCGCTCGACGCGATCATCGGCGACATGGCCGCCGGCCGCTACTCGGACATGCATCTCGCAGCCTTCCTGAGCGCGTGCGCGGGTGGCCGAATGGACGTGCAGGAGACGATCGACCTGACCGGTGCCATGGTCAAGGTCGGCGGCCGCATCGATTGGCGACACACGCCGATTGCCGACAAGCACTGCGTCGGCGGCCTGCCGGGCAACCGCACGACACCGATCGTCGTCGCGATCGTGGCGGCGGCCGGCCTGACGATGCCCAAGACCTCCTCGCGTGCCATCACCTCGCCCGCCGGAACGGCCGACGTGATGGAGACGCTGACCCGTGTCGATCTCGACATGGCGGCGATGCGGCGCGTGGTCGAGCGCGAGGGCGGTTGCCTCGTTTGGGGTGGGGCGCTGACGCTGAGCCCGGCCGACGACGTGCTGATCCGGGTCGAGCGGCCGCTCGACCTCGACAGCGACGCGCAGCTCGTCGCTTCGGTGTTGTCGAAGAAGATCGCCGCCGGAGCGACCCACGCCCTGATCGACATTCCGGTCGGTCCGACCGCCAAGGTGCGAACCGAGGAGGAGGCCGATCGGCTGCAGGCCCTGCTCGAGCAGGTGGCCGCCGCGCACGCGCTGCAGCTGCGGGTCATGCGCACGCGCGGCGCGCAACCGGTAGGGCGGGGCGTGGGCCCCGCGCTCGAAGCGCACGACGTGCTGGCCGTACTGCGCGGCGCGGCCGCAGCGCCGGCGGACCTGCGTGCGCGTGCGCTGGCGCTGGCCGGCGAACTGCTGGAGTTCTGCGGTCACACGATGGCCGGGAACGGCAACTCCACCGCACGGCACCTGCTGGACAGCGGCGCAGCCTGGAACAAGTTCCAGGCCATCTGCGAGGCGCAGGGCGGGCTGCGCGAGCCCGGCGTCGCACCGCTGCGTGAGCCGGTTTCGGCACCACGCGCCGGCTTCGTCTCCGGAATCGACAGCCGCCTTCTCGCGCGGGTCGCCAAGCTCGCCGGCGCGCCTGGCGCGCCCACGGCGGGCCTCGAGATGCATGTGCAGCTTGGAGACCCCGTCGAACGGGGCATGCCGCTGTTCACGCTGCACGCCCGGTCCCCCGGCGAGTTGGACTATGCGCTCGACTATCTGGCGACACATCCCTTCGTCACGCTGTCCGACGTGGGGGCAGCATGAAGTCGGCGGTGATTGCAATGCCCAACAACGAGCCTTTAGCCGACGATCTGGCTGACCTCGCCGGGCTGGAACGTGTCGAAGCCATAGTGCGGCACTTTCCGGACGGCGAGTCGCATGTACGCGTCGAGGAGTCGGTCGCAGGCCGTCATACGCTCATCGCGTGCACGCTGGACCGCCCGGACGACAAGCTTGTGCCGCTGCTGCTGCTGGCCGCGGCGGTTCGCGAAGCGGGCGCGTTGTCTGTGGGTCTGGTGGCTCCCTACCTGCCCTATATGCGACAGGACCGCCGCTTCCACCCCGGCGAGACGATCAGCGCTCGCCATGTGGCGGCGTGGATCTCCCAGCAGGTCAACTGGCTGCTGACGGTCGATCCCCACCTGCACCGCATTACGGACCTTTCGCAGGTCTACAGCGTTCCGGCGCGTGTCGTCCACGCTGCCGACGGCGTGGCGGACTGGATCAGAGCCCACATCTCCAGCCCACTGCTGGTCGGACCCGATGAGGAAAGCGTGCAGTGGGTCAGCGAGGTCGCGCTGCGCGCCGGGGCGCCGTTCGTCGTGCTGACCAAGACACGCCACGGCGATCGTGATGTCGAGGTCTCGGTGCCGCACGTCGAGCGCTGGCGGTCACACACGCCGGTACTGGTCGACGACGTCGTGTCGACCGCCCGGACGATGATGGAAATTGTGGTCCAACTGCGCCGAACGGATTTACCGCCACCGGTGTGCGTGGCCATCCACCCAGTGTTCGCGGGGTCGGCATTCGCCGACCTGCGCGCGGCGGGCGCCGGCGACATCGTCAGCTGCGACACGATCCGCCATCCGAGCAACCGCATCTCGCTCACCGCGGCCATCGCAGCCCGGGTCGTCGAGTTGATCTCTGATGCCGGCTCGGGGCGCCGGTAGCGCCACATGCACGAGGAGCCGTCCATGCGCCTTCGACGTTCCACCATCTCCGCAGCCGTGTTCGTGGCCTTCGCGGCGATCGCGTTGTTCTTCTTCGTCACCGAACACGGCGCCCACGCGTTCGGCCTGCTGTCTCACGTTCTGCTGCTGGTCTGCGTAGCACTCCTGTACTTCGCTGGAGCGGGTGACCGGGCCGGGGATTCGAACAGCCCCATGCCGGAGGCACAGGATCCCGCGAAGAAAGACCGCTCGTGAACACTGCATGAAGGTGTCGCTCGCCGTGATTCAACCCGGGATGTCACTGATACCCACCGTGGTGGGGGCCGAATCCGTCAGGGCAATGGCCTTGCTCGGTGCGTTGGTGTTCGTCGTCGCGATGGGTTACGGCGCCGGACTGCCGCTGATCCAGCCCTACCTCGCCCAGTATCTCGAGCCGGACGCACCCCAACGGCTTGCCTGGCATGTCGGCACGCTGGGCGCCGTCTACACCTTCGCGCTGTTCCTGTTTGCGCCGTGGTGGGGGCGGATGTCCGACCGGCACGGCCGACCCGTGGTGCTGATGGCGGGATTCGCCGCCTTCCTCGTCGGCAGCGCGGCCGCCGCGCTGGCGCCGAACCTCGGCACTGTCTACGGCGCCCGCGCTCTGGCCGGCGCGGGCGCGGCGGCGATCGTGCCGACCGCCCAGGCCTATGTCGCCGACATCAGCACGCCCAATGATCGCAACCGACGGCTCGTGCTGCTCGGCGGCGCCTCGTTTGTCGGCTTACTCGCCGGCCCGGCGTTCGGCGCCTGGCTGGCAGGCCCGGCCATGGGAATGAGCCTCGGGGACATGCCGAGCATGGTGAACTGGCCCGCATTGCTGATCGCCATCGTGGGCGTGCCGCTATTGATCCTGACACCCGGGGGTCTCGTCCGGAACCGTCCGCCTGCCGTGGCAACCGGCAGCCGGTCGACCACGACGGTGCGCCGCCGCTTCGCGTTGGCGTCGATGGTGCTGGCCGCGCTCGCCTCGTTCGCGGTCGGCACCTTCGAGGTCGGGTTCACACTCCTGGGCGGGCAGACGCTGGGGCTGGCCGGCAGCGCGATGGCGATCATGTTCGTCACCTGCAGTGTGGCCATGCTCGCTGCCCAGTCGGTGCTGCTGTTTCCGTCGGTGCGAAGGCGCATCGATCATCGCTGGATCGCGTTGACATTCGCCGTTTCGGCGCTCGCGTTGACCTTCACGGTCGTGGTGTCCGACGCGGGCGCGCTGGGCCTGCTGATCGCCGTCGTGGGCAGCGGCGTCGGGCTGATCGGTCCTGTGTTGTCCTACGAATTGCTGGAGCGCGATCGATCCGAAGCCGGAGGGCTTATGGGCAAGCAGGCCGCGGCAGGCAACCTCGGGCAGGCACTCGGATCGTTCGGCGCAGGGTCGCTCTTCGCCGTGCACCCCGCGGCACCTTTCGGATTGGCCGCGCTGGTGTTGCTGTTCGGCGCCGGCGCTGCATACGCGCTCTGGGGCGCAGCGCGCGAAGACGAGATCCATTTGCAGACCACCACCGGAGTCGAGCATGACGGCTGACCGCCATCGCGGGGTCGCGACAACAGGCATCGCGCAGCAACGCGATATGCGCGGGAATCACTGGAGCAATCATGCGCAGTGCCAATGACGAGCGATACGTCCCGGCATTGCGCTTCTCCTGGCTGACGCCGGCCTATGACACCGTCGTTGCTGCAACGACGCGCGAGCGCCGTTTCAAGCAGGCGCTGATGATGCAGGCGCGCCTGGCCGCGGGGCAGCGTGTACTCGACCTTGCGTGCGGCACTGGCACGCTCGCGTTGTGGATCAAGCAGCGCCATCCCGACCTGGAGGTCAACGGCATCGATGGCGACACGAAGATCCTGGAGATCGCAGGTCGCAAGGCGATGAAGGCGGGTGTCTCAATCGAGTTCGAGCACGGGCTGTCGGACCGGATGCCGTATGCCGATGCGAGCTTCGATCGGGTGCTGTCCAGCCTGTTCTTCCATCACTTGTCTTGGCAACAGAAAGAGCGCACCGCGCGGGAGATCCACCGCGTGCTGCGCCCCGGCGCCGAGTTGCACGTCGCCGACTGGGGCCGCGCCAGCGGACCGGTGATGCGCGGTGCCTTCTTGGCGATTCAGTTGCTCGACGGTTTCTCGAACACGCGTGACAACGTCGACGGCCGACTCGTTGCGCTGTTTCAAGCTGCGGGCTTCGCCGAGGTTTCGCAGCAGCAATCGTTCGCGACTGTTTTCGGCACGTTGGCGCTGTATAGGGCGGTGAGGCCATCGCGCTCCGCCTCGGCATCGCCGCTTGATGAGCAGGACCCGTTCTAGCCGCATCACGGACTCCGATGGACCTTACCGCCTTTCATCTGGTGGCCGTCGGAGCCATCGTCGTGCTGGCCGCATTGCTCTCTGTGGTGCTGTTCGAGCCCGGGCTCGCCTATCGCATCCGTGGCGAGCTGCCGCTCTGCGACGGCCATGAGTCCAGGGGATTGGTCGCGGCGTTGGTGGACAGCGCGGTCATGCCGGCTACCGAGGTGGAAGTGCTGACCAACGGGCGGGTCTTCTATCCGGCAGAACTGCGCGCCGTTGTCGAGGCTCGGCGCAGCATCCACCTCGAGGCCTATGTGTTCCGCCGCAGCGCCATCGCCGATCGCCTGCTGGCTGCGATGGAGGCCCGCGCACGTGCCGGCGTCAAGGTTCGGCTGATCATCGATGCAATCGGGTCGTGGCCGACGCTCGATTCGTACTTCGCCGGAATTCGGCGTGCCGGCGGTGAGGTGGCCTGGTACCAGCCGGTGCGGTGGCACACGCTCAAGCGCTTTAACAACCGCACGCACCGCGAACTGCTGGTGATCGATGGCGCGACCGGTTTCATCGGTGGTGCCGGCGTGGCCGCGTGGTGGGACAACGGCGGGCGCGCCGGCGCGCCGTGGCGCGACACGATGATCCGCGTTCGTGGGCCGTTGGCCTCTGCGCTGCAAAGCTCGTTCGCCGAGAACTGGCTCGAGAGTACCGGCGAACTGTTGACGATGCAGCAGGACTTTCCCTTCTGTCGCTCCCCGGCCGAACCGCCAGCGCCGGCCGCCGCGCACGGCTTGGTGGTCACCAGTGCGCCGTCAGCCGGTAGAGCGACGCGCGCGCGAATGCTGTTCCAGGTCCTGCTGGCCTCCGCCCGCCGCTCGATCAGCATCGCGTCGCCATATTTCCTGCCTGATGTCAGCGTGCTGCGCGAGCTGACTGCCGCGGTGCAACGCGGGGTCCAGGTCCGAATCATCGTGCCGGGTGCGCTCAACAATCATCCGATCGCGCGTCGTGCGAGCCGTCGGCGCTACGGGGCCATGCTGCGGGCCGGGGTGCAGCTGCATGAGTATCAGCCGGCGATGATGCACGCCAAGGTCATGGTCGTCGACCGGGTCTGGTCGGTCGTCGGTTCGACCAACTTCGACAACCGTTCCTTCGGCCTGAACGACGAGGTGAATCTGGCAGTCCAGGACCCGAGCCTGGCCCAGCATCTCGAACAGACCTTCGAGAACGACCTGGACCGCTGCCTGACGGCCAGCGAGGCGACCTGGCGGCGATCGACGTGGGAACGAATGCTCGCGGGGGCCGGCGCCCTGCTGGAGCGACACCAATGAGCGCGACCACGCCTCACGCGAACTTACTTTGCCGCAGCGGCCAGCTCGCGGTGCAGCTTCGCCATCGCTGTATTTTCGTCTGCGGTGTTCTGGTACGCCCGTGCCAGGGACTCACAACGCTCGGCCAAGATCAGATGCTCCTTCGGGCCGCTTGCCGGCGACGCGTTGCGCCGGTAAATCGTCGCATAGCCCTGATGTCGTCTCGCCGCCGCCGCATCCGTAGCGGCCTGATCTTCGTACCGCGACGCGAGGTTTTCGTGGTCGACACGGCTGCTCGCGTTCTCGATCTTCAGCTCAGCGCTTGCCGGTGCCGTTGGCCGCTGAGTCGTACAAGCGGCCAAGGTGATCGCCGTCACGGCGAGCGCGAAGACGAGGCGGGTACCAGCGCATCTGAAGTCATTCGTCATCGGGATCTCCATCAGTGAATCGATCTTCACGCACAACTGTGGCTGTAGCGCGGGCGGTGATGTTGATTTGGGTCAGCGCTCCGTGCGGCGAGCCCTTGGATGCGAGGCATTTCGGTTGGACGCGCCCGATGTGCAATTCGTCTACGTGGATGCCGTCCGGCAGGCGAGCGTGAACACACACGCGACTGCCTCGTCAATCGGAGCGCTGGATGCGAGTGAATCTGCCGTCTCGGACGCGTTGCCGATCCGGCGCCACCTTGAGCAGTTGTACTGGTGGGCTCATGTGCATCCCAATGCGATGCGCCTCTTCGAGCGCGAGTGGCTGGTCAACGCGATCCTGTTCGGCAACTACCGGCGGCTGCGCGACGCGGCGCTCGATGAACTCGGCGAAACGATCAGCGGCCGGACGCTGCATGTCGCCTGCGTCTACGGTGATCTAACGCGACGGCACCTGGCGTTTTCGTCAAGCGCACGTTTTTTTGGCGGCCTGTACGAGATGCTGGTCCTAACCCGATAGGCCATCCCATGACTCACCCACAAAGAGAGGATCTGACCATGCCCAACAACATCCACGCTCCCCAACCGTATGGGCTCTACGCGCCTCTCGGCAAGGCAGATTTCGTCACCACCGTCGAGCGGGTGACGGCCGCACTCAAGGCCGAGGGCTTCGGCGTCCTGACCGAGATCGATGTGAAGGCGACGATGAAGAACAAGCTCGGCGTCGATGTGCCGGCGCACCGCATCCTCGGCGCCTGCAATCCGCCGTTGGCGCACCGTGCGCTGACTGCCGAACTCGACATCGCCTTGCTTCTGCCTTGCAATGTCGTGGTGCGCGAGGACGCGGAGGGTGACGTGATGGTCGCTATCGTCGATCCGATCGCCATGCTTCAGCTGACCGACAACCCGGAGGTTGCAGCCGTCGCGGCCGAGGCTCGCGCACGGCTGCTGCGTGTGCGCGATGCCGTCGCTACTTCGGGCACAGGCTGACGGAGTTGCAAATCTGCGGCGCGGCGCACCGCGCAGATCTGCATTCGTTGCAAAGGACTCGCCATGGAACTACTCGATCTCTCAGGCCGCAAAGGGCTCATCGTCGGCATTGCCAATGCCGACAGCCTGGCCTGGTCGGCTGCACAGCACTTCGCCGGAGCCGGCGCCGAGCTCGCGATCACCTACTACAACGACAAGGCGAAGGCATTCGTCGCGCCGCTCGCCGAACAGCTGGCCGCGCCGTTGCTGCTGCCGTGCGATGTCATGGTATCGGGCCAGCTGGAGCAGGTGTTCGACTCCATGCGCGAGCGCTGGGGCCGGCTCGATTTTGTGTTCCACTCGATCGCCTCGGCGCGCAAGGAGGACCTGCACGGCCGCCTGATCGACTGCCCTGGCGACGGCTTCGCCGAGGCGATGCTGGTGTCATGCCACTCGTTCATCCGAATGGCGCGGTTGGCCGAACCGCTGATGTCCGAAGGCGGAAGCCTGACGACGCTGAGCTACTACGGCGCCGAAAAGGTGGTCGAGCACTACAACGTCATGGGACCCGTGAAGGCAGCCCTCGAAGCGTCGGTGCGTTATCTCGCGCACGAACTCGGCCCCAGGAACATCCGGGTCAACGCCATCTCCGCTGGGCCGGTGAGGACCCGCGCTGCCTCCGGCATCAAACACTTCGACGAGCTGCTGGACGAAGCGGCGCGCAAGGCACCACAGCGGCGAGTCGTCGAAGCCCGCGAGGTCGGCCGCGTGGCATTGCTGCTCGCGAGCACTTACGCGTCGGCAATCACCGGCGAGGTCGTGCACGTCGATGGGGGCTACCACATCGAAGGCATGGTATTCCACTGATACCGCGGGTTTCGCCCTCATGGCATGAGCCCAAAAGCAACTACCTTGAACGGCTCGACGTACTGATGGACATTCTTGCTCATGCCTTGTGGGCCGGCGCCGGCATGGGGTTGGCCGGTCGACGCCGACCAGTGAAAAGAAAGACCGTTGCGCTGACCATCGCACTGTCTGCGCTGCCCGACATCTTTCATCTCCTGCCGATCATGAGTTGGTGGCTGCTCAGCGACGGAACATTCGCGACGCTACGCGCCTACGCGATCGCCTTGCCGGGTCAGGAGCCGCCGCTGCCGTCCACCGTTAACCTTCTGTCTCACCACCTGCATTGCATCGCGCACAGCGCCATCGTCGCAGCGGTGGTGACGCTGTTGTTGTGGGCTCTCCTGCGGTCGCTGTGGATTCCGTTGCTCGGCTGGTGGTCGCACATCGTGATCGACGTGTTCACGCACTCGGTCGACTTCTATCCTGCGCCGGTGCTCTACCCGATCACACAGCGCGGGTTCGATGGCTTGGCCTGGAACACGCCATGGTTCATGGTCGCGAACTACGCGGCCCTCGGCCTGGTCGGCGTGTGGCTGCTGGCGTCGCGGGCGAAGGGCCAACGCAGTTCCCTCGGAGCGAACACCGATAGAGCCAAGGCGGAAACATAGAATGTCCATCGGTGTGCGCTTGACGACACACTCAGCGCTGGAACTCCGTGGACTCAACATCACCATGAACATCGAAATCAAATCGCTCCGGCGCGCCGCTTTGTGGGCGCTGGCACTGGCCGCGCTCTCGGCGTGTTCCGACCGAAGTGCGGTCTCGGCTACCGCGACGTTGGCGCCGCAATCGACGGTCGGCGGATCCACCGACCCTCTGCCGCCCGAGCAGGCATTCCCGCTGAAAGTCGAGGCGCTCGATGCCACAACGCTGCTGGTGCAATTCACGCCCGCACCGGATCACTACCTCTACAAGAGCAAGATCAGCTTCGCGCTGAACGATGCGGCCGGCGCTCGGCTCCACGCAGCGGCGATGCCGGCCGGCGTCCCGAAGAAGGATCCGTTCCTCGGTGATCAGGAGGTCTACCGGCAGCCGGTGCGGATTTCGTTGCCGCTCGCACGCGAGGCTGGAAAGCCAGCGAAGTTCACCCTGGTCGCGACCTACCAGGGCTGCAACGAGAGGATCGGCTTGTGCTACTCGCCGATCGACACGTCGTTCGATTTCAGCTTGCCGTAGCCCTGAGCAGCGTGTACGCACCGCCGCTTTGCAGCTGCCTATGACTTTATGACGCCGCGCGGGCGCTGATCAGCGCCTGCGCCTCGCGCGCAGCGGTGCGGCCTTCATCCGTCGGTACGACCCACACCTCGACCCGGCTGCCAGGCGCATGAATCGGCACGGTCGCGCTGCCGTCGGCCGCCTCGTTGGCGCCCGCATCGACCCGAACTCCAAGGTAGGCGAGAGCGGCGCACACGTCGACGCGCAGGAGTGCGTCGTGTTCGCCGATTCCTCCGGTGAAGCCC
The DNA here is from genome assembly GCA_016790175.1 of Burkholderiaceae bacterium. Classification (GTDB taxonomy): domain Bacteria; phylum Pseudomonadota; class Gammaproteobacteria; order Burkholderiales; family Burkholderiaceae_C; genus JAEUPI01. The sequence continues at coordinate 18,541 of JAEUPI010000081.1, read as the reverse complement.
AGCAGGTCGACGCCTCCGAGGCAGGCCGACAGCGCGCCGCACTCGCGCACGACGCGATAAGTGAACAGCTCAATCGCCCATGCTGCACCGGGTGCCGCGCTGGCGCGCAGCGTGCGCATGTCGGCAGACAGGCCGGACACGCCGAGCAGGCCGGACTGCCGGTACAGCAACTCCTCGATGGTGGCGACGTCGATGCCCTGTCGCATCCAGTGCAGCAAGACGCCCGGATCCAAGGTTCCGCTTCGGGTGCCCATCATCAGGCCATCGAGGGCCGAAAAACCCATCGTCGTCGCCAGACTTCGGCCGTCCTGTACCGCGCACAGACTCGCGCCGTTGCCCAGGTGTGCCAGCAGCATCCGCTGCGCGGCGCGCGGGGCCGTGGACAGGAGCACATCAGTCACGTATCGGTAGGACAGGCCATGAAAGCCGTATCTGCGGATGCCTTGCGCGTGGAACGTGTCGGGCAGCGCGAAGCGTTGTTCGACTTCGGGCACGCCGACGTGAAAGGCGGTGTCGAAGCACGCCACCTGAGGCAGGCCCGGGTATGCGCGCCGGAAGGCGCGTACGCCGGCCAGGTTGTGTGGTTGGTGCAGCGGCGCCAGCGGCGCTAGGCCTTCGAGGTAAGCCAGCACATCGTCGTCGACGACCACCGACGCGGCGTAGCGCTCGCCTCCGTGCACGATGCGGTGCGTGACCGCACACACATGGTTTTCGCATACGCTTTCGACCGAGCCCATGACGGCGCGCAGCGCCGCGTCGAAGTTCGTCTCGCCGGGTTGCGGCGAGATCGCACGGAAGATCTTCTCCCGGCCGGTGGAATCGACGACCAGGGCAGGCCGGCCGCCCGGCTCCAGCCCCTCGGCCCGACCCACGAGACCGGCAACCGACACCGAGTCGCCGCGGCACGGATAGAGCGCGAACTTGAGCGACGACGATCCGGCGTTCACGCTCAGCACGGCGTCGAGCCGTACCTGAGTTCCGCTGTGGCTCACAGCGGATGGCTCCTGTATCGCTGGGCCAGGATCACGGCCAGTGCGGCAGACGCCAGGCGCGCCGTGGCGCCGTCGGACCGGCTGGTCAGCGCGATCGGGACGCGTGCACCGATCACGACGCCGCTGCCCATCGCGCCGCCGAGGTACTCGAGCTGTTTGGCGAGGATGTTGGCCGATGCCAGGTCGGGCGCCAGAAGGATGTCCGGGTCTCCAGCCACCGGCGATGCGATGCCCTTGATGCTCGCGGCCTGCGAGGAAATGGCGTTGTCGAATGCCAGCGGGCCGTCGACGAGTCCGCCGGTGATCTGCCCGCGGTCGGCCATCTTCGACAGCGCGGCCGCGTCGAGCGTGGCCGCCATCCTCGGGTTCACGCTCTCGACGGCCGCCAGTGCCGCCAGCTTCGGCTTCTCGCAGCCCAGTGCTTGGGCGAAGTCGATCGCGTTCTGCGCGATGTGCACCTTGTCCTCCAGCGTGGGAGCGATGTTCAGGGCGGCGTCCGTGACGAGCAGCGGCTTGTGATAGGCCGGAACGTCGAACCGGAAAACGTGTGACAGCCGTCGTTTGGTGCGCAACTCGGGCCGCGCGAGCACGGCCATCATCAATTCGTCTGTGTGGAGGCTGCCTTTCATCAAGGCCTGCACGGCGCCCGTCGCAGCGAGCTCGGCTGCGCGATCGGCCGCAGCGTGACTGTGCGGCACGTCTTCGATCTCCATCGAAGTCAGATCCAGCCCGGCCTCCTCGGCGGCGGCGCGAACGCGACGGACTGGTGCCACGATCACCGGCGTAAACAGGCCATGGAGTGCGGCCTCCATTGCGCCGCGCAGCGACTCGACGTCGCAGGGGTGCACGATCGCGCAGCGCAGGCCGTCGTGCTGCGTGGCTTCTTCGAGCAGACGCTGAAGCCCAGCCGAGGCGTCGAACACATGCCAGCGCAGGCCGCTCGCGCGCTGTGCCCGCAGCTTGTGCGTGGGTGCCGTGACGACGGCCTCGCCGACCATCAGGGCCTTGCCGTCGTGCCTGCGCACCATGCAGTCGAGCGTGACCTGCCGCGTGGCGCGCTCCAGCGCCTTCACGCGCACCGAGATGTCGAGCGTGTCGCCGACCCGGGCCGCACCCAGAAAGCGCATGCGCTGCTCGACGTAGATCGTCCCCGGCCCGGGGAACACGGTGCCCAGCACCGCCGACACGAGCGCACCGCTCCACATCCCGTGCACCGTCCTCCCCAGCAGGCCTTGTTCCCGGGCATAGCTGTCGCTCAGATGCGTCGGGTTGATATCGCCGGAAACGGCGGCGAAACCAGCGACGTCGGCTTCGGTCAGCGTGCGCGCGATCGTCGCGCCTTGGCCTATCGACAACTCGTCGAACGTGAAGTTCTGCATCCATTCATCTTGCAAGTCGGTGTTCATGCTTTTGTGCTGCTCTCGAATTGAATGTGAGTCGGTGCGTTGGTGGTCCGCCTGTCGGATGACGGCCGCTGTCTGACCCATCACGTCAGCAGCACCCACGCCGTTGCCAGTACGCCGGCGCCCATCCCGGCGGCATAGCCGTGTACGAGCGGCCGGCCGAAGGCCGCACCGCCCGAGACCCAGCCGATGGTGGACTTGGTACCCATGTTCACGAGCGTGGCCAGGCCCACCGCCACGACAGTCGTCTCGACCGTGAGCTCGCCGGCTGCCTGCGAACGCGACATCGAGATCAACGTCGCGTCCACGTCCGCCAGACCGGACAAGCTCGCCAGGGCATAGACGCCGGGTGAACCCAGCCACCGCTCGACTGCCGGGACCAGCACCGCCATGACGGCCAGAAACGCGCCGAACGCGAGCGCGGTGCCGAGGTCGAACGACGCCACGTTGGCGACCGGCTTCGACGGCTCGCCGGCCGCGCCGCGCCGGCGCCATTGCCAGACGGCAAGCAGGATCAGCACCATGCCCGATGCGGCCAACGGCGCCCCCAGTGGACGCAGCAGCTTCGGCTGGATCGATGCCACCAGCACGATCATGCGCAGAAACATCACGCCGCACGCTGCCAGCGCCCCTGCGGAAGCCGCTTCCGCCAGCGCCGGTTGCCGCTTCGCATGCCGCGCTAGCGCAACGGTCGTTGCGGTCGAGGATGCGAGACCGCCCAGAACGCCGGTCCAGAACACGCCGCGCTCGGAGCCGGTGAACCGCATCGCGAGATGCCCGGCCAGCGACAGGCCGGCGATCAGCACCACGGCCCACCACAGCCGATAGGGGTTGAGCGCCTGGTAGGGCCCGTAGCCCGCGTCCGGCAGATTCGGCAGGATCACGAGCGAGAGCACGAGCAGCTGCAGCGCCGCGGTCAGCTCGTGGTGCTGGATCAATTGCAGACCCCGGTGCAGCGCGGGCTTGAGGTTGAGCATCAAGGCCGCAATCACCGCCGCGCCCAAGGCCAACGTCGCGGCGCCGCGCGCCGCCAGGGCCCCGAGCACGAGGGTCAGCAGCATCGCGACGGCCGTCGTCACGCTCAGACTGCCCGACGCTCGGACGGCCTCTCGATAGGACGCCGCGAGCAGGAGCGACAAGCCGAGGACGCCCCCCGCCAGCAGCCAGGCGCCGAACTCGGCCGACAACACCGCGAGCGCTCCGCCCAGCAGGCCGACCAGCGTGAACGTGCGCAGGCCCGCCACGCGGCCGCCTTCGGCCAGTTCGCGATCACGCCAGCCGCGCTCGATGCCGATGAGCAGGCCCACGGCGAAGGAGGCAGCGAGGCCTTGCGCCGCCGACCAGGTATCGAACGGGTTCGGAACCAAAGGACCTCAGGCCACCGGATAACGAGTGATCGCGCGCATGCGAAACCGGTTCGCCGACGCGTCGCGCTGACTAGGGCCGCACGGGGCGGTTGAGCTGGTCGTGGCGGGCGCGAATCTCGGGCGGCCACTGCGCCTTGATCCACGACAGCACGGCGATGATCTCCTCGTCGCTGAGCACGCCGTCGTAGATCGGCATCGCGGAGTTGTAGTCCTTCAGCTTGGCGACCTTGGCCGTGCCGTGCTTGGTCAATCTGAACAGCATACCGTCGGGGTGATGCCAGGTGTGCCCGCTGGCGTCGTGGGGCGGCGCAGGCAGACGCCCGTCCGCGCCGCGCTCGCGCCAGTTCGGTTGGCCCTCCAGGCGCGCGCCGTGGCAAGACGCGCAATGGGCGCGATACACCTGCTCCCCGCGCGCGACGAGGCTGGCGTCGCCCGGCCGCAGGCTGTGCTCCCTGGCCGGCGCGGTGGAGCGGCCGACCATCAGCACGGCAGTCAACGCCGCCGCGGCGATCGCACCGAGCGCCAGTACCCAATGGGCCTCGATCTTCATGCCAATCTCCCGCTACGCGGTGATGAACTGGCCCATCATGCCGGCGTCCTCATGTTCGAGGATGTGGCAGTGGAACACCAGCGGCGTCGGCGATGCCACGGCGGCGGTCTGCACCGCGACCGTCACGGTTTCCATCGGTGCCACGACGAAGGTGTCCCGCAGGCCTCGCTCGTAGGCCGGCGGCGTCGCGCCGTTGCGCGCGAGCAGCGACATCTTCACGCCGTGCACGTGCATCGGATGCGCCATGCCTGTGGCATTGAAGAAGCGCCAGACTTCCACCGCATTGGCCGGCGCGGCGAAGTCATTCCGGTTGATGTCGAAGCTCCTCGAATTGATCGTGAACGGGCCGCCCATCATGGCGCCATCGAGGCTGAACGACCGGACGGTCGCGCCGGCGGACGCGACCACCGGCACCGCGGCGGGCAGGGCGCCTGGCGGCGACGCGATGGCCCCTTGCTGCCGCGGCAACGAGACGCGGAACTTCATCGCGGTGACCTCGGCGCTACTCGCGGCGCCGCCCATGCCCATCCCCGTCGCATTGGAGACGGTGCCGACCAGCAGCGCGATTTCCTGACCGGCCGCCGCGCCGCTGAAGTCGGCGAGCACCTCGGCCCGCTCGCCGGGGGCGAGCACGAGCGCAGTGCGTGCGACCGGCGCGCTCAGCAGTCCGCCCTCGTTGGCGATCTGCAGCACCGACGCGGCATTGCCCAGACGCACGCTCAGGGTGCGGGCATTGCATCCGTTGAGCAGCCGCAGGCGCACCCATTGGCGCGGCGCCTGCCAGACCGGACCGATGACGCCGTTGACGAGCAGCGTATCGCCCATGTAGCCGAGCGTGCGGTCGTTGGCGTCGAGCGTGTAGTCGATCTGCCCCGACGGCGTGAAACGCTTGTCCTGCAGCACCAGCGCGACGTCGTCGACGCCCCACGTGGCAGGCAGCGTCGACGGATTCGTCGACCCGTCGTCGACGACCAGCAACCCTGCCAAGCCCGCAACCACCTGGCGGCCCGTGGCGCCGTGCACGTGCGGGTGGAACCAGCATGTCGACGCCGAATTCGCCACAGTGAAGTCGGCCTGCCATCGTGCGCCGGCTGCAATCGGCTGATGGGGCCCGCCGTCGACCCGGGCCGGCACGAACAAGCCGTGCCAATGCACGGTCGTCGTCTCGGCGAGACCGTTCTGCACCTGGATGCGCGTCGGCTCGCCGGTGCGCAGCTTCAATGCCGGTCCCAGCAACGCGCCGTTGTAGCCCCAGGTGGCCGTGTCGGTGCCGCTCCGGAACTGCGTCGTCCCGCGTTGAATCGCGAGCGAGAACGTGCGCACGCCGGACGCGTCGACCGCGCCCTGGTCGAGCGCAACGATCGGCAGGCTGCGTCCGGCGCCGTTCGGGGTAGGGAAGGGGTCGGTGAGCGGCGGTGCGTCGCCCACGATCGTGCCCATTGAACCCATCGAACCCATCCCGCCCCCACAGCCGCCGAGCACGGGCAACGGGGCCAACGCGGCGCGAAGCAGCATCGAGCGGCGACGCCGGTTGACCGGCGCTTGATCGGCAGTGAAGGTGAGACTCATTTCGAACCTCTGCGAATGTCGGTTGGTGAAAGTTGTGGTCGATGCGTCCGCGTGTGTGCTGCGGCGTCGACTGAGGACGCTTCCCACCACGCAAACGCAACTTGGCTCCGCCTCATAGCTGGTGCTCGGGGATCAGCGCGCCGAGCGTGCTGCGCCACAGGCGCAGCCACACACCTGCGGCGGGCTCGACGTCATAGCGGGCGGTCCTGCCGTCCTCTTCGGTCGTCCATTCGACCCACTGCCCCGACGCGTCTAATCCGAGCTTGAACGCGTGATGCGAGTCGGTGGCTTCTTCGAATAGCGCGACCAGTTCATCCGCAAGCTCGCGGCTTTCGAAGGTGATCCAGGCCTCGGTGTTGTGCAGCCGTGAGCGCGGATCCTGGTTCAGCGAGCCCACGATCGCGCGCACGCGATCCTGCACGACGATCTTGGCGTGCAGACTGGACGGCGAAACCCGGCCCCAACGGTGCGAGCGGCGATGCGGCGTGCCAGGCTCGACGCGCGACTCGTACAGCTCGACGCCGCTGCGCAGCAGTTCGACTCGGTAGCGCGCGTACGCCGCGTGCGCCGCCGTCACGTCGGTCGAAGCCAGCGAGTTGGTCAGCACCGCCACGCGTGTGCCGCGCTCGGTCATTTCGGTAAGATGGCGCCGGCCGTCCTCGTCAGGGATGAAGTACGGGGAGACGATCAGCAGTTCGCGCTGCGTCGCAACCCCCTGCGGTGCATCGACGCTCGCCGCGTGTTCGATGCCGGTGGCAGGGCCGGACTTGTCGAGATCCGGGTGATCGTAGATGGCCTGCGCGCGGGCCCATGACAGCGCGACATCGCCCGAACGCAGCGCATCGAGCGGGCCGCGCTCGGCGAGCCATGCGCAGGCAGGCGCATCGCCGCAGTTGCGCACCCGCCGTTGTAGCGCCTCGCGCACCCAGGCACGCTCGTGGGCATCGGGAGGGTCGACTACCGCGTCGACGGGCACTGCGGCAACGCTGTTCCAGTACACGTCGAAGGCCGAAGACAGCTCCTGCACGATCGGCCCGACGGCGAGCAGGTCGACGTCGTTGAAGTTGGCGCCTTCGTTCACGCCGAAGTACTCGTCGCCGAGGTTGCGGCTGCCGGTGATCGCGGCGGCGTTGTCGCTGACCCAGAGCTTGTTGTGCATGCGGCGGTTGAGCCGCTGCCCATCGAACAGGAACTCGACCAGCCTGCTGACGCTCCAGGTGCCGCCATAGATGAACGGATGAAACAGGCGCACCTGGATCGCCGGATGCGCGGCCGCCGCGCGCTGCGCGAAGCCGCGTGTCGTCGGGTAGATGTCGTCCAGGAGGATCCTGACACGCACGCCACGCTCGGCCGCCGCGACGATGCGCTGCAGCAGCAGGGTCGACGTCAGGTCGTCTCCCACGCTGTAGTACTGCAGGTCGAGCGTGCGCTCCGCGGCGTCGGCAAGCGCGGTGCGCAGCGCGAAGGCGGCATGTGCACCGCTGACGATCTGGAATCCAGACCGGCCCGGATGCCGGGCGGCCTGCGTCCCGTAGACGCGTCCGAGCGTCGTCTGATCGCTCTGCGCGATCGCACTCGAAGGGATGCGCGGCACGGTCGGCTGAAGCGCGGCGCAGCCGCCCAACAGCAACACGATCAGCCCCGCGGCGATGGACAGTCGATTCATCCTGGGCGTTCCTTCAGGGACATCTCGATCGCGGTCGCGCCGGATCCGGCGAACAGCGCGCGGATCTCGCCGAGCCGTTCTTCGGCAGCCTTCTCTCCGGCTTCGATGACCCAGGCGCGGCTGCCGAGGCCCAGTTGTGTGGTCGACCGGATCTCGGGCGTGATCACAAGATCGGCCAATGCACGCTCGGCGAGCACCTGTCGCCATGCCGAGACGATCAGCGACTGGAACAGCATCGACACCGGGCTCGACATCTCGCTGTGGCTCGGTGGGTAGACGACATCGAGCGCCAGCACGCGAACCGCGCCGAGCGTGCGCGCCATCGAGACGGGCAGCGGACTGACAACCTGTCCGTCGGCAAGCAGCCGGCCGCGTATGCGCAGCGGCGCGTAGACCCCAGGCACCGCGCAAGACGCCCGCACGGCGCGCGCGGCGTCGCCGCGATTCAGCGCGACCACGTCGCCGGTCTCCATATCGGCGGCCACCGCCGCGAACGCCACCGGGAAGCTCTCGATCGGTGTCGCGAGATGGAGGCGCAGGAATTGCTCCAGGCGGATGCCCGGTACGAGCCCGAGGCCCAGCCCGTTGAGCGCCGCCCGTACGGGGTCGAAGTCGAACAGCACGGTCCAGTCGAGCTGTTCGGCCGCGCTCTTGATCTCGCCGATGGTCATGCCGGAGGCATACATCGCGCCGACGATCGAGCCAGCGCTGGTGCCCACCACCAGGTCGGGCCGTAGCTGCTCGCGTTCGAGCACGCGCAGCATACCCAGATGCGCGAAGCCCCGGGCCGAGCCCCCCGAGAGCACCAGCGCGACGCGTCGCCGCGGCCTTTCGGGCGGTGCCGCGAAATCCGGCTCGTCGACCGCGATGGCCTGCGCGCCGGCTCGGTCGAACGCTGGCGTAGCGCAGCCGGCCACCAGCGAGGCCGCAGCGCCAGCCGCTGCAGCAACCAGCGCACGACGGTTTCGATCTGGCGGATTGTTCAAGACGCCCCCGCCGCAGCGAAAGGGAACCGGGCAGCCGCGTCGTTCGCCATCCGCTCGACGCACCAGCGCGCATAGGTCCTGCCGAGCAGCTTGCCCAACCAGCGGGCGAACCCGTGCTGCGGAAGGTCATAGTCGATGAACACGCGCAGCAGCGAGCGACCGCCACTCGCGCCAAGGGCGAACCCGAGCTGATACTCACCGATCACCAACAGATCGCTGCGCACGGTCTGCCATACCTTCGTGAACGGTGGTTCGCGCTCGGTGACCACCTCCTCGAGCGCGAGCGTCAGGCCCAGCACCTTGCCCTCCATGCGGACTCTGGCGCCTGGCGCCCGGCCGTCCTGCTCGTCGGTCGAGAGGGTCATCTTCGAACCCGCCATCATCGCGGACGAGTTCGTCATGTGCGCCGACAACTGCCTGAAATCGTCCAGGTAGACGAACGCTTTCTCCGGCGACGTGTTCAGCCTGACCTCCTTCTCATGATGAAAGGAGAACGCCGAGGCCGTCGTCATCGTCGGTCCCCCGCGGCAAGGTTGCCTGCGTGCGACCGGTTGCGCGCGTCGAACGCCATTTCACTCGACAGAATGACCTCGATCTCCTCCACGATGCGCTCCTGGCGCAGCGCATTGCGCTTGAGCGCGAGGCGGGCGAGAGTCTCGTCGAGACGGTCGAGCGCGCGTTCCATGTGGGCCAGGCGCTGGTTGCTCTCGGCCGCGAGCGACGCGTAGAGGTGACCGACCAGCGCCGCCATCAGATGCTGCTGGAGCAGCTCGCCATAGAACACCTGAGGGTCCAGGTGCAATTCGGGTGCGATGCCGCGGCGCCCACCGGCGGCTGCGCGCGGCAGCGGCAGCAGCGTCGTCACGGCCGGCTCGCCGCGCCTGTCGTGTCCCAAACACTGCAGTTCCGCGGGCCCCGCCGCCGACGCGGCCGACAAATCGTGCAAGGCGTCGACCAGGCGTTCGAGCACGGCCGGCACGTCCTCTGTGACGGTGGGTCCGTCGATTCGAGCCGCCACGCGCGGATGCGCGGCCAGTCGCGACGACAGGCGATGACCGACCACCACGATCGACGCGGTGTCGTGCTCGGGCGTCAGCTCGCTCAGCGCCTGCACGATGCGGTCGTTGAAGCTGCCGCAGAAGCCGCGCTCGGAGCCGATCGCCACGATCGTCGCGGCGGCGCGGCGCGGCGGGTTCACGCCGATCGCGGGATGGAACTGCAGAAAGTCGGCCGCGGCCGCGGCGATGTTGTCCCGCATCCGCTGCTGCTCGCCGATGAACCGTTCGAGCTTGCGCGCCTCGACCAGCGACAGGCTCTTCATCGCGGTCATGATGCCGTTGATCTCCTGCAGGCGGGCGTGTCGCTGCGACAGCTCGGCCATGCCGCTCATGCTGCACTCCCCAGCCAGTGCGGCAACCGCTCGAGCCACAGCTCGCGCGGCATGTCCAGCCCGATCGAGGGCTCGCCGGCCAGACCCGCGCGGATCCGCTCGAGCGCGCCGGATACCTCGTGCGCCTCGACGCGGTCGAGCAAGCCGGCGCCGAAGGCCGTCATCCACGCCAGCTGAAACGCCGGCGGCATCGGGCTCAGCCGGTCCTGCTTGAGGATTTCGCGCAGCAGCCGGCCGCGCGCGATCTTGGCCTCGGCGCCGGCTTCCAGCTTGGTGCCGAACCGCGTGAACACCTCGAGCTCGAGGAACTGCAGATAGGCGAGCTTCATCGTGCCGGCCTCGCGCTTGACGCGCGGATGCTGCGCCTTGCCGCCGATGCGCGAGACCGACAGCGCCACGTCGACCGCAGGCAGCACGCCGGCCGCGAACAGGCGCCGGTCGAGGTAGATCTGCCCGTCGGTGATCGAAATCAGGTTGGTCGGGATGTAAGCGGCGATCTCGCCTTCTTCGGTCTGCACGATCGGCAGCGCCGTCAGGCTGCCGCCGCCGTGCTGCTTGGCCAGGTGGGTCGCACGCTCGAGCAGCCGCGCGTGCAGGTAGAAAATGTCGCCGGGGTAGGCCTCGCGGCCCGGCGGCCGGTGCATCAGCAACGACAGCTCGCGGTACGCACGCGCGTGGCTGCTCAGGTCGTCGTAGACGACGAGCGTATCCAGGCCGCGCCGCATCCAGCCCTCGGCGATGGCGCAACCGGCGAACGGTGCCAGGTACTTCATGCCGGGCGTCGCCGTGGCCTCGGCGACCACCACCGTGGTGTGGCCGAGCGCGTCGTAGCGGCGCAGCACGTCGACGACGCGTGCCGCTTCGGACCGCTTCTGCCCGATCAGCACGACGACGCAGCGCACGCCCTGGCCGACCTGCGCGATGACCGCGTCGAGCGCCAGCGCCGTCTTGCCGGTGCCCGTGTCGCCGATGATCAGCTGCCGCTGGCCGAGGCCGATCGGGATCAGCGTGTCCACCACCTTGATACCGGTGTACAGCGGCGTGTCGACGAAGTCGCGTGCCATGATCGGCGGTGATGCCGTCTCGAGTGCGCCGAGGCCCTCCGCGTGGAACGGTGGCGCGCCGTCGAGCGGCCTGCCGAGCGGATCCAGCACGCGTCCCAGTGCCCCCTCGCCGGTGCCGATCTCGAGCCGGCGGCCGGTGCGCACCACCCGTGAGCTCGACGTCACGTCCGCCAACGGGTCCAGCAGGATCACGCCGAGGCGCTCGGACTGGAGTTCGAACACCATGCCGCGGCTGCCGTCCTCGAACCGCAGAATCTCCTCGGCCGCGGCCGACGGCAGTCCGGTCACCCAGGCGATGCCGTCGCCCACCGAATCGACCTGCCCGATTTCGCCGACGCGCGGGTCGAAGCGATAGCGCTCGACGGCTCGGGACAATCGCTCCAGCGGACCGGACTCAATCCACATGATCGTCCACGGTCTGGAAGAATTCGAGTTCGTCGCGCACGCTGGCCGACAGCGCCCACGATCCGGCCATGATGCTGAGCCCCGCCTCGAGCGCCGGCTCCTCGGCGAATTCGGGCGCCAGCGTCCGGCCGGCCAGGCCGTTCAACGTCGACGTCAGCATCGAGCGTCGGGCGGGGGCGAGCGGATGCGCCGTTCGCACCTCGACACGAGCCCCGGCCTGGCCGATCGCGGCCTGCAGCGCCGCGCGCCGCCCGGCATCGATCGACGGCAGTTCGGCCAGAACCGAGTCGATCAGCTTGTCTTCCAGTGCCGGGCCCGCCATGCGAGACAAAAGGCGGGCGGCGAAGCGAGCGGCCAGGCCGATCGCTTGACGCTCGCGCTCGGCGTCGCGCTCGCCGCGCTCGCGATCCTCCAGCGCCTGGCGGCGCTGGCGCTCGACGTCGATCTCGGCGTCGAGCGCGGCCAGGCGCCGCGCGCGTTCCAGAGCGATCTCGGCGTCGAGCGCGGCGACAGCTCGTTCGTGATCCTCTGCCGCTTGCGCCAGGCGCGACTCGTACTCGGCTTTCAGCCCCGCCGCCTCGTCGCGCAGCGCCTGGGCCTTGGCGACCGTCGCCGCCTCGTCGTCGCGCCGGCGCTCGATCACGGTCATCACCGGCCGGTAGAAGAAGCGCTGGAGCAGCCACACCAGCACCAGGAAGTTGAGCACCTCCAGCACGAAGGTCGTCGAATCGAAGCTCACGACGCACCTACTTGAGCAGCAGTTCGATCAGCGGATTGCGGAACAGCACGATCAGCACGACCACCAGCACGTAGATCGCCAGCGACTCGATCATCGCCAGGCCGATGAACAAGGTGCGTGTGATCGATTTCTCCGCTTCAGGCTGGCGCGCCAGCGCGTCGAGCGCCTGCGCGATCGCGCGCCCCATCGCCAAGGCCGGGAAGAACACGCCGATCGCGATGGCCAGCAAGGCCCCGCCGGTGGAAAGCAGCACGATCCAGTTCATCTTGTCCATTCATCAGTCCTTCTTGTGCATGTCATGCGATTGCAGCGCGCCAGCGATGTAGACCAGCGCCAGCGTGCCGAAGATGTAGGCCTGCACCAGCGCCTCGACGATGTGCAGCATCAGCAGCGGCACCGGTGCCAGCAAGCCCGCCACGAGCAGCACCAGCAGGGCCGCCATCTCCAGGCTCAGCAGATTGCCGAACAGCCGAACCGCCATCGCCAGCGTGCGCGTGATCTCGCCGAGCACGTGAAACGGCAGCAGCACGGGATTCGGCTCGAGGTAGTGGCGCAGATGCGAGCGCAGGCCGTCAGCGCGTATTCCGAACCAGTGCACCGCGGCGAACACCATCAGCGCGAGCGCGACGGTCACCGACAGCTCGCCCGTCGGCGCGCGCAGTCCCGGCACCAGACCGATCAGGTTGGCCGCCGCGATGTACAGCCACAACGTACCGATGAACGGCAGCAGCCGCCCCGCATGGCCCGGCGCCGCGTCGCCGATTGCGCCCTGCAGTGCGAGCACGACGCCCTCCAGCGCCGACTGTCCGCGCGAAGGCGACTCCACGCTCAGGCGCCGCGTGACGGCCCACGCCGGTACAACCATCATCGCCATCAGCAGCCAGGTGGTCATCACCGTCGGCCCGACATGCAGCGGGCCGATGCTGAAGGCCAGCCATTCGAGGAGTTCGGGTTTGCCCATAGCCTCAATGCGCCCGGATGTACAGATAGACGTTCAGGCCGCCGACCAGCAGTCCGGCGGCCAGACCGGTCATGGTCCAGCGCACCGAATAGCCGGGCTGGTGCCCGTCAAACCAGTGGCCGACGTAGACGCCGAACACCAGCGGCAGCACGAACAGCAGCCCCAGCGTGCCGAGAAACACCGTTTGCGCGAGCAAGGTCGGGCGGTCGCGGTCGGCCTGGGCGATGCGCCGGGCCTGGGCTTCGACGCTGCGCTTGAGCTGTTCGCGGTCGTTCATATCGGCCACTCCTGCCCGAGCTGGGCCAGGCGTTCGAGCATCTGTGCCTCCAGCCGGCGCAGCTTGCGCCGGGTGTGTGCCAAGGCCTGCTCCTCGGCCAGCATCTGCTGCGTCAGCAGGCCGGCGATCGCGGCGGCGTCGCCGCCTGTGACGAAACGCCGCGTGGAGATGCGGAGTTCGTTGTCGACGAAGTACGCAAGCCCGCCCGGCAGCCCCACGTACTGCCAGGGTTCGTCACCGGCCCGCAGCCGCGCCAGGCCGAAGCTCAACACGGTCATGAAGCGCGTGTGGTGGGCCATCAGTCCGAAGCTGCCGCTCGGGTCCTGAGCGACGAAACTGGTCACGCCGTCGATGGCCTGCGCCCTGTCGCCGGCGAGGAACTGCACGCGGAACGTGTTCATTGGGCATCCTCTGTGCTACGCACTTCGGAATTCGCCTTGGGAGCGGCCCGGAGGCTCATGCCGGCCCCGCATCGGTCATCGCGCCGCGCATGTAGCAGCGCTCTTCGGGCAGCTCGTCGAAATCGCCACGCAGGAACGCCTCGCAATCGGTCAGTGTCTGCTGCAGCGGCACCGAGGCGCCGCGACCGGCGTTCTGCGCGGTCATGGCATGGAAGGGCTGCGTCAGGTAGCGCTGCAGCCGGCGTGCGCGCTGCACCGTGCGCCGGTCCGCCTCCGACAGCTCCTCGATGCCGAGCATCGTGATGATGTCCTCCAGCTCGCGGTAGCGCGCCAAGTGCTCGCGAACGTCGTGCGCGACCACGTAGTGGCGATCGCCGAGGAAATGCCGGTCCATCAGGTTGCTGCCCGAAGCGAGCGGGTCCACCGCCGGGTACAGGCCTTTGGCGGCCTGAGCGCGCGACAGGATCACGCGGGTGTCGAGGTGGGCCAGGATCGCGTTGACCGCGGGATCAGTCATGTCGTCGGCTGGCACATACACCGCCTGCACCGAGGTGATGTGGCCACGCCGGCTCGAAACGATGCGGTCCTGCAGCTCGGCCACTTCCGAGGGCAGCGTCGGCTGGTAGCCGACGGTGGCCGGCATGCGCCCGAGCAACCCCGACACTTCGGAGCCGGCCTGAACGAAGCGGAAGACGTTGTCGATCAGGAACAGCACATCCTTGCCGAGCGTGTCGCGCAGGAACTCCGCATAGGTCAGGGCGGTCAGGCCGACCCTGAAACGCACGCCGGGCGATTCGTCCATCTGCCCGAACACCAGCACCGCATTGGCGAGTGCGCCGTGGTCGCGCATCTCATGCAGCAGCTCATGACCTTCGCGGATCCGCTCACCCACGCCGGCGAACACCGACACGCCGCCGTGCAGCAACGCGACGGCCTGCATGAACTCCATGATCAACACCGTCTTGCCGACCCCGGCCCCGCCGAACAGGCCGGTCTTGCCGCCGCGGATGAACGGGCACAGCAGGTCGACCACCTTGATGCCCGTCTCCAGGATCCCGCTCGACGGCAGCGTGTCGGCGAGCGCAGGCGGCGGCGCGAGCAGCGGGCGCGTCTGGCTCGCCTCGATCGCCGGCCCGTCGTCCAGCGGTGCGCCGAAGGCGTCGAGCAGCCGCCCGAGGCCTGCGGCAGACACCGGCACCCGCAGCGCGCCTCCGGTGTCGTACACGGGTTCGCCTCGCCGCAACCCGGCTGTGCGGTCGAGTGCGATCGCACGCAGCCGGCCCGCATCGAGATGGTGCAATACCTCGAGCACCGCGCGCCTGCCGTCGATCGCGACTTCGAGCATGCGGCGCAGCGGCGGCAGGGTCTGGCAGGTCACATCGACAACCGGTCCGTGCACCTCGGCCACCTTGCCGATCGACAGCTGGACCGCGGATAAATTGCTTGCACCGGCCTGGACGCGCGTCGTCGCCACGAGATCGCCGACCAGGCCTTCAGGCAATACAGCGGTCGTCGCCTGTGGATTACTTCGGATACCGTGCATAGACGCTCGCCTGCCCAGACGAGTCCACGAGCAGAACCTCGTAGGGGTCCTTGCGCGCCCCCGCTTCCATGCCGGGCGAGCCGACCGGCATGCCCGGCACGGCCAGACCGATCGCCTTCGGCTCCGCCTCGAGCAGCCGCTTCACCTCGTCGGCCGGTACGTGCCCTTCGATCACGTAGCCTTTGACCATTGCGGTGTGGCAGCCGCCGAACTGATCCGGCATTCCCAGTCGCTTGCGTTCGACGGCCGCGTTGTCGACCTCGGTCACCTTGACTTCTAGGCCGGCAGCCTGCAGGTGTCGGACCCACAACCCGCAACAGCCGCAGCTACGGCTCTTGAATACGTGTACCTCTGTGGCGTGCACGACGGCAACGAACGGCAGTGCCAGCAGCGCAGTTCCCCCTGCGGTGCCGGCAAGTAGATGGCGCCTCTTCATGGATCCTCCTTTCGTTGGCTGTTTCACGCTCGAACCTTCGGCCGAGCATCGAATCGCCGCTCAGCTCATGCTCAAGGCTTCGCCTGTTCCGCCATCTGCCGGTGCGCCGCGGCCATTCCTTCGTACTCCGTCGCGATGCCTTCTTGGCTGCGGACGATTGCATTGCAATGCGCGGGCATGCTCGCGCCGCCCCTGCCGCCGGCGAACATTCCTTGGTAGCTTTGCGCCATCTTGCGATGCTCGGCGGCAAGAGCGCGCGCCGCGGCTGCTTGTTTGATGTAGTACGTGCTCAGTGCCTCGTGGTCGCTGCGGGTGCGTGCGGATTCGATCTTCTGCAGCAGGTCGGGCGACGGCCCGCCCGGCGCGGAGGCGCAGCTGGCCAGCACAGCGCTCAGCAGCAGCAGCGAGACGATTCGCCGTGAAGATGCGAATTTCGGGTTCATGGTGGATCTCCTATGTTGATGAAGAGCAGTAACGTGCGAGGCCCCGCAAAGCCCCGCCTGTGGCGAACGCTGGCGCGTTGAATTCATGGTGCACTCACGGGCGCGCCTGTTCCGCCATCTGCCGGTGAACCGATGCCATCGCGTCGAATTCCATCGCGATGCCTTCCTGAGTGCGGGCGATGGCAGCGCAGTGCGCGGGCATCCTTCCTACAGCTCGCGGGTCCACGCGCATCTCTTGGTAGGTCTTGGCCATCTTGTGGTGTTCAACGGCCACCGTGCGAGCGGTTGTGGCTTGCTGGTCGAAGTAGGTTGCCAGAGCGAGATGGTCGTCGCGTGTGCGCGCAGATTCGATTTTCTGCAGCACTTCCGGCGACGGCACGATCGGTCCTGTGGCGCAGCCGACCAAGACGAGGCTGAGCAGCAACGGCAACGCGATCTTCCTGCTCGAGTTCAGTGTCATGTCCATCGGGTCCTCCAACAGCTAAGGTAGTGAGGTGAGTCCGCGGGCCGGGTAGGCCTCGCTCGTGGCGACCGCCACATTGAATCGACATACGCTGTGCTCTCCGAAGCAACTTCAGCGCGATCGCCGCCGAATCAGGTGTTTGCATCGCTGGAGTCGCGTGACTGCGCGTTAAACGACGTCGATTCATCTTCTGGCCACAACTTCGTCAGGGCTGAGTCCGATTCGCAACCGCCTGATGGCCTTCGGCCATGCCCTCGTACTCCGCGGCGATGCCCTCCTGGCGCTGAGCAATGGCGATGCAGTGCGTGACCATGCTTGCGGCGCCAGGGTCGTTTGCCAGCCTCGTCTGGTAGGCCGCGGCCATCGTCCGATGCCGTGCCGCGACGGCACGCGCGGCAGCGCCTTCTCGTTCGTAGTGGGCGGCAAGTGCCTCGTGGTCGCTGCGAGTGCGTGCCGCCTCGAGCCGTTGTCGCAGTTCAGGCGATGGTGAGTCCGGACCTGAGGCGCAGCCGGCCAATACGGCGCCCAGAAACAACATCGAGGCAATGCGCCGCAGCGTTCTTTGACGGACGTTCATCGCGTTTCTCCCGCGCCGACGTAGTTGTTTAGTCGCCCGCACCGCTGACGAACGCCACGTTCGCGGCCGGCGACGGCGCGCGCCGCGAAGCCCGCCGCAGTTGCCATTGCTTGACCAGTGCATAGAGCGCAGGTATCACGCCCAGCGTCAGTACCGTCGACGAAATCATTCCGCCGACCATCGGCGCGGCAATTCGGCTCATAACCTCCGAACCGGTCCCGGTGCCCCACATGATGGGCAACAGCCCGGCCATGATGGCCACCACGGTCATCATCTTCGGCCGCACACGCTCGACCGCGCCCTCCATCACCGCGCCATACAAGTCAGCAGCGCCGGCATCGCGGCCCTCCTCGCGACACCGCTTCTGCGCGGCCTCCCACGCATGGTCGAGGTAGATCAGCATCACGACGCCCGTTTCAGCGGCCACGCCGGCGAGGGCGATGAACCCCACAGCCACCGCGACCGAGAGGTTGTAGTCCAGCCACCACATCAGCCACACGCCGCCCACCAGGGCAAACGGCACCGAGAGCATCACGATGAAGGTCTCGGTCAAGCGTCTGAAGTTGAGGTACAGCAACAGGAAGATCAGCAACAGGGTCACCGGGACGACGATCTTCATCTTCTCGATCGCACGCTCCATGGCTTCGAACTGCCCGCTCCAGGTGATGTAGTAGCCGGCGGGGAACTTCACCTGTTCGGCCACTGCCTTGCGTGCGTCGTTCACATAGGAGCCGATGTCGCGACCGCGAATGTCCACGAATATGTAGGCGGAGAGCAGCGCGTTTTCAGTACGGATGCCCGGTGTGCCGCGCCCGACACGCACCTTGGCCAGCTGACCGAGGGGCACCATCGCGCCGCCCATGATCGGCACCAGCACCTCGCGCTCGATCTGCTCCGGATTCGTGCGCAGCTCACGCGGGTAGCGCACGGTGACGCCGAAGCGCTCTCGGCCTTCTACTGTAGTGGTCACCATCTCCCCGCCGAGCGCGGTCCCGATCACCTCCAGCAACTCGCCCACCGACAGGCCATAACGGGCCAGCTGCCCGCGATCAGGCTCGATGTTGAGGTAGCTGCCGCCGGTCAGGCGCTCGGCGAACGCGGAGGTCGTGCCCGGCACCGTCTTGACGACGGCTTCGATCTCCTTGGCGAGTTTTTCCATCTCACCCAGGTCCTTGCCGAAGACCTTGATGCCGATCGGTGTGCGGATGCCGGTGGACAGCATGTCGATGCGCGCCTTGATCGGCATGGTCCAGGCGTTGGAGACACCCGGTATCTGCAGCGCCTTGTCCATCTCGGCGATCAGCTTGTC
>JAEUPI010000056.1 GCA_016790175.1 Burkholderiaceae bacterium | reverse complement strand
TAGGCGATGTCGAACGCGCCGCAGTGCGTGGCACCGTCGGCACCCACGATGCCCGCGCGATCGAGTGCAAACACCACCGGCAGGTTCTGGAGCGCCACGTCGTGGATCAGCTGGTCGTAGCCGCGCTGCAGGAAGGTCGAGTAGATCGCGACCACCGGTTTCAGGCCCTCGCAGGCCAGGCCGGCGGCGAAGGTCACCGCATGCTGCTCGGCGATGCCCACGTCGTGATAGCGGTTCGGAAAGCGCTTCTCGAACTCCACCATGCCCGAGCCCTCGCGCATCGCCGGCGTGATGCCGACCAGGCGTGCGTCGGCCGCAGCCTGGTCGCACAGCCACTGGCCGAAGACCTGCGTGAACGTGGCCTTCGGCGGCGTGGCCGGTTTCACCAGGCCCACCGCCGGATCGAACTTGCCCGGGCCGTGGTAGTTCACCGGGTCGGCCTCGGCGAGCTTGTAGCCCATGCCCTTCTTGGTCACCACGTGAAGGAACTGCGGGCCGCGCTTGTCGCGCAGGTTCTCCAGCGTCGGGATCAGCGCATCGAGGTCGTGGCCGTCGATCGGGCCGACATAGGTGAAGCCCAGCTCCTCGAAGATCGTGCCCGGCACCACCATGCCCTTGGTGTGTTCCTCGAAGCGCCGGGCCAGCTCGTACAGCGGCGTGTTCTTCAGCACCGACTTCGCACCTTCGCGCGCCGCGGCGTAGAACTTGCCGCTCATCAGTCGCGCGAGGTACTTGTTGAGCGCGCCCACCGGCGGGCTAATCGACATGTCGTTGTCGTTCAGGATCACCAGCATGTCGGCATGGCCCAGGCCATGGTTGGAGCCGGCGTTGTTGAGCGCCTCGAAGGCCATGCCGCCGGAGAGTGCGCCATCGCCGATCACGGCCACGGCCCTGCGGTGCTCGCCCTTCAGCTTGGCCGCCTGTGCCATGCCGAGCGCCGCCGAGATAGAGGTCGACGAATGCGCCGTGCCGAAGGTGTCGTACTCGCTCTCGTCGCGCCGCGGAAAGCCGCTGATGCCGCCGAGCTGGCGCAGGCCCGACATCTTGTCGCGCCGGCCGGTGAGGATCTTGTGGGGATAGGTCTGGTGGCCCACATCCCACACGATGCGGTCGTGCGGCGTGTTGTAGACGTAGTGCAGCGCGATCGTCAGCTCCACCGTGCCGAGATTCGACGACAGGTGGCCGCCGGTCTGGCTCACACTTTCCAGCAGGTAGTCGCGCAGCTCGCGGGCGAGCGTCTGCAGCTGCGAACGGGAAAGCCGGCGCAGGTCGGCCGGCGAGTTGACGGTGGGCAGCAACGGTGGGTTCATCGGTTGTCAGCTGGTGCGGTCGACCACCAGGTCGGCCAGCAGGCTCAGGTAGGCATGTTGCGTGAGCCCGCTGCGGGCCAGTGCCTCATGCGCGCGCGACCGCAGATCCTCCGCTTGTGCACGCGCGCCGTCCAGTCCCAGGACCGAGACATATGTGGGCTTGTTGTCGTGCATGTCCTTGCCGGCGGTCTTGCCGAGCGTTTCGGAGGCCTGCGTCACGTCGAGGATGTCGTCGACCACCTGGAACGCGAGCCCCAGGCTGGCCCCGTAGCCGGCCAGTGCGTCCCAGGCCCGCGCGGGCAGCTCGCCGCAGGCCGCGCCCATCAGCACGCTGGCCTGCAGCAGCGCACCGGTCTTGCGGCGGTGCATGTCGCGCAGCTGCGACTCGGTGAGGGAAAGCCCGATGCTCGCCAGATCGATCGCCTGGCCGCCAGCCATGCCCTCGGAGCCGGCCGCGCGGGCGAGCAGGCCGCACAGACGGGCCTGCAGCAGCGGCGGCACGGCGTCGGCCTCGCCGGGGCCGGGCGTGAGCACCTCGAAGGCCAGGGCCTGCATGGCATCGCCGGCGAGCATGGCCTGGGCCTCACCGAAGCGCACATGCACGGTCGGCTTGCCTCGGCGCAGCACGTCGTCGTCCATGCAGGGCATGTCGTCGTGGATCAGCGAGTAGGCATGGATCAGCTCGACCGCAACCGCCGCGCGCAGCGCCGCAGCGCGACAGCCCAGCGCTGCATCGCAGGCCGCCAGCACCAGCAGCGGACGAAGCCGCTTGCCGCCGTCGAGCACACCATAGCGCATGGCCTCGCCGAGCCCCGCCGGTGCCGTGGCCGGCACCCAGCGCTCGAGCGCCGACTCCACGGCCGCCAGCTCGTCGCGCATCCACAGATCGAAGTCGGCCACCTTCATCATCGCTCGCGAGACCCATGAAGCGGCCGAAAGCCGTGCGACACCATCGGCTCAGGCGTCCTGCAGCGGCTTGAGCTGTCCCTGCTCGAGCACCTTGACCTGCTGTTCGACCGCCTGCAGCCGGCCGCGGCAGTATTCGAGCAGTTGCGCTCCGCGTCGGTAGCTGTCGAGCAGCCGGTCGAGCGGCAACGACGATCCCTCCATGGCCTGCACCAGCTGCTCCAGCTCGGCCAGCGCGTCTTCGTAGCTGGCCGGCTCGGCCGCCGGTTTCTCGGCCGTTCTAGGGGTTTTCGATGTCATTTGAGAACGGACAGGTCGGCCCGGCATTCTATCGGTGGGCGAGGGCTAGAATCCCTCGGACGTTACGTGCGTGAACGTTGCGCACGCAACGGAACTTCAGGGAGCCCTCGGGCTCCCTGCTTTGTCAGAACCCACCCGCGGGGCCACCGGGTGGGGGGTTTGGATCGATATTCCTGGAGCACCTGGGGATCATGTCTGACCTGAGCATCAGTCTCGAAGCTCTTGCGCGCAGTCGCACACAGCTACCCGTCAGCAGCTATTTCAGCGAGGACCTGTTCCGCCGCGAGCTGGAGCTGATCTTTCAGCCCGGCCCGCGGTACGTCGGGCACGAGCTCGCCGTACCGGACACCGGCGACCACTTCGCCCTGGCCCACGAGCATGAGGGCCGCGCATTGGTGCGCACCGATCAGGGCGTGGAGCTGATCTCCAACGTCTGCCGCCATCGCCAGGCGGTGATCCTGCGCGGCCGCGGAAACGCCGGTGCGAACATCGTGTGCCCGCTGCACCGCTGGACCTACGATCTGAAGGGCCAGCTCATCGGTGCTCCGCATTTCGACAAGGACCCCTGCCTCAGCCTGCGCAACTACCCGTTGAAGAGCTGGAACGGTCTGCTGTTCGAGGACAACGGCTTCGACGTCGCCGGCGAGCTGGCGGCCATGAAGGCGGCCGCCGACCTCGACTTCTCCGGCTTCGTGCTCGACAAGGTGAAGCTGCACGAGTGCGACTACAACTGGAAGACCTTCATCGAGGTCTACCTCGAGGACTACCACGTGGGGCCGTTCCATCCGGGGCTGGGCCGCTTCGTCACCTGTGACGACCTGCGCTGGGAGTTCGGCACCCACCATTCGGTGCAGACGGTCGGCGTGCGCGATGCGCTGAGCCGTGCCGGGTCCCCTGCCTACCAGCGCTGGCACGATGCGGTGCTGAAGTACCGCAACGGCCAGCCGCCGGTGCACGGCGCGATCTGGCTGACGATCTACCCGAACATCATGGTCGAGTGGTACCCGCATGTGCTCGTGGTCTCCACGGTGTTCCCCAGGGGCCCGCAGAAGACGCTGAACGTCGTGGAATTCTTCTATCCGGAGGAGATCGCCGCGTTCGAGCGCGAGTTCGTCGACGCCGAGCAGGCGGCCTACATGGAAACCTGCGACGAGGACGACGAGATCGCGATCCGCATGGACGCCGGGCGCAAGGCACTGATGGAGCGCGGCGACGACGAGGTCGGCCCGTACCAGAGTCCGATGGAAGACGGCATGCAGCACTTTCACGAGTGGTACCGCCAGCGCATCGGCGAGCCGGCCCTGGCCACCGTGGGCGAATGACGCCACGCTCCGCGCCAGCGGGCGCCTCGACACAATCGGCGACGCCGCTGCGCACGCTCATCGACGCCGCGTCGCTGCGGTCGCTGATCGCGGCGAAGGCGCCGCTCGTGCTGCTCGACTGCGGATTCGATCTCGCCGATCCCGCGGCCGGTGCCAGGGCGTACACCGCAGGCCACCTGCCGGGTGCGTTGTACGCGCATCTGGACGCCGACCTTTCCGCGCCAAAGACCGGCCGCAACGGCCGGCACCCGCTGCCTGCACGAGAGTCCTTCGCCGCTACGGTGGCTCGCTGGGGCATCACGCCCGGTGTCGCCGTGGTCTGCTACGACGACCAGGGCGGCGCCTATGCCGCACGTGCCTGGTGGATGCTTCGCTGGATCGGCCTGGCAGACGTGGCGGTGCTCGACGGCGGCAAGGCCGCCTGGCAGCGTGCCGGCGGCCTGCTCGAGTCAGCCGTGCCGACGCCGGTCGTCGCGCCCCCCTTCCCGCTGTCCGCGGAGCCCGGCATGCCGACCATGACCGCCGACGAGTTGCTCTCGGGCCTCGGCCGCAGCACGATTCTCGACGCACGTGCCGGCGAACGCTTCCGCGGCGAGACCGAGCCGCTCGATCCGGTGGCAGGACATATCCCGGGTGCGCGACACCGGTTCTTCAAGGACAACCTGGGCGCGGACGGCTGCTTCCTGCCGGCGCCGCAACTGCGCGACGCGTTCGCCACCTTCGGCGACGACCCGTCGTGCTGGGTGCACCAATGCGGCTCCGGCGTCACCGCCTGCCACAACCTGCTGGCGATGGTGCACGCCGGGCTCGGCGACTCGGTGCTGTATCCGGGGTCGTGGAGCGAATGGTGCGCCGATCCGTCGAGGCCGGTCGCGCGTGGCTGAGCCGTCCGTTATGCCGTCCGATCGGCCCGCCAACTTGACGTGACTCAATTCCCAAATCGTCCGGGATGGAACACACTCTGCACGAGGAGAGTCACTGATCCAGACGGTCTTCACGCGAGGAGTACAGCATGTACAAGCGAATCCTGGTTCCCACCGACGGGTCCGAAATCACCGGCAAGGCCGTTCAGACGGCCATCGGGCTGGCCAAGGCCACCGGCGCGGCGCTCTGCACGATCAGCGTGAAGGAGCCCTTCCCCTACAGCGCGATCTCCGAGATGCAGCCGGTGCCGCCGCAGGAGTTCTACGACGCCCAGGAGCGCATCGCCGCCGCGCGCGTCAAGTCGGTGCAGGACTCGGCCACCGCGGCCGGCATGAGCTGCGCCGCGCACACCGTGGAGGCGTTGCATGCGTGGGAGGCGATCATCGACCATGCGAAATCGCAGAACTGCGACCTGATCGTCATGGCCTCACACGGCCGGCGAGGCGTGTCGGCGCTGCTGCTGGGCAGCGAGACCTCGCGTGTGCTGACGCACAGCCCGATCCCGGTGCTGGTGGTCAAGTAACGGTTGCCCTGCGCGGTACCTAGTGGCCGTGGGCGAAGCCGCCCACGGCCGTGATCAGTGCCAGCCCGGCCGCGATCAACACGATCTGCGTCACGGTATCGCGCAGCGGCAGCGGCCGCTGCAGTTGCGGTAGCAGATCGGCCACCGCCACGTAGACGAAGCTGCTCGCAGCCACCACGAGCAGGTAGGGAAACAGATCCTGCCAGGGGCCGACCACGAAGTAGCCCAGCACGCCGCCGACCACGGCCGCGAGCCCCGACAGCGCGTTGAACAACAGCGCCTTCGCACGTGAGAAGCCGGCGTTGAGCAGCACGATGTAGTCGCCGACCTCCTGCGGAATCTCGTGCGCCACGATGGCGAGCGCCGTGAGCACACCCAGCGACGGGCTGGTGAGGAACGCGGCCGCGATGATCACCCCGTCGCAGAAGTTGTGGATCGAGTCGCCCACCAGCACCGCCCAGCCGCCGCGGCCGGCCTGCTGCTCGTCGTAGTGGTGATGGTGCTCGTGCCCGTCGCCCTCGTGATGGTGGCCATGCCGGTACAACTCGGCCTTCTCGAGCAGGAAGAAGAACATCAAGCCGCCGAGCAGCGTGGCAAACAACGCGTGCGCCCCGGCCTGGCTCTCGAACGCCTCGGGCAGCACGTGCAGCAGCGCGGCGCCGAGCAGGATGCCCACCGACAGGCTCACCATGTGCCTGACCACGCGGCCGAGCACCTGCACGGTGACGGTGGCGGCGATCAGCACCGACAGCACGCCGCCGGCAAAGGTGGCGAGCACGATGTAGAGCAGCGTCATGGGGTCGTCTTTTGAGCCTGGCCCGTACCTGAAACAACAACCGCGCCGGAGGGCGCGGTTCGCTGCAGGCGCTTCATTGTCGCAAAGCCGTCAACCCACCCCGTTGGCGCGCATCCAGGCGAGGCAGCGCTTCCAGCCGTCGTCGGCGGCTTCCTTGCGGTACGACGGCCGGTAGTCGGCATGGAAGGCATGCGATGCGTCTGGATAGACGACGAACTCGCTCCTCTTGGCCGTCGCGCCGCCGGCAGCGAGCGACTTCTTCATCTGCTCGACGGTGTCGAGCGGAATGCCGCTGTCGGCGCCGCCATAGAGCCCCAGCACCGGCGCATGGAGCTTGCCTGCCAGATCGACCGGGTGCGACGGGTTCAGCGCACTGGCCTGGCCCACGAGGCGGCCGTACCAGGCCACGCCGGCCTTCACCGCCGGGCTGTGCGCCGCATAGAGCCAGGTGATGCGGCCTCCCCAGCAGAACCCCGTGACTGCCACCTTGGACGCGTCTGCGCCCTGCCCCCTGGCCCAGGCCACGCTGGCATCCAGATCGCCCATCACCTGCGCATCGGGCACCTTGGCAACGACCTCGGCGATCAGCTTGGCAATCTCGCCGTAGGACGCAGCATCGCCCTGCCGCACGAACAGTTCGGGTGCAATCGCAAAGTAGCCCGCCTTCGCGAAGCGCCGCGCCACATCGGCGATGTACTCGTGCACGCCGAAGATCTCGCTGATCACGAGCACCACCGGCGCGCTGGCCTTGCCGGCCGGCGCGGCACGATAGGCCGGCATCTTGAAATCGCCCACCGGAATCGTCACCTCGCCGGCGACAAGGCCGTTGGTGTCGGTCTTGATCGCAGTCTGCGCGCAGATCGGCATCACCGCAGCGGCGAAGCCGCTGCCGACGGAGGTGCGGACGAAGGCGCGCCGCGTGAAGTCGCGGCCAGGGGTGAGGCTGTCAAGGTCTTGTTGGAGCATGGCGAGGTTCTCTCGATGGCGTGGAGCGGCGCGATTCTAGGAAGGCGCCTTTGTCTAGCAGATCGTGGGGTTGCCGAGCCAGCTTCAGTGCGCCTCGTCCCAGTTGGCCCCCACACCCACCTCGGCCAGCAACGGCACCGACAGCTGCGCTACGCCAGCCATCAGCCGCGGAATCTCGGCCCGCGCCCACTCGACTTCCGCGTCCGGCACCTCGAACACCAGTTCGTCGTGCACCTGCATCACCATCGCCGTGCGCCGGGCCTGCGCATCGAGCGCAACCTGCACCGCGATCATCGCCAGCTTGATCAGGTCGGCCGCTGTGCCCTGCATCGGCGCGTTG
>JAEUPI010000016.1 GCA_016790175.1 Burkholderiaceae bacterium | reverse complement strand
GGCACCTCGGCCTACACCGCGAGCAAGGGCGCGCTGAAGATGCTCACCAAGGCGATGGCGGTCGACCTCGCGCCGTACGGCATCACGGTGAACGCGATCGCACCGGGCTACTTCAAGACCGAACTCACCGCGCCGCTGGTGGCCGACGACAAGTTCAACAGCTGGGTCATCGGCCGCACGCCGCAGCGCCGCTGGGGCGAGGTGACCGAGCTGGCACCGGTGGCGGTGTTCCTGGCCAGCGATGCGGCGAGTTACATCAATGGTCACCTGTTGATGGTCGACGGTGCCATGACCGCGACTCTCTGACCACGACGACGATGACCACCTTCACGAAGACGATCCTGTTCACCGACGGCGACGGACTGGCGCGCTGGCGCGACGAGACGATCGCGCTCACCGAGGGCAAGCCGCTCGCGCGGCTGTCGCCGCTGGCGCCGAGTGGCGGCTACCAGCTGCGCGAGAGCCCGGCGGGTTTTCGCAGCGAGTTCCACTGCACCGAGAACCCCCAGTGGGTGTTCATCCTGCGGGGCCGCATGGAGATCGGGCTGCGCGACGGCAGCTCGCGCATCTTCGGGCCCGGCGAACATTTCTATTCGGCCGACACCGTGCCGGCCGGGCAACCGTTCGATGCTCAGCGCCACGGCCACTGGAGTCGGCAGGTGGGCGACGAGCCACTGGTGACGCTGTTCGTGCGCGGCTGACGACCATGGATCTCTCTCGTTTCGCCCGCCGCCGCTACACCGAAGGCCCCACGCCGCTGGAGCCGATGCCCCGCTTCTCGGCCGCACTGGCGGCCAGCTGCCCCGGCGGTCGCGGACCGGACGTGTGGATCAAGCGCGACGATCTGCTCGGCCTTTCGCCCGGCGGCAACAAGACGCGCAAGCTCGAGTTCCTGGTGGCCGATGCGCTCGCGCAAGGGGCCGACACGCTGATCACCTGCGGCGCGCCGCAGAGCAACCACTGCCGCATCACCCTCGCCGCGGCGGTCAAGGAGGGCCTGAAGTGCCGCTTCGTGATCGAGGAGCGTGTGCCGGGCAGCTACCGCGACGACGCGAGCGGCAACCACTTCCTGTTTCGCCTCTACGGCGTGGAAGACCTCACCGTCGTGCCCGCCGGCACCGACATGGCGGCGGCGATGCGCGCGGTGGCCGGCGAACTCGCGCGCGCCGGACGCAAGGGCTACGTGATCCCGGGTGGCGGCTCGAACGCCGTCGGTGGCCTGGGCTACGTGGCCTGCGCGCAGGAGCTGCAGCAGCAGATGTTCGAGCAAGGCGTGGGGTTCCACCGCGTCGTCGTCGGCTCAGGCAGCTCGGGCACGCACGGAGGCTTGCTCGCCGGCTTTCTCGGCAATCGCATCGGCGTGCCGATCACCGGCGTCGGCGTCAGCCGCGATCCGGCGCAACAGGCGCCGTTGGTGCTCGCCGAGACCGAGGCCGTGTGCGAGCTGCTCGGCCTGGACCTGCGCGTGCGCGAATCCGACGTGCACTGCGTGGGCGGCTACTGGCAGCCGAAATACTCGGTGCCCAATGCGCGCATGGTCGAGGCGGTGCAGGTGCTCGCGCGCACCGAGGCGATCCTGCTCGACCCGGTGTACACCGGCAAGGTCATGGCCGGGCTGATCGGCCTGGCGCGCGAGGGCATCATCCGGCCGGGCGAGCAGGTGCTGTTCCTGCACACCGGCGGCATGCCGAGCCTGTTTGCCTACGAGAGCGAGCTGCTCGGCCGCAGCAACGTCGCGGCCTGAACGGGCCGGACGGCGCCATCGCTCATGTCGCCGGCGAGGTTGCGCGGCGCCCTTCGAGCCACTGCACGGCTGCCACCACCAGCGCGAGCGCGAGTCCGATCAGATCCGTCACCAGTCCCGGCTTGATCAGCAGCAGCGCCGCCGCAACGAGCAGCGCGCGTTGCCACAGGCTGGCCGGCCGCAACAGGTAGCCGAACAGCCCGCCGGCGAGCAGGATCACGCCGATCGTGGCGCTCAGCGTGGCGTGCAGGCTGGTCGTCCAGTCGCCGATCAACAGCAGTGCCGGTTCGTAGACGAACATGAACGGCACGATATAGGCTGGCGCACCGGCGCGCATCGCGGCCCAGCCACTGGCCCAGAGGTCGGCCTTTGCCAGGCTGGCGGCGGCGAACACCGCGAGCGCCACCGGCGGCGTGATCGCCGACAGGATCGCGAAATAGAACGCGAACATGTGCGCCGCCGGCGTGGCCGCGCCGAGCTTGATGATCGCGGGCACCAGCAACGACACCATCACGATATAGGCCGGCGTCGTCGGCATGCCCATGCCGAGCACGATCCCGGCCAGAGCGGTGAGCACCAGCGCCAGCACCAGCGAGTTCTGCGCCAGCGCGATCACCACCTGGGTGAAGGTGATGCCGAGGCCCGTGATCGTCACGCAGCCGATCACGATGCCGGCGCAGGCGCAGGCCATCGCCACCGCCAGCGTGTTGCGCGCGCCTTCTTCCAGCGCGCCGAACACGCTGGCCCAGCTGATGCCCCGGCGCGTGGTGGCGCGCAGCAGCGCCACCGGAAGGCAGCTGAGCGCGGCCACCAAGGCGCACAGCGGCGCCGAATAGCCGAGGAACAGGCCGAACAGGATCACGAGGATCGGGATGAACAGATGCCCGCGCTCGACCAATACCCGCGGCAGCCGCGGCAGCTCGGCGCGGGGCACACCGGCCAGGCCATGGCGTTTGGCCTCGAAGTGCACCGCGAAGAACACCGCCACGTAGTAGAGCAACGCCGGAACGGCCGCCCACAACGCCACCTGCGCATAGGGCACGGCGAGAAACTCCGCCATCACGAAGGCCGCTGCGCCCATGATCGGCGGCATCAGCTGCCCGCCGGTGGAGGCCACCGACTCCACCGCCGCGGCGAACGGCGGTCGAAAGCCGGTGCGCTTCATCAACGGGATCGTGATCGGACCGTCGACCATCACGTTGGCCACCGCGCTGCCACTCACGGTGCCGAACAGCGACGAGCTCACCACCGCCACCTTGCCCGGCCCGCCGGCCTGGTGGCCGGTGAGGCTCATCGCGAAGTCCATGAACAGCTGGCCGGTGCCGCTGCGCTCCATGAAGGCGCCGAACAGCACGAACAGCATCACGTAGGACGCCGACACGCCCAGTGTCGAACCGAAGATGCCCTCGGTGGAGTAGTACAGCTGCTCCAGCAGCACCGGCAACTTCACCTGCGTGAACACGGCTGCATAGACCAGGAACGCCATCGCGGTGATCGGCAGTGCCCAGCCGATCGTGCGCCGCGTGCCTTCGAGCACCACGGCGATGCAGACCACGGCCCAGATCTTGGTCCAGGGCGTCAGCTCGTCGATGTAGATGATGCGGTTGGTGAAGGCCTGGTAGTCGACGAAGATATGCAGCACCGCGGCCCAGCCGGCGATCAGCCACAGCGCATCGACCGTTCGCGACAACGCGCCGCCACCCGCGCGCAGCGGGAACAGCACGAACACCAGCGTCAGCGCGAACAGCAGGTGCGTGCCGCGGAACTGCACCGCCTCGGGTGGGCCGAAGCCGGCGACGTACATGTGATACAGCGACATCGCCACCGCGATGCCGCCGGCCAGCCAGCGCAGCGCGCGCGTGGCGGGTGCGGTGGCGGCGTTCTCTTCCTGGGCCATGTCGCCGCCGGCGCCGAATCAGTCGAGCCGCTTCAGATGGCGCCTCTTTCCTTGTAGTACTTCGCGGCGCCCTTGTGCAGCGGCACGCCGATGTCGATCGCCATGTCCTTCGGCGTCAGGCCGGTGATCGGCTTGACCACCGCGGCCATCGCATCGACGTTCTCGGCCATCGCCTTGGTCATCTTGTAGACCGTGTCTTCCGGCAAGTCGCAGGCGGCGACGATGTGCGTCGAATACCCGATCACCGGCACGTCCTTGTCCTGCTTGGGGTAGGTGCCGGCCTTGATGATCAGCTTGTTGTAGCCGGGGTTGGCCTTCTTCAGCGCGTCCATCGTCTTGTCGTCCACCGGCACCAGCGTCACATCGCGCGCACTGGCCAGGTCCATCACGGCCGAGGCCGGGGCCGTGGTACCGAGCGTGAAGACCTGGGCGTGCCCGTCCTTCATCATCGACACGGCATCGGTGTAGGCGGCCTGGAAGTTCGCCTTGGCCAGCGACTGGTAGTTCATGCCGTTGATCTCGAGCACCATCGCGGTCAGGATCTCCGCGGTGTTGCCCTTGGGCTGGGTCACGAGCGTCTTGCCCTTGAAGTCAGCGTAGGAATTCACCTTCGCGTCGGCGCTGGCGACGACCTGGAAATACTGCGGATAGAGGTTCGCGACCTGGCAGACGTTCTTCACTGCCTTCGGGTACGGCGCACGGCCGGCGATGCCGTCGACCGTGGTGCTCGAGTTGGCGAATCCGATCTGGGCCTTGCCCTCGTCGACGCCGCGCACATTGGCAATGCCGGCACCGGGCTGTTGCTGGATCGCGAGGCCGGGCACGGCTTTCTCCCACAGGCCCTTGAGCGCACCGCCCAGAGGTACCCAGGAACCACCCTGCGGCCCGGTCATCAGCGTGACCTGCTGGGCGGAGGCGGGTGCCGCCATGCAGGCGGCGAAGGCGGCGGCGGTGAGCAGACGGATCGTGAACATGGGCGTCTCCTGTCTCGTGGGGTGAGCGACTCGACGCGCCGCGTCGGCATCGCAGCGCCATCTCGATTCAGTCTAGCGGCGAGGCCGCCGCACCGGGGTGCTCGCTTGCCCGGGTGCGATGCCTCAAGCCTTGCTGCGAGGCAGCCCGTTGAGCGCGCGATAGGCGCGGATCACCTGGCTGTCGTCGGCCTTGCCGTGGCCGAGGCCCGAGGCGGCGAGGAACATCTGCATCGCTGCGGCTGCCAGCGGCAGCCCCTGGCGGTTGACCTTGCCCTGTTCGAGCACGATGCCGAGATCCTTGACGAAGATATCGACCGCGCTGGCCACGGGGGGATCGGCCTGCATCATGCGCGGCGCGCGGTCGCCGAACATCCAGCTGTGTCCGGCCGACACCGCGATGATGTCGAGCATGGTCTGCGGTGATACGCCGGCGCATTCGGCCACGTGCATGGCCTCGGCGGCCGCAGCGATGTGCACGCCGCACAGCAACTGGTTGATCATCTTCGCGGTCGAGCCGAGTCCCGCCTCGGCGCCGACGTCGAATACCCGCTTGCCGAGCACGTCGAGCACCGGCTTCGCGCGGGCCTGCGTGCCGCGGTCGCCCGAGACCATGATCGTCAGCGCGCCCGAGGCGGCGCCCTTGATGCCGCCGGAGACTGGCGCGTCGAGCATGGCCAGGCCCATCGCGGCCAGCCGATCGGCCGTGCGCCGGGCCTGGGCCGGCGCCTGCGTGCAGGCGGCGACGACGATCGCGCCGGCCGGCAGCGCTGCCGCGCCGCCGGCGTCGAACAGAACGGCTTCGGCCTGATCGCCCGAGACCACCATCAACCACAGCAGGTCGGCGCCGCGCGCGGCCTCGGCGGCGCTCGGTGCGGCGTGGCCACCGGCGGCAACCAGATCGTTCGCGGCGCCGGCGCGCACGTCGAAGGCCTGCACGCCGTGGCCGGCCTTGACGAGGTTGAGCGCCATCGGCGCGCCCATCGCGCCGAGGCCGACGAAACCGACGAGCATCGTCACTCCTTCACCGAGCCGGTCATGCCCGACACGTAGTACTCGACGAAGAACGAGTAGACGAAGGCCACCGGCAGCGAGCCGAACAGGGCGCCGGCCATCAAGGAGCCCCAGTGGTACACATCGCCTTCCACCAGTTCGGTGACCACGCCGACCGGCACCGTCTTGACCTCGGAGGATGACACGAACGTGAGCGCGTAGATGAACTCGTTCCACGACAGCGTGAAGGCGAAGATGCCGGCCGAGATCAGCCCCGGCACCGCG
Organism: Burkholderiaceae bacterium; assembly: GCA_016790175.1. Classification (GTDB taxonomy): domain Bacteria; phylum Pseudomonadota; class Gammaproteobacteria; order Burkholderiales; family Burkholderiaceae_C; genus JAEUPI01. The sequence continues at coordinate 8,669 of JAEUPI010000016.1, read as the reverse complement.
AGCGGCAGCACGATCTTGGTCAGGATCTGCCAACGCGTGGCGCCGTCGATCAGCGCGCATTCCTCCAGCTCGAAAGGAATCGAGCGAAAGTAGCCCATCAGCAGCCAGGTGCAGAACGGGATCAGGAACGTGGGATAGGTGAGGATCAGCGCCCAGCGCGTGTCGAACAGGCCGAGCTGGTACACGATGGCCGCCAGCGGAATGAACAGGATCGATGGCGGCACCAGGTAGGCGAGAAAGATCGACAGCCCGACCTGCTTGGCGCCGTTGAAGCGCAGGCGTTCGATCGCATAGGCGGCCATCACCGCCGCGGCCAACGACGCGAAGGTGGACACCACCGACACGATGACCGTGTTCCACAGCCACTCGGGATAGGCGGTGTCGAACAGCAGCTTCTTGATGTGCGCGAGCGTCGGGTTGATGACCCAGAACGGATTGCCCTCACGAGACAGCAGCTCCTCGTTCGGCTTGAACGTCGTGATCGCCATCCAGTAGAACGGAAACAGCAGCACGAACAGAAAGATCGCCAGCGGCAGGTAGATCGTGACCGCCTTGCGCGTGCGCGATTCCAGGAAGTCCATGCCGACGATGGTGTCGACCTGGGCGGCGGCGGCTTGGGCGTCACTCATCGTGGATTCACTTGTCGGTGCCGCCTTGTTGCCAGGCGCGGCGTTGCAGGCCGAAGTAGCTGAACAGGATCGCGCCGAGCAGGAACGGCACCATCGCAATCGAGATCGCCGCACCCTCGCCGAGCGCGCCGCCGGAGATCGCGCGCTGGAAGCTCAATGTGGCCATCAGATGCGTGGCGTTCAGCGGGCCGCCGCGCGTGATCACGTAGATCAGCTGGAAGTCGGTGAAGGTGAACAGCACCGAGAAGGTCATCACCACCGCGATGATGGGGGTGAGCAGCGGCAGCGTGACATGGCGGAACTGCTGCCAGCGGCTGGCGCCGTCGATCGCCGAGGCCTCGTAGTACGACGGCGAGATGGTCTGCAGGCCGGCCAGCAGCGTGATCGCCACGAACGGCACGCCGCGCCACACATTGGCGGCGATGACCGACAGCCGTGCGTTCCACGGCTCGCCGAGGAAGTCGATGTAGGTGTCGATCAGGCCGAGCTTCACCAGCACCCAGCTGATGACCGAGAACTGCGAGTCGTAGATCCACCAGAAGGCGATCGCCGACAACGCAGTCGGCACGATGTAGGGCAGCAGGATCACCGCCCGGAAGAAACTCTTGATGCGGATGTTCTTGTTGAGCAGGATCGCCAGATACAGGCCGAGCACGAACTTCAGCACGCTCGCCACGAAGGTGTAGAAGAGCGTGTTGAACAGGGCCAGCCGCGTGACGCTGTCGTTCCACAGGAAGGCGTAGTTCTCCAGCCCGATCCACTCGCCGGGCCGGCCCACCTTGGCGTCGGTGAATCCGAGCCAGGTGCCCAGGCCGAGCGGGTAGGTCAGGAACAGCAGCAACAGCACCGCCGCCGGGAGCATGAAGAGTGCTCCCAGGGCGTTGCGGTTGTTCTGCAGCTTCTCGAGCATGAGGCCTCAGCCGTCGGGCGTGAATCGCCCTCCGTCGTTCGCCAGCCGTGCGACGCCTTCCGGCGTCGCACGTGCGGGCTCACACCTTGTAGTAGCGCTCGGCGCGCTTCTGGGCGCGCTCCGCGGCTTCCTTCGGCGTCTTCGAGCCGCTGGCGGCCTCGGCCACCATGTTGACGACGATGAAGTCCGCCGCCGCACCGGCCGACGCGTAGCCCAGCTTGCCGGCGTAGCCGGTGGGGCGCAGGTTCTTCACGCAATCGCGATACGGCGTGTGCTTCGGGTCCACCGTCCAGACCGGCAGCTTGGCGTACTCGGGCAGCGGCGGCGCGATGTAGCCGCCGGCGGCGGTGAGCCAGGGGCCGAACTGATCGGCTTCCATCATGAACTGCAGGAACGCCTTGGCCGCCTGCGGGTACTTGCTGTACTTCATGATCATCTGGTTGAAGAACAGGTGCGACTCGGTCGGAACGCCCACCGGCCCGACCGGGTACTGCGCGTGGTGCACGTCCTCCTTCAGTTCCTTCACCTTCGGGTCGGTGGCGGTCTTGGTGGCGTAGTAGATCGAGATGCCGTTGTTGGTGATGCTGACCTGGCCGTCGAGGAAGGCCTTGTTGTTGTGAGGGTCGAGCCAGCTCAGCGTGCCCGGCACGAAGGTGGCGTACAACTCCTTGGCGTACTCGAGCGCCTTCAGGGTCTCCGGGCTGTCGATCACGACCTTGTTGTTGGCGTCGACCAGCTTGCCGCCGTGCGACCACAGCAGCCAGTTGCACCACAGGCCGTCGCCGGTGGCGTTGCCCAGCGCCATGCCGGCGGGCGTGCCCTTCTCCTTCATCGCCTTGCACAGCGCCAGGAAGCCCGCGGTGTCCTTCGGGAACTCGTTGAAGCCGGCGGCCTTCACGTGGCTCTGGCGATAGACCAGCATCGCACCGGCCGCGCCGAGCGCGATGCCGATCCACTTCTTGCCGTCGGGCCGCAGATAGGCTTCGCAGGCCGGGTACCAGCCGCCGTACTTCTTGCCCAGATAGGTGGCCAGGTCGGTCACGTCGAGCAGCTTCTCGGGGTAGAGGTTGGCGTCGTCGTTGGTCGAGAGAATGATGTCCGGCCCGGCACCGGTGTTGGCGGCCACTGCGGCCTTCGGGCGCACGTCTTCCCAGCCCTCGTTGTCGACGCGGACTTCGATGCCGGTCTTCTCGGTGAACTTCTTGACGTTGGCCATGTAGGCGTCGATGTCGCCCTGAACGAAGCGGCTCCAGCGCAGCACGCGCAGCTTGGCGCCCTTCTCGGGCTTGAAGCTCAGGGCCTGCGCATGCACGGCGGGGGCAAACAGCGCGCCCGCGCCGAGCGCGGAGCCGGCAGCGACGCTGGCCGTGCCCTCGAGGAACTTGCGGCGGTTGAATTCTTGGCTCATCAGGCAGTCTCCTTGGCGTGTGATGTGGTGCAGCTCGCGCTCACCGGGAAGAAACGATTCCGGGATCAGTTGACCGTCAGGCGATTGCCGCTGGCGGCATCGAACAGGTGCGAATGTTCGAGCACAGGCTGCAGCCGGATCGTGCTGCCGGGCGTGAAGTCGTGGCGCTCGCGGAACACCACCGACATGTCGGTGCTGTGGTGCCGGCACGAGACGAAGGTGTCGGCACCCGTGGGTTCCACCACCGCCACCTGCACGCCGATGCCGCCGTCGGCGCTGAGGCTCAGATGCTCGGGTCGTGTGCCGAAGATCACCTTCTGCCCGTCGCCGCCTCCGGCCAGCCGCGGCGCGGCAACCTGCGCGCCGCCTTCGAGTTCCACCGTGGCGCCCGACCCGTTGCGCCGCAGCGTTCCCGGCAGGAAGTTCATCGCCGGCGAGCCGATGAATCCGGCCACGAACAGGTTGGCCGGATGGTCATACAGCTGCAGCGGGCTGCCGGTCTGTTCGATGTAGCCGTCGCGCATCACGACGATCTGGTCGCCCATCGTCATGGCCTCGATCTGGTCGTGCGTGACGTAGATCGAGGTGGTCTTCAGGCGCTGGTGCAGCTCCTTGATCTCGGTGCGCATGGCCACGCGCAACTTGGCGTCGAGATTGCTCAGCGGCTCGTCGAACAGAAACACCTGCGGGTCGCGCACGATCGCACGGCCCATCGCCACGCGTTGCCGCTGGCCGCCCGAAAGCTGGCGCGGAAAACGCTCGAGCAGGGCGGTCAGGCCGAGGATCTCGGCGGCACGCTGCACCTTCTGGTCGATCGTGGCCTTGTCCTTCTTGGCCAGCATCAGCGAGAAGGCCATGTTGTCGCGCACCGTCATGTGCGGATAGAGCGCGTAGTTCTGGAACACCATCGCGATGTCGCGCTCCTTCGGCGGCATCTGGTTGACCACGGTGCCGCCGATGCGGATCTGCCCTTCGGAGATGTTCTCCAGCCCGGCGATCATGCGCAGCAGCGTGCTCTTGCCGCAGCCCGACGGGCCGACCAGCACGGTGAACGAGCCATCGGCGATGTCGATGCTCACGCCGTGCAGCACCTCGACGTCGCCGAAGCGTTTCTTCACGGTCTCGATCTGCACACTGGCCATGGAAGGATGCGGCTGCGACTCAGCGCCGGTTGCAGGCAACGGGGGCGACGATACGCGCGGCCGGACGGGCCAGACGCTAGGACATACCCGGCGGGCGGTATGCAAAGTTGTCTGATAACCTGACGACCATGGTGCCCCCAAGCTCATTGCGTTCGCTGAACCACGGGGGAGCGCTCAGTACCTTCGGAACGGCCGCGCGGTACTGATGCCCTCCGCCACGGTCTCTGCTGCGCCGCGCCAGCGCCGTGCGCGTGCCGGCCCGGAGCCGCTGCACCCCGAGCGGCTGTCCGATCGCCTGGCCCAGCGCCTGATGCAGCAGATCGAAGGCGGTGCCTGGAAGCCCGGCGACCGCCTGCCCACCGAAGCGCAGCTCGCCGCCGCGCACGGGGTGTCGCGCTCGGTGGTGCGCGAGGCCGTGCACCAGATCAAGTCGCGCGGCCTGCTGCGCTCGCGGCAGGGCTCCGGCGTGTACGTGTCGCCGCCGCCGTCGAACCGTCCGCTGGCGTTCGACCCGACGGTGCTCGAGTCGATCGAGGCGGTGGTGCAGGTGGTGGAGCTGCGCCGCGTGCTCGAGGGCGAGATGGCCGCGCTGGCGGCCAAGCGCATCACGCGCACGCAGCTTGCCGGGCTCCGTCGCTCGCTGGCGGCGATCGACACGGCCAGCGCCGGCGGCCACGATGCCGTCGAGGAGGATTTGAGCTTCCACCGGGCGATCGGCGAGGCCACCGGCAATCCGCAGTTCGCGCGGCTGCTCGGCTTTCTGGAGCAATACCTGCGCGAGGCGATGCGCGTCACGCGCGGCAACGAGGCGCGCAGCGCCGATTGGATGCAACAGGTGCGCAACGAGCACCGTGCGATCGTCGACGCGATCGCCGCGGGCGATGCCGGCGCGGCGCGCCGTGCCGCGATCGCGCACCTGCTGCAGGGCGAGGTTCGCCTGCAGCACGGCGGCGTGGTGGCGATCCGGCGCCGCGACCGTCCGCTCCGCCCGGCCAAGCCGCGCCGTGGTTGATCCCGGAGACATCGACAGGTGAACCGTTCGGACTGGACCGTGCTCGGCGTCGTGGCCGACGACTTCACCGGGGCCACCGATGTCGCCAGCATGCTCGTGCGCTCGGGCATGCGTACGATGCAGGTGATCGGCGTGCCCGAAGGGCCGCCGCCGGCAGGCGCCGACGCCGTGGTGGTGGCGCTGAAGTCGCGCACCACGCCGGTGGACGATGCAGTGCGCGAATCCCTGGCGGCGCTGCGGTGGCTGCGCGGCGCCGGCGCGCGGCAGTTCTACTTCAAGTACTGCTCCACCTTCGACTCCACGCCGCGCGGCAACATCGGCCCGGTGGCCGAGGCAATGATGTCGGCGCTGGGCACCGACTTCACGATCGCCTGCCCTGCGTTCCCCGAGAACGGCCGCACGATCTTTCGCGGCCATCTGTTCGTCGGCGACCAGCTGCTGTCGGACTCCGGCATGCGCAATCACCCGCTGACACCGATGACCGACGCCGATCTGGTGCGCGTGCTGCAGCCGCAGTGCGAGGGCCGTGTCGGCCTGCTGCGCTACGACGCGGTGCGCGCCGGTGTGCCGGCCACACGCGCGCGCATCGCCGCCTTGCGAGCCGAGGGCGTGCGCATCGCCGTGGCCGACGCGATCGACAACGACGATCTGCGCGTGCTGGCCGAGGCCTGCGCGGATCTGCCGTTGCTCACCGCGGGTTCGGGCCTGGCCTTGGGTCTGCCGGCGCTGTATGCGGCGCAGGGCTGGCTCAGGCTCGACGAGCATGCCGCGTCGCTCGAGACGGTGGGTGGGGCGGCCGCGGTGCTGTCGGGCTCGTGCTCGACGGCCACCAACGCCCAGGTGGCGGCTTGGGAGGCGGCCGGGCGGCCGATGCGTCGCATCGATCCGCGGGCGCTGGCCCGGGGCGAACCGGTGGTGGACGAGGTGCTGCAATGGGCACGCGCGGCCGTGGCGCAAGGCGCCGTACTGATCAGCGCGACGGCCGCACCCGAGGTGCTGCGTGCGGTGCAGGCGGAGCTCGGCGCCGCGCGCGCGGGCGAACTGGTGGAACAGGCACTGGCCCGCCTCGCCCGCGGCCTCGTCGACGCCGGTGTGAGGCGACTCGTCGTCGCCGGCGGCGAAACCTCGGGGGCGGTGGTGCAAGGCCTCGGTGTGCGCGCGCTGCGTATCGGGCCGGCGATCTGCCCCGGTGTGCCGTGGACCCGGGCCGAAGGCCGGATGCTGAAGCTCGCACTCAAGAGCGGCAACTTCGGTGCCCCGACCTTCTTTGCCGACGCCCTGGCGCACGAAGGTGGGCGATGATGGGTGCACGATGAAGATCGACACGGTCATTGAAGAAGAGTCGCGTGCCGAGATCTGCCGTGTCGGCCGCAGCCTGTACGAGCGCGGCTATGTCGCCGGCACCGCCGGCAACATCAGCGTGAGGCTGCCCGACGACGGCGGGTTCCTGATCACGCCCACCGACGCCTGTCTCGGTCTGCTGCGGCCCGACACGCTGGCGCATGTGTCGCCGCAGGGCGAACAGCTCAAGGGCGAGCCGGCCAGCAAGACGCTCGCGCTGCATCGGCGCATCTATGCCGCCGATCCCGAGGCGCGCTGCGTGCTGCACACGCATTCGACGCACCTGGTGGCGCTGACGCTGCAAGGCGTGTGGTCGCCCGACGACGTGCTGCCGCCGATCACCCCATACCAGGTGATGAAGGTCGGCCATGTGCCGCTGATTCCGTATCTGCGGCCCGGCAGCCCGGAGATGGCCGCGCGCGTGGTGCTGGCGATCGAGCGCGCGCGTGGCACCGGACGCACGATCCGCGCCGTGTTGCACGAACGGCTCGGGCCGAACATCTGGCACGTTTCGCCCTCCGCGGCGATGGCCTTGCTCGAGGAGCTGGAGGAGACCGCGCGACTGTGGTTGATGAGCGCCACCAGGCCGCAGCCGCTCGGCGACGCGCAGCTCGAGGACATCGCGCGCGCCTTCGGAACCCGTTGGTGAGGATCCCATGCCCCGCATCGCTGCCAACCTGTCGCTGATGTATGCCGAACATGCCTTCCTCGATCGTTTCGGCGCTGCGGCGCGCGACGGCTTCCGCTTCGTCGAATGCCAATTTCCCTACGAAGCACCGGCGGCCGACATCGCGCGGCGCTTGCGCGACCACGGGCTGCAGCAGGTGCTGATCAACGCGCCGCCCGGCAGGCCCGGCGAGCGCGGCATTGCCGCGCTGCCCGGCCGCGAAGACGAGTTCCGTCGCAGCTTCACCGAGCAGGCGCTGCCGTATGCGCGGGCGCTCGGCTGCCCGCGTGTGCATGTGATGGCCGGCACCGTGCCGGCCGACTCCGACCGCGCCGCTTGCGGCGCGACGCTACTCGCCAACCTGCGCTGGGCCGCGCCGCTGGCCGCCGCCGAGGGCGTCACGCTGTTGCTCGAACCGCTGAACCCCCGCGATGCGCCGGGCTACCTCTACAGCCGGCAGGCCGAGGCGCATGCCGTGGTCGCCGAGCTCGGCGCAGCGAACGTGCAGGTGCAGTTCGACCTCTACCATTGCCAGATCAGCGAGGGCGATGTGGCGATGAAGCTGCGGCAGTACCTGCCCACCGGCCGCGTGGGGCACATCCAGTTCGCCGGCGTGCCCGAGCGGCACGAGCCCGACATCGGCGAGCTGCACCATCCCTATCTGTTCGCGCTGATCGACGAACTCGGCTGGCGCGTGCCGCTCGGTGCCGAGTACAAGCCGCACGCAGCCACGTCGGCCGGCCTCGGCTGGTTCAACCCATACAAGGACGTTTCATGAAGCTGCTCATCACCGGCGGAGCCGGTTTCGTCGGCGCGCGGCTCGCGCGCACGATCCTGAAGACGGGCTCGCTCGCGGGTCAGGCGGTCGACAAGCTCGTGATCGCCGACCAGTTTCCCCCGCCGGCCGACCTGACGGCCGATGCGCGCGTCGAGGCACGCACCGGGCCGCTGCTGCAGCAGTGTGCCGGCTTCGCGGCCGACCGCTTCGACGGCGTGTTCCACCTGGCCTCGGCGGTGTCGGGTGAGTGCGAGGCTGATTTCGAGCTCGGCCTGCGCTCCAACCTCGACAGCACGCGCGCCCTGCTCGACGCCCTGCGCGCCGGCGTGGCCGCTGGGGGCCCGGTGCCGAGGTTCGTGTTCTCGAGTTCGGTGGCGGTGTTCGGCCCCGACGCCAGCAACCCGATGCCGCCGCTGGTGCGCGACGACACGCTGCCCACGCCGCAGACGAGTTATGGCACGCACAAGCTGATCTGCGAGCACCAGGTGGCCGACTACACGCGCAAGGGCTTCATCGACGGCCGCTCGGCGCGCCTGAACACCGTCACGGTGCGACCAGGACGGCCCAACGGCGCAGCCAGTTCATTCTTCAGCGGCATCATTCGCGAGCCGCTCGCGGGGCAGGAGGCGATCCTGCCGGTCGACCCGTCGGTGTCGCACCCGGTGGCCTCGCCGGCCAGCACGGTCGCCGGGCTGATCGCCGTCTACGAGGCCACGCAGGCCCAACTCGGTGGCCGCGCCGGCATGAACCTGCCGGCGTTGAACGTGACGGTGAGTGACATG